>NZ_BAAJLS010000003.1:0-539181 GCF_057539655.1 Alteromonas sp. 4NH20-0056 | reverse complement strand
TCACTCACTTCGTTCGCTGGGACGCATACACGTGGGCTGCTTCGCATTATAGCCCACATGCCTGCGCCCCTTATTTAAAAGTTATGCATACAGGTAAACAAACGAGCAGGCCGAAAGTACATATGGAATGTAAGATAAAAATACATGATGAATACTTTAAGCAACAATAATTCAAGAATCATTAACCAAGTTGGTCAGTATATTTACGATAATAGCGACCAAACTATCACCCTTGATGGCCTAGCAAGTTATACCGGATTTTCTAAGTACCATTTTAACCGCATATTTTTTGCGGCGACAGGTTACCAGTTGGGTGAGTTTATTCAGCGGCATAAACTTGAAAAGGCACTGCATTTAATTAAACAAGGAAACCACAATATTATCGACGTCGCTCTTAGTATCGGCTACGATTCGCCATCATCTTTTTCTAGGGCGTTTAAAAAGAATTTCTCTATAACGCCAAGCGATATAGCCCAAGGAAAACTGCCAAACAACGAACGTGCTGGCAGCCTTAAACCTAAAAAACAGCTTACTAATCAAAGATGGGAACCTGTTTGGAAGACGCTACCTAAACGGAAAGTGTACGGATTTTATGGCAAAGGGTTTAATGAGCAATCTTTCTCCTCGGTGGCTAGAGAGCTATACGGTCGTCTATCAAATATAGCTGCCCCTTTAAGTTATGAGGACTTACAGCCTATTGGCGTCTCTGTTGATAACCCGTGGGCGGGGGAACAAACTGAAAGCCGTTTTTTTGCTGGCTTTGTTGATGGTCTCTCTGAGCATCATGAAAAACTAGAAGCTTTCATATGGCGTGCCGGCCGATGGGCCTGCTTCACGCATAATGGTCCACACGATTGTATGTGGCAAACAATTTCTCAGGTTTATTCTCAATGGGTCTTGCCGAATAACATCAATCTTAAAGACCAACAAATTGTGCAGCTATACCTGAACAATCCTATGGAAAGTGACCCCGAAGCACTTAAAACAGAATTGTATTTTGCAGTAGAAGACTAGTAGTCGACGGGTTTGGCAGGATATAAAGCTTAACATTGTGCATGAAGCGACATTCTTCTGGCAAAACGCACTTTCTGCACAGCGCGGCTAAATAATGTATGTATATTTGCGGTATAGAATGTTCAAGGAAAAATATGTAGAGAGAACTATGAACCTAAATATAACTAAACTTTTCTGTATTGGTCTTGTGTTGTTTACTTATTTAAGCAGTGCTCAGGCCATCACTAGCGATGCAATAGAACTGAAGACCAAAGAAGTCGACTTCGTAAATCAAACCGTGAATCGACCAACTAAAATCAAGTTTTGGTATCAAGGTAGCGCAGAACCTTGTGAAGCTACTATTTGCTTATCACCGAAGCAAAACAATCACCGAATTGCGGTTATCTCGCATGGAGCCTTTGGCTCTCCCCGCGAAATGAACTGGCTGGGCTATGCATTAGCTTCGCAAGGCTGGGTTGTTGCAGGGGTAGCCCATTTTGGTGAGTCCTGGGTTTATGGGGCTGAGAATATAGATCCGAGTTCGGCCATGCGCTTCTGGCAACGCCCACAAGATGTAAGCTTTGCGATCGATAGTTTATCTAAAGAGGGGCTGTTTAATACCTCACTTAAAACTGACAACGTAATAATGCTTGGTCATTCGTCAGGTGGGTTTACGTCTTTAGCAATGGCAGGCGCTAATTTAGAAGCGGGTAAGTCGGAAGCCTATTGCGCGTCAAAAAAGGCAAAGGATGATAAAGGCTGCAACTATGGTCAGCAAAGTAAGCGTAAACCAATGACTGAAGAAATGTTAACGAAAATTGGTTTGTTTCAAAAGAAAATGCGAGACGAGCGAGTTGCAGCTGTTGTTGCTTTAGATCCGGCTTTAGGCCATGCGGTTAGTGAACAGAGTCTAGAAAGTATAAAGGTTCCTGCTTTAGTTATTGGCTCTTTGGAAAATGACTTTCTGCCTTACAGCACGCACTCCAAATATTACGCAAACCATATTAAAGGCGCGAATTTAGTAGGTATTGAACAAGGGGCTGGTCATTTCGTATACATTGATATATGCGACTCAGACAGGGAAGTAAAAGGCGTATTTTTGTGTAAGGATAGAGAAGGTGTCGATCGAAAGGCAATACAAAAACAAATACTTCAGCATATATTTAGCTTTATTTATAGGAACGGTCTTAGCTAAAAAATCATAAAGTCCGAAGAATGTGATGTTAAAAGTCATCTATATTTAGTTGAGTAACAATAGTCTCATTACTGCTGATTATTTGAAGTAAAAAGAACTAATATTAGTTTTAGGCTAATTGCATAACAAAAGCCTGAATGCGCTCGTAAACTCGCTCGGACAATTAACAATGGGTTACTGTCGCTGGCGCTCAATTGGCTCAACCCATTGTTAATTTCCGCTTAGGCTGGCGTTAGGTGCCATACAAGCAAATTAAGCTCGCTCACTTCGTTCGCTGGGACAATTTCTCGTTTGCGGCTGCGCCATTTTCGCCAACAAGTAATTGCCCCTTATTAGGGTGTTATACGCAATTGGTCAGAATAACTTTTTAACATCGCGGTAAAAGTTTTCATGAGAACCAAGAGCTATCAATTCAAGTATTACAGTGCCATCCTCGTAGCTGTAACCAAGTAAAGTTAACTGCTTGACCATCTTGAACTTGTACACGCGAAGAAAGGCTAGGTCGCCTTTCTTCTGTTCTCCAAGAAGAGGATCGTCCATTAGTCCCTTTACAGCTTTATCCAAATCTTTTTTCTGATTCTGATGTAATTTCTTTACTGCTCTCTTAAAATTAGCTGTCTGTAAAACACTGGTAATCTTAACCAAAATCGTAAGGCTCCAATTTTCCTGCCTCTTTTTCCGCTTTGGAAATAATTGCCTGTTTCACGAATTCGTATGGCAAATCGGGATTATCTTCCATCATTTCACCTATCTTTGCCCAATGCTCAATCTGTTTTGGCATAGTTCGATTTAGAGCTTTGCCCATAATGGTAGCTTTCTCAACTAGATCTTGGTCTAGTCTTACGCTCGCGGTTGCCATAATATGTCTCCTAATAGTTCGCCATTACATTGTAGCAATGCGCTACAGATGTAGCAAATTGCGCATAACAAACGCATTAGCACTCGCTGCGCTCGCTAGGGACAAAACACGTAGGCTCCCTGCGCTTCGCTTGGTATTGTAGCCTACGTATTTTTGCCCGTTATGCGGGTGTTATACTCTTGAGTAAAAATTAGCCCAACTGACATTTTAACGCTATAATGTTTTAATGTTTTAATGTTTTAATGTTACTTTAATGGAGGCTTATTCATGAGTACTTTATCAAAACGATCAACCGTCTACTTCGAACCAGCAATTCATAATGCTTTGAAACTGCGGGCAGCATCATCAGATACCTCAATATCAGAGCTGATTGATGAAGCAGTAAGACTCCTTATGAAAGAAGATCAAGAAGATTTGGCTGCGGTAAGACAAAGGGCCAAAGAGCCCGAAATCTCCTATGAGGACTTGCTAAACACTTTGGAAGCTGATGGAAAAATATAGCGTCACTTTCAAGAAGTCAGTAGCAAAAGATTTTAGGGCAATTCCCAAGTCGGACGTTAAAAAGATCCTCGCCAAAATTGACTTATTAGCTGAAAACCCGCGAAGGGATGGAGCAATTAAACTTAGTGGACTCGACTTGTATCGTATTCGGCAAGGTCTTTATAGGATAATTTATGAAATCCGAGAAAACGAGGTTGTAGTACAGGTGATAAAAGTCGGGCATCGCTCCGATGTTTATAAACGTACCTAACAACTCAATAAACTCACTCACTTCGTTCGCTGGGACGCATACACGCGGGGCGGCTGCGCCATTATGCCCCACGCAACTGCGCCGCTTCGCTTAAAGTTAAACCCCTATTCAACATCAAGTCTCTTTAATGCTTTTTTGTAAGCCTCATTTCTCTCGCGTTTTCCCACTGCAAGCACTGTAACTACAACTACGTCATCAAGTACCTGATACACCAACCTATATCCTGATTGACGTAATTTTATTTTATAAACATTATCGGCACCTAACACTCTATCTGGGGCTACGTGCGGTGTTCTTAATCTCTCTGCTAACTTCTTTTTCAGTTGTTGCTGCAAAGTGCTACCTAGTTTATTCCATTCTTTTAGGGCGCTTCTCTTAAACTCTAATTTATAGGTCATCCAAATTCACCGAAACGCTTTCTTCACCTTGCCTTTCCTTAACAAGCTGCAGTAGCTCCAGATCCTCCAAACGGTCCATCATTTTTTCGTAAATCTCAGCCGGGACACAATAGAATGCGGGTTCATTCCTATTCAATATAGCGACAGGATCGCCATATGCACTACTCGCAACTTTCATAGGGTTAGCTTTTAGTTCAGTAATACTTGCAGCAACTTCTGCCAAAACTCTCGCCGTCATAACGGTCTCCTAAAAGGTCTTTAATTAGGTCATTTTAGGCTATCATTGTTGGTTTAACAAGCGCGTAAACTCGCTCACTACGTTCGCTGGGACAAAAATACGTAGGGTCCCTGCGCTTCGCTCGGTATTGTAGCTTACGTGTTTTTGCCCGTTATGCGGGTGTAATGTGCTCAGAGAATTACGCTAGCAATCTGTAACCCTTAAGGTTACAATGAAATCATGATTAAGAGTTTTATACATAAAGGCCTTCAGAAGTTTTACGCTAAAGGAACCACTTCAGGAATTCAGAAAATGCACGAAAAAAAGCTTCGTCTTATTCTGTCGAATCTCGATCAAGCCGAAACACCTGATGACATGGATTTACCCTGCCTTTATATGCACAAACTCAAAGGTAACAGAAATGATATTTGGTCTGTCGGGGTAAGTGGAAACTGGAGAGTTACATACCGCTTTGTTGGACGAGATGTTGAAATCGTTAATTACGAGGATTATCACTAATGAATATGCATAAACCTGCGCATCCCGGTGAGATACTCAAAGATCTTGTTATTGATGCTCTAGAACTGACTATTACTGATGTAGCGCAACATTTAGATGTGAGCCGTAAAACATTGTCGAAAGTTCTTAATGGCAAAGGGGCTATTACCCCAGAGATGGCTCTTCGTCTTGAACTCGTTTTCGGTAAGCCTTCTGCGGCCCATTGGCTTCGTTTGCAAAATGCATTTGATTTGTGGCAAGCAAGACAATATCAAAGCTCTTTAAATGTCTCACCGTATAATTTGGCTACGGTATAAAACGCGCATAACAAAAAATCAAGTTCTCCCGCTGCGCGGGCTGGGACGCAAACACATGGGCTGCGTCGCTTCGCTCCTAAATTGTAGCCCATGTGTTTCCGCCCCTAAGTGGGGTGTTAGCTTCCTACAGGAAATTTTTGCTTTTGGTGTAAAACTCGAAGAATGTGAATAATGTCGTCTTTTATGAAATATGAAACAATCATTGAAACCTCTGGAATTATTAACAGTCTTCCCGGTATACCCTCTCTCTCCACTCCCATAAGAGGTTGCTGGTTCAAGTTTTCAACTTTCTTCTCAATTATTGAATCAGTTTTTTCTGCTGCTAATGGGTTAAATTCGTATAAAAACTCGAAAATAGCCTCGCGATCGTCTAACGAACTTTTTTCCCATAAGATCATTTTTTGGCTTTATTCCTAATTTTCATTTTTCGAGCTTCCATGTCCAAGTTCGCTTCTTCATGACTGACGAACTTACTTTGCCCACTCTCTAATTTACTGAACGCAGCATTAACCTCTTCAGTAAGCCACTGATCATGAGTAATTATTTTTCGTTGCTGTTCAGCGAGTTCTTCCGTAAGCTCTCTACAAGCGTCACTTAAAGTGCGTCCTTGGCTTTCAGCCATTTTCTGCGCGAGCCGTTTAGTTTCTTCATCTACTCTAAACTGAATACGGGTATCCATGTTAAACTCCTTATTAAATGTGCGCACAAATGTTAGCACAGCTATTGAATTTACGGCAACTAACAAACACATTAACTCAGTCGCTGGCGCTCCTTGGGACAAAAATACGTAGGCTCCCAGCGCTTCGCTCCCAGTTTTAGCCTACGTATTACTGCCCCTTAGTAGGGTGTTATATGCTTGTCAGGAAGCTCATCAATAAGGAATTTTATGAATCTAAACGCTACATTTTGGGGGCAAGCACTCTTCATCTTCGCTTTAGTTGTAATTTTTTTTACCATCAAATTTGCTAAAGGAAAGGCTGACAATATCGGGTTGGTTGCCATTTATGCCTTCTTACTCAACTTCTTGATTCCGCCTGTTGGGTGGTTCTATTGTTACCGATGGGCAAACAAGTAATTACCTAAAACAAATATCATCCTCTATGTAGCTAGGGTTTGTTTTTATTAGAATGGATGTGTCAAAGGTTTTAAATTGTACGCACATAACAACTCAATCAACACACTCACTTCGTTCGCTGGGACGCATACACGCGGGGCGGCTTCGCCAATATGTCCCACGTAACTGGTCCGCTTAGCTTAATGTTAGCTGCCAAGGCAAAGTCATGCACAACATTCTGTACATGTATGTAGTTTTAAACTAAAATATGTCCCATATACTGTACAAGTAAGGTGCAAAATGAGAATAGTCTCTTTTACCGAAGCCCGAAATGGCTTAAAAACTGTTTTGGATAATGTAATTAACGATGCGGATACTACTGTAATTACCCGTCGTGACTCTGAAGATGCTGTTGTAATGTCATTGGATTACTACAACAGCCTTATGGAAACTGTTCATTTACTTCGTTCTCCAGCGAATGCTGAACACTTAAATCGCTCAATTGCACAGTTTAAAGCGGGTAAAACGAGCCAGCGAGAACTTATTGATGAGTAACAGGCTATTATCATGGACTGATGAAGCTTGGAATAGTTACGTCTATTGGCAGACTCAAGACCAAAAAACCTTGAAACGCATTAATAAGCTAATTGCCGATGTTAAGCGCTCCCCGTTTGATGGAATTGGAAAACCGGAACCCCTTAAAGAGAACCTTTCTGGCTTCTGGTCTCGCAGAATAGATGATAGCAATCGTCTGGTATATGCCGTAGATGATACAGCAATTACGATTATCTCGTGTCGTTATCATTACTAGTAGGTGGCAGCTAACAAACCAGGTAAGTGGGACAATGACACGCAGACTTCCGTTACTTCGTTCCATATTATAGCTTGCGTGCAATTGCTCCATCTTGGGGTGTTAAGCACTTAAGGATCAGAAAAATGAGTATCAAAGCCACGTTACTTCTGCTTGTGATTTTATCTACCTTCAAATCGTATGCGAATACATCAATAAAAATTCACGCGATCCACAAAGAAACATTCGCATGTACTGAGCATTGGGATGGCCAGTTTACATATGCTGGTGATGCACTAGGAACAGACTGTGTAATTGGAGGATGGTATGAAGATGATAAAAGGCTATTTCAGCGTTCCTTCACAAACAGTGGTTTTAAAAATGATGATTGGTTTGGTTTTAAGAAGAATGTGCTAGCGCCATGTGATTGCACAGTTACGAAAATCCACATAAACCCAATTATGAATCAACCAGGCGTAATGACGCCAGGAAGAGCAAGCTCTATAACTTTCAAAACTAAAGAAGGGTTGTCGGTATTACTAGCCCATGTTCGAGAGATAGATGTAGAGGAAGGAGAAACAGTCAAACGCGGTGCTATAGTTGCGAAAGTGGGAAACAATGGATACAGCCGAAATCCCCATATTCATATTGGTGCGTGGGATAAAGAAGGCAAACCTATTCAAATACAGTTTGATCAGAGTACATTGGCGCTACTTGACCGCAAGTAAGTACATGACAAACCAAGAAGGGGTTATGTTTCAGGTGGATGTCAGATGAAATTTCTCTTTATTTTTGTTCTTTTAGGGAGTGTAGCCTGCACGTCGTTGGGCACTGAAAAAAATGATGTAGAAAGTAATTTCTTCGTCGGTATCCAGAATGACGTTTTAGTATACGAAGGGTCGATAACGAAGTCTTCGAATTTAGTGACGTTTCAAGCATTTGAAAAGGCCAAGAAAAAACCTAAAAGACTTGTCATTTCAAGTCCCGGCGGAGAAATTGGTGCAGGGATGGAGCTTGGTGAGTGGATACATAGCAATAAGCTAAATATAGAAATAAAAAATCTATGTTTATCCTCGTGTGCAAATTATGTTTTACCCGCAGGTAATATTAAATACTTGCATAAAGACTCTATTCTAATGTGGCATGGAAGTGCTTGGCAGAAGCAGTGGGACACCACAGATTCTGACGAATCATTTTATTCTAGTTACCTACCCAAAATGAGAAAAAGAGAAACTGCTTTTTATCATAGTATAGGCGTTGATAACCTTATTACTGTATACGAACATAATGAAATGACCATGTGGGACACATTAAAGTCTTTCTTTGACACTGATTTGATAGGATGGGATTACAGCTTAGATGACATAGAGCGATTTGGTATATCGAACATCGTTCTCATGGATAATGATTGGAATTGGCGCAAATACCAGCCCAGAGCTCGCAATACCATAAAACGGATAACATTAGATAATAACTATTCATTTAAGCTTCACAGGTTTAAAACATAAAAAATTACGCAGCTATTTAATCAAAATAACCCCCTCTGAAGCACGACATGTCTAGATATCGCTGTTTTTAAGATTTTTCAATTTTAAAATATCGGTTATTAGCCTCTTCCCTGCTAGACAGCTTGCAAGCGACGAACGTCCATGCACTTAATAAGAGGTGTAAAGACAAATTCCCTGTTAGCTTTCCTATTAGTTAACGTTGAATGCCTTATTCAGGCAAAGCTATAATGGAATTGTAAATGTGAAATATGAAAGGTGTAATGAACTCACTGAGAGTTTTGTGTTTGTCTCGATTTTTATGCGACAAATATATGACCGACGACAAACAAATATTTCTACGATAAATGCTAGTCAGCTAGATATTGAAAAAATTAATAAGGAAATTTAAATTGAAGCCATTTTCCTCTGTTCAATCTCGTAACTTTAGTACATTACTTTTGTTTTCCAGAATCGCCGCTGCCTTTTCGATTTTATTACTTATTGTTGGGATAGGCCTAACATTGTGGGCATCTTTTACCGAATCACTTTCAAGTGTTATTACACCGTTACCAATAATTGTGTGGTCAGTTTTACTTTTTTTGTTCGCAGGAATTATTGCAGTGCTTGTTTCAATAGAAGAGCACTTACGGATGCAAGAAGTACGCGCTATAAGAAGTGGTAAGATATAACAAGGAAAAAATCAATGGTTAACGTAAATGAACTGACTACGTTTTTAGGTTGGTGTACGGTAATAAATACTGGGTTTTATTTGTTTGCAGCGTTTTTTATCATCGTATTTAAAAATTTTACCATTAACCTCCACAGTAAAATGGTAGGCATCGCCGCTTCTGAGTTGCCAAATATGTATTTTAAGTTTTTGGGTAATTATAAATTAGGTATATTACTTTTAAATTTATCGCCGTATATTGCATTAAAACTAATGGCTTAGTGTAATTAGCTACCTCTTAAACCCAGTCAACGCGATTGTTGCAGCATAAATGTTAACTTATCCAGCTACACCAATTATGAGGCTTTTCAATAGTCAAAAGCCCATTATTAAATAAGCTATACGGCACGATAAAAACGGAGCAAAACATGAGAAGGATTATCTTTTTGACCAGTGTCTTAGCACTATCGGCTTGCAGCACAACTGCAGACGTTAAGGAAGACGACATGCCACCCATTGATTTTGTCGGAAACAGAGATGCCCTTGAAGAAATGTGGACGGTTTCAAAAAATGACTACCCGAAATACCCCATAGATGCAGCGAGGAAAGGCATAAGCGGCTGTGTCGACTTTTTATTTGTCATAGACAATGATGGGAAGGCACAAAATATCCAAGTTATTAAGGCTGTCCCTGACTCTACATTTATACAATCAGCAACAAAATCACTAAAAAAGTTCAGATGGCAGCCTACGAAATCAAACAATCTACGCCAGCCTGCAATAACAACGTTACAACTCGATTTTAGCACCACACCCGAAATGACAGTGGCTGAATGTATAGTGGATGACGCATAACAGGAGCCTACATGCGCTTGCTGGTGTCACAAACCACACAGTAAAACCGATTGCTTACCAGCATAGGTTAGCAGGTATGCAATTCCTAGGGGTTGCAGCTGTGCTACTCGTTGGTAGCATTATGTATTTCAAAATCATTTAACCAGGTGCTCGTCGTTTACGTTAAACGATAAAACCCAATCGGTTTATGTGAGCCATAAAAAAGGATTTTTCATGGAAACAGGTTTTTTACTACTTTCAGTAAGCTGTTTGAGCGGTGTTATCTATTTACTCATTGGCTATCTACTTTCCTTTAAGCAAAAAGCGGATGTGCTTAACGGCATCGACTTTTCTAAAATTAATGACTTACCCGCGTTTTGCAAATTCGTAGGGAATAGCTTTTTATTATCAGGGGCATTACAAATTGCGGCGGGGGTGTTAGTTTATTTTGCTTTTGTCGGCCTGTTACTGTTCGTCGCTATCTACGTTTTCTTTTCATTACTGCCTATTATTAATGTCGTCAGGGCTATGCGTAAATAACAACAAAGTATGCTAGCAATCAAGCGGTGACGTCATGGATATGTTATATTTTTGGATTTGTGCTTTTTCAATCGTGATAGTGTTAGACATATTGCGATACATGAAAATTGGAAATTATGAACCTGATAAGGTGCTTGTAGATTTAGGTGATAGCATTTGCGTAAACTATTCGGCTATTGACAGTAAAACATTGCCAAAGACCTCGGTAGTAAAGGTTCAATTGGCTGGCAACTGCATAAGCCTTTTCAATAAAAGTAATAACGCGATCGATATTCATGCACCAAGAAAAGTGTGGGCCCAAAACGTTTTCATAAGGGCAAAAACAGTTTTTCCTCATGCAGAGGCCGTAGAAATTGATGTATAACCCCTCATTACCTCGCTCGTATTGCTTAGTATTAGAACCACTATATCTTGCCCGTTGTACGGGCGTTAAATGCAAAGGGTCACATGCGAAGCCTTCAATTATTTAGCTTATTTTTTTTATTGGTAGCGGTTTGTTTGCTGTTTTGGACTTTATTGCCGATAACATCAGAGTCAAGTGGCGCATCGGCAAGTGCTGCAGGTCTATCTTTAATGTTTCTCGTGTTTCCACTGTTTTGCTGCTCTGCTTTGCTCTCTATCCCTACGACAATTGCGCTACTAAGCCCTAAAATAAGGTCGATATATCGCTTTACCGGTTTGCATTGGGGCTTTGTATGGACGCTCAATGCCCTTATTTCTGCAGGCTATATCGCATTAGGCCTTTATGTATCATATGTTCTTTGGTAAGTGATGAGCGGTGAAAAACCAGCCATTGGGAAAGGAATTTACCACTCAGTTGTGTTTAATTGGTTTTTTTAACTATTCTACAAACATAGTTAAAGGAGAAGGCACCGCTTTCGGTGATGCGCAGCGCGACGTCGTTATGTTATCCGCAAGCCTGTAATTATCATTGAACCGTTACGCGGCTTAGCCTAAGCCTAAGCCTTGGAGGTTTTACACAGTGGAAAATTTAGACGACGTATTTTATCACTTAAAAGAAATTTTTCTTCCGTATTCAAGCGCCATGGTTGTTGTCATGGACAAGCCCGACAATTACTACCTAAACACTCACCATATAATGAAAAATAAGAAGCCTATGTATTTTGGCTCAACAAAAATCAATAAGAATTTTGTCAGTTTCCACCTTATGCCTGTTTACGTCTTTCCAGAGTTATTGGACACCATGTCGCCAGACCTCCAAAAACGGATGCAAGGCAAGTCTTGCTTCAACTTCAAAGCCATAGACACCACACTCTTTCGAGAGCTAAAGGCGTTAACACAAGCAGGCTATGATACGTTTCAAAACGCCGGTTACTTGTAATCTTTTTTGACGATTTCGTGTCGGTTACGTTTGAAAGATAGCGAGGTAAAATAGAAAAAGCCTGCTCAAAAGAGCAGGCTTTGTTTTATCAAATTAGTGGTTCACGCTTTACCACGTTTTAGCGTTAGAATCGGTATTCTACACCGATGCTAGCTTGCTTAAGATCGGTTTCAAAATCGGTATCATCGATGTCATCGAATGCTTCATCAGCGTCTAGCTCGGTATCGTAAACGGTATACTCAGCATTGATTAAAAAGTTACTGGTAATCGCATAACTTAGGCCTGCCCCCACGAACAGACTCTCATCGTCGTTATCACGTGATACACCAACAAAGTTATATTCTGTTTCTGACCATAGCTGACCTGCTTTAGCGTAAAGTGAAAAGCGCTCAGTTAATGGCAGGATACCTTTAATCGCTGCCGTATAGCCGTCGGTTTCGGCACCTGCAATATCATTGCCGTAATCACCAAAATCGATATAGCCACCTTCGATAGCGATCCACTCGTTAAATTTATAACCTACCAGACCTTGCCATACATCTTTGTCGTCATCGAAGTCATCTTCGCCTTCTACACGAAGGTAGCCGTAATTACCGCCAACGTAAAAACCGCTATCTTTAGCTTCAATCTGTGTTGACTGAGCGTTCGCACCGAAAGATGCCATCGCACTAATAGAGGCAACGGCTGCAAGTCCAGTGATTGTTTTTAATGTGTTTCTCATAAGTTCTTCCTTTTTACTTCTATACCATTCCATCGACTTCTTATTGAAGTTAATGTGATTAATTGTACAGAGGATATATCAAGTGTTGTGCCATGGTAGAAGTTGCAAAATACCGGTTATATGAAGGAAAAATTTACATAAGCAGGTGCGTTATAGGTGGTTATTTAGTCACTTGCGGAGCACCTAAAAATATTGCCTTTTTTTTGAGCGCAAAGTTTTCACAGCGTCTGAAAGAGATTCATAGTGGCCGCAACAATATTTTATTTAAACCGTTTATATACTGAACGAAGTCTTTAGTGATAATCAGGTCTCACCTAAATCACTGAGGAATTTAGGAATAGTACATCGTTCCGTGTACTATATATGTGGTTAGTGGGGCTTCATTTTGCTGGCGCTAGTTACGCTCGCCAAAAAGGCGGCGCGTGATGTTCTAAACGTTGTATTTGCCCAAATGTGCGCCGCTAATCGTAATAGAGAAACTAAATATGAATTTAAACGCTACCTTTGTTGGGCAAATTGCTTTTGCGTTCGCTGTTATTTGCGCACTGATCGGGTATTTTTTAGGTAAACGAAAAAGTCATTCCCCGCTATTGCTTTCAGTCGTTGGTTTTGTTTGTGGCCTATTACCGCCATTGGGTGCTATTTTTATCATGGTATTAGCACTGAAGAAGGACAAGACTGTAAATGAAAGTAATGAAAGTAAGGCTGTATCTAACAACGCATAACTAAACGATGCAAAGCGGGGACGTAATTGAAGCATACGTTTATGCGCTTAACACAAACATTTAGCGCTTATAGTGTTATTTAATACCACCGGTGAGTAAAACAGTTCTTACTTGAAAGCCCACATTACACTGGAGATATACATGGATTGGTTGATAAATATATTGCTTACATTTGGACTTGTCGTTTTCGTCATCTTCTTTGTTGGGATTGTCGCGCATAAAAAGCTGCAAGATAAACAAAAATAGGCTGTCACCCTAACGAATAGCCCCCTTTAAAAATTGGCCAAAGCAAGGCTTAAATATTGATACTTCGCGACTTTACTGAAAACGACATAGAACGTTTGATTGCTATTTTGAACGACGACACCGTTATTCAATACCTATCGACAAAAATCCCGTTTCCCTATACGAAAGAAGACGCTATCTGGTGGGTGAAGGAAGGCAGTAACAGTGAATTGATAAAAGCCATCTCGGTAGATGGTATGCTAGTAGGGTGTATCGGTATCAATACCGGAGAATTCGAATATGAAAGGTCGGGAGAAATAGGGTACTGGCTAGCCAGTTCGCATTGGCGCAGGGGCATTACTTCTATGGCTATTCGTCAATTGTCTGAGTATGCTTTCTCAAATACACATATTGTACGTTTGTTTGCCTCAGTATTTTCGGGCAATACCCCATCAATGCAACTATTAATTAAATCTGGATTCCAACAAGAAGCCATTTTAGAAAGAAGCATCTTTAAAAATGGGCATTTTTACAATAACCATATATTTTCATTACTGAAACCGTTATAAACTGCGGTTCTACCTTGCTATAGGAAAACGTGCTCGCTACTTTATATTGGTATGCCGCCACGGAGTCGTTTTAGCAACCGCACCGCCCATTAACTTTTACACGTCACACATGAGGTTTACCAATGGCAAAATTTGATGACAGAGTGAACGAACTCGTCGAGAAACACCCGAATTTAACAAAAGAAGACGCAATCAAAATTGTAACGGATAAAAACGAACGTAAGAAAAAAAGACGAGCAGAAAAATCAGACAAGAAGAATTAGTGTGATGAAGTATATAGCCGTTCTGTTTTCATTATTGGTAATTGGCGGCTGCGCCACCCTTTCGCAGCTTTCTGTTTATACGGTGTCTGATCGTGAAGTAGAACAGGTACTAGACAGTCAACTTGGAAAACTGCAAAAGCAGGCTTCATTAGCAGGCATTCCTTTGCTTTTGAATATTGATGATTTAACGGTAGCCATAGGCCCAGAAGGCAGAGATGTCGTTAGGCTAGGCACAAAAGCTACGGCCAGTTTACGCGCGTTTGGTTTAAGTTATCCCATAAAAGTCGATTTGGCATTAGAAGGCACGCCTTATTACGACAGCGAAGAAAAGGCAATTTTTGTGCGGTCGTTGTCGTTACTTTCAAGCAGTATTGATGCAGGCGGTTACAAAGAAAACATTGCACCGGTAAGCGGTGAGTTTATGGCGTTAATTAACGGGTATTTAGCTTCTAACCCCGTATACACGTTAGACCCCACCAACAAAGCCGTAAGTTTACTTTCGACCGTTCCGTTACAACTTAGTGTTGAACAAGGTAGATTGGCCCTAAGACCCAAGCATTAGCGAGTTGCAGCCTCACTTAATGGCTGCTGCTTACTCGCTTTTAGCTTTAACGTAAGATAACGTTTTTTATCATAAGGAAGCGTAATGAATAATAAGATCGTAGGTATTGTACTTATTGTTGTCGGTGCTGCATTGGCCCTATGGGGGTATAACGTTTATGACTCTGCGAGCGCGCAGCTCACTCGTTCATTAAGTGGTGATACTCCTATTGAAGCGTGGGCTGGCATGGTCGGTGGTGCAATCGCAATATTACTGGGTATAGCACGCCTTAAATAGAGGCACAGTGTGAAGCCGCTGCCTGACCGGTGCGGCTTTGCGCACTGTCATAATAAATAATTTAGCGAGCGTAGATGATGGAATTGGCGATATCGGTTATTGATGCATTTACTGACACTATCTTCAAAGGCAACCCTGCGGCCGTTATTATTTTGGACTCGTGGCTGGCTGATACGCAAATGCAGAATATCGCGGCTGAAAACAACCTGTCTGAAACCGCGTTTTTAGTTAATGTCGATACAAATCAATTTCGTATTCGCTGGTTCTCGCCATTAACTGAAATTGATTTTTGTGGGCATGCCACGCTTGCGTCTGCGTATGAATTATTTAGTCGAAATAGTGCATTGCATCACATAAATTTCATTGCTGATGCCGTAGGTGATTTTTCGGTTACGCAAACCGCATCGGGCATGCTGGCAATGGATTTCCCAAATACCTGCCCTACTTTGCTAAAACCGAGTGACGTTCCGCACGCTTTGCTGAAAGGCCTGTCTATTCCACCTGCTGAAGTGTTAGTGAATAACCAAGCGTATATGGTGGTGTATAATAGCCCGCTTGATGTAAAGAACGTTCATCGAGACAACGCTATTCTAGCGACCCTTGCGCCACATGATGTGGTAGTAACCAGTCATAGCGACAATAGCCAATATGATTTTATTTCACGATATTTTTGGCCTGCGAATGGTGGGGATGAAGATCCGGTGACAGGTTCTATTCATACTGGCTTAGCGCCATTCTGGGCTAAACGGCTTGGAAAAACCGCGCTTATCGGTTACCAAGCGTCGGCGCGTGGCGGCATTGTTCATTGTGAGATGAACCACCAGCGCGTCATCATATCTGGGCATGCCGTTGCCTATCTTAAGGGCACAATTACCATTTAGAATGTATAAAGCGCGCCGGTAAACGCAAACATGCTGTTATCGGTATAGTCACCACGCTTTAATCCCTCACCTTTATGCAAATAAGCACCACCTAGCGCCAAGCGCAACGACGGTAATACTTGCCAGCGCCAACGCGCTTCTACTTGGTGACCGATAAACCGCTCTGCATCAACTGGGGTTTGTTGATACCACATCGCTTTATACGCCGCCATGACATGGTGTGATTTCGAGGGTTTTGAAATACTACGAAGCCCCACAGTCGCTAAATTTCGCCGTGGCATTGCTTGATAAACATCGGTAGGCCCAAAATCAAAACGACGCACACCGTATAATGTGTCAAAGTCTGATATTGTGCTGTCGGCGCTATTATTATCACCACTAATATAGTCTACTTCCGCGCGCAAAAACGTGTTGTCGGAGACTTGTTTTCCAACATAACCAAACAACATATACGCGCGCACATCTATGGGCGTGGTGTCTTCTTGTTGGCTGGTTAAATGCGATGTCCCCGTTTGCCCTATTACTTCTACATTGGCCTTCCATTGGTCAAGAAATGCAAAAGTATAATCTACCGACAAGGTATATAAGTCGCGGTTCTTTGTCGCTAACGTGTTGCTGTCACTCTCTTTTAGCCAATAGCTTTGTACTTTAAGCGCATTGTCATGTGTGGTTGCATACACACCATATAGTGCTCGCTCACGGTAGCTTTTATCGAACGCACTTTCGTTATTACTTACCAAGGTTCTATCTGTTGGCAACCTGCTTACCGGCTGTAAATATAGCGTGTGCACATTCCAATCAAGCACTCGCCAGTTAGCTACTACACCATCGAACATATTATTCGCATTACGGTAAATTGTATTAGACAGTAACCGTCTACTACCATAACTAACTTCTTGACGTCCTACGCGCCACGATTGAAGCGCCCCATCGCCATTTGCCGTATAGGTAAGGTAAAATTGTAGTGGCTCTATAGTGTTTACTTGATTTGACGACAACGTAGGGTCGTTTTCATCTAGAAAAACCCGTGAGTCGCCAAGTTCGACAGTAACGCCAATGTGTTTATTGAGTGTTGCATCGGCCTTAATAAATAAACGGGACGATAGCCGCTGGTTGCTTTGCGAGCGCACGGCTTTGGTAGTTGGAAAAATTGGGTTATTGAGCGTTTCATAACGCAAACGATATGACCCACTAAAATCAACGTCCATTACTGATTCACTTGCTACGTCGTCGCTTATAATAAGCAGGCATAGTAAGAAAAACGTGGCACTTAAAATACGCATAACACTCAAGTTAACAACCTATCGGTTTTGAAATTGCAAAGCAGGCGATTATAGGGAAGTTACCCAAAGGTGAAAGCTTTTTTAACGATTAGCCCCTCGCTTTTTTGCTTACTATTTTTGCGGTATGGGCTGTATTTTTACCGTTGAGTGAGGTTGCAAAGCACTACCAAAGCCCCTTATTGTAACGCTTTAACATCTACTGAACTGTACAGGAGAAAGTTTGCGCGAAATGAAACGCTCCATCGTTAACGATATTATCGCTATCGCTGCCATTGCTTTGCTTATTACCTATTTTTTCTATTGGGTGGAGGCCCGCCGTGAGGTTATGTTGCTGTGCGACAAATTGCCTCCTGGCATATCCAAACAAGGCACGCAAAAGCAGCTTGAGCGCACTGAGCTGTTAACATGGGACACGCACATCGCTGCAAACGGTTCTAGTATTGTGGCGTATACCCCTCTCGATTTTGGGATGATGACATGCAGAGTAACGTTTAATAAACGCGGGATGATTATGTATTCTGCCATTGAGTAGCCCGCTCGCACCACCAGCAACTTAGTCATTTTGTTTCACTTTGGTGCAGCGTTTACATGTTCGCAACAGCCTATTCACGGAAGTCATAAAACTCGTAAAGCATGACGTACCATCATGTTTTTATGCGCCTGTATTTCTCAGCTTGCTCCCTGTTATGTAAGTGTGTGTAAACGTATACTCTCGCCGTGTCTTCTTAACGGTTTTTCTTTACTATGCAAAACACAAAACACAGTGTCATTGAGGATATTTTTGCCTTAGTGAGCGCAGGCCTTTTTGTTGCGTTTGGCGTATTTCTTTTTCAATCGCAAGACTTAATGGTTGGCGGCGCTGCCGGGCTCGCCTTGTTAGGCTCGTATGCGTTTGATATGGAATTTGGGTTAATCTTCTTTTTAATCAACATACCGTTCTATGCCTTGGCGTGGACACAAATTAGCAAACGATTTACCTTAAATACGTTCATATCTGTTACGACCGTATCGGTATTAACAGAGCAAATTCCCGCATTCGTTGATATAAGCCACATGAACCCTATTTTCACTGCTATTTTCGGTGGCATTTTAATAGGCGTTGGTATGCTTATTATGTTCAGGCATAGCTCTAGCCTTGGTGGTGTGGGTATTTTGGCCTTCTTCCTTCAAAGCAAATTTAATATTCGAGCAGGCACCTTTCAGTTAACCGTTGATAGCATTATTTTGCTAACGGCACTGTCTTTTATTGCGGGGCATTTAGTGCTTATCTCTATCCTTGCCGCGTTCTTTTTAAATATGGTGATTTCACTAAATCATCGCCCAGAACGTTACTTCCCTGCGGTGAGTGAAAACGATAACGAGCACAATGAACACGCAATCACAACTGACTTACAGCCACAGAACTCATAAACGAAAAAAGCCCGGTGTTTTCAGACACCGGGCTTTTGAAAAACTACTGGCTATCACCGTATTGCTTTGCAACTAACCACGCACCATTAAGGCTTTTTAGGCGCTGGTTTTGTCGGTCGACTTACTGCCCCACGATTCATTCTTGGTCGAGAATACGAAGTACGCATACAAACCTCACTTACGTGTAACGCAAACACCTCGATAATGAAAAATTCACTGCCATATAGTGTTTGTGAGTAGTCAGTATACGCCTATTTACTGGTAAACTACCTCATTCTTTCGATGAATAGTATGTAATTATTTAAACGGGGGTAGACGGTAAACGGCATGCCAAATAACTTCGTTTTATAAGTACTTCACAATACGCGGTACCCTTGCCGACACGCGGGTCATTAGCTCATAATCAATCGTATCCGCCGCTTCTGCAACCTCAGAAATAGCAACCTGTTCACCCCATAGTTCAACCCTATCACCAATACGCACGTGTGGGATATGCGTTACATCAATGGTGATCATATCCATAGATACGCGACCAACGAGGGGAGCACGCACGCCATTAATTGCCACCGGCGTACCGTTAGGACAGTGGCGGGGATATCCATCAGCATAACCTATTCCAACGGTGGCGATGGTGCTAGGGGTTGATGCTCGCCACGCTTGACCATAGCCTACCCCTTCACCTGCGGGTATCTCGCGCAGCGCTATCACGCTTGAGCGCAGGGTCATTGCCGGGGATAAACTTAGGTTACTGCTTACAGGAGCACTGCCGTACACTGCTACACCTAAGCGATTGTAGGCTGCACGGCTTTCTGGCCACAATAACGTGGCGGGTGAATTCGCTAAACTTACCGGCATATCCAGCGGGGCGACAACACGGGTGAAGAGGTCAATTTGTTGTTGTGTGAACGGGTTATCAATGTCATCAGCACAGGCAAAATGTGTGGTGATAACCGTCTCAGACGTTAGTACGTCTTGATAGCGTTTTACTATTTCTTGAAAACCGTTAAGTGCAAACCCTAACCGGTGCATACCACTGTCGACCTTCAACCAAATATGCGGTCTGGCATGGGCAGGACATGCCTGCATCCACTCTAACTGCTGCTCATTATGCATAACTAAAATACAGTCGTGTATTTTAGCCATCGCGCATTCTTTTGCCTGATGCGCCCCTTCAAGCACCACAATTGGCGCTTTTACACCCGCATCGCGAAGTGCAATGGCTTCTTCGATAATGGCAACGGCAAAACGCGGCGAGACATGTTGAAGTATACGTGCGACATTCACTGCGCCATGGCCGTATGCATCCGCTTTTACAACAGCCATACACTGGCTAGTAGCAGACAGTGATGCTAATGCTTTGAAATTGTTCAGTAGCGCATCAGCGTGAATGATGGCTTGTGTTTGTCGACTCACGAAGAAATATTTACCCGTAATGAAGCTTCTTTTTCAGATTGTATCATGAGTTTCCAAGGAACAAATTCAACTTGATCAATTTTATGTCCGCTGTTCACCACCTATATTTTGTTATAGTTAGCCTATCTAAACGGTACGGTATTAATTACACGCGCAACATAATACTATTTGCCATACGCGTTTTCTCAAAGGGTCAATATGTCATCACCTACTTCGCCGATAGTTCCGCACCTTATCAAAGATTTAGCCCACATCGTGTCTGAGGGACGAAACCCTAACACGATGGATATCGACACCCTATCAACGGAGGGCATGCTTGCACGCATAAACCATGAAGACAGCAACGTTGCCCCTTGCGTGGCACAGCAGATTCCAATTATTGCCAAGGTTGTAGAGGCTGCCGCAGACAGCATCGCACGCGGCGGACGGCTTATTTATACTGGTGCTGGCACAAGTGGCCGTTTAGGAATATTGGATGCAGCAGAATGCCGCCCTACTTTTAGTGTGCCCGATGGGGTTGTGGTTGGGGTAATTGCAGGTGGCGAAACCGCCATTCAACATGCCGTAGAGGGCGCTGAAGATGATAGTGCAGCTGGCGAAGCCGACTTACGTGCGCTGTCGCTGTCACATACCGATACGGTAGTAGGCCTTTCAGCTAGCGGCAGAACGCCTTATGTGTCTGGTGCGTTACGCTATGCCCAACAATGTGGCTGTGCCACCGCTGCAATTGCATGTAGCCCTAAGGCGACAATTTTCGAGCATGCAAAGTATGCTATTTGCCCTGTTGTTGGCCCTGAAGCGCTAACAGGCTCAACACGTATGAAGGCCGGTACTGCACAAAAACTTATTCTTAATATGATAAGCACAGCCACAATGATAAAGCTTGGAAAAACCTATGAAAACCTAATGGTTGATGTGAAGGCGAGCAACGAAAAGCTTAAAGCACGGGCTGTACGTATTGTCGTATCTGCAACCGAGTGTGATGAGCAAACGGCGCAGCAAGCCTTGCTGGCCTCAGATAACAACGCAAAATTAGCGATTTTGATGGTGCTGACCAATACCACTAAAGACGAAGCAGAACATTTACTAGAACAGAAAAAGGGCTACCTTAGACATGCGATTATCACGCGCTAGCATGCTAATTTTTCAGCGAGTACTTACCCTAGCGCTTATCCTGCTATTGGGTGGTTGCCAGGCTGTTACTAGCCACACCACTACAAACGTAGCGGGTCAACTGCCCGCTCCTATTCAAGTAGGCGCGCAGCAGTACTCCGCTTACCTCCCTTTACTGAAAGATAAGCGCGTGTCGTTATTAGTGAATCATAGCGCCCGCGTACCCACAGGCGAAAGTGACTCAGCCCACCTGCTTGATGCACTGCTGTCTCGTGACGTCAACGTTGTTAGCATTATGTCTCCTGAGCATGGCTTTAGGGGGCAAGCGAGTGCAGGGGAACGTGTTCAAGATGATGTAGATTCACGTACCGGGTTGCCTATTCACTCTCTTTATGGAAAAACAAAAAAGCCGACAGCGCGCATGCTAAAAAATGTTGATGTGTTGGTATTCGATATCCAAGATGTGGGTGTTCGCTTTTATACATACCTAAGCACATTGCACTATATTTTAGACGCTGCGGCAGAGCAGGGTATTACCGTTGTCGTTCTTGACCGCCCAAATCCGAACGGCCAATTTACCGATGGCCCTATCCTTACTCCTGATTTTCAGTCTTTTGTAGGAATGCACCCTATTCCTGTATTACACGGTATGACGTTAGGAGAACTGGCGCTGATGATTAAGGGCGAGCAATGGATAGACGGTGCTGATTCTCTCTTGCTACACGTAGTGCCTGTCGCGCACTACAACAAAACCATGCCCTATTCGTTGCCAATACCGCCTAGTCCTAATCTACCTAATGGTAATGCCATTGCGTTATACCCAACATTATGTTTTTTTGAGGGCACGTCGGTAAGTATAGGCCGTGGCACTGACATACCGTTTCAGCTTATCGGTCACCCTTCCGTGTCGCTGGGTGATAAACGCATTAGCGTGACGCCGAATACCGGTGCCATCGCACCAAAATACAACGGTGACACCTTATACGCCGAGTTATTAACGCCTAAGAATGTCTCGGGCCTTGACCTAATGTTATTGCTAAATACATACCAGACGGTCATCGGTGCTAATGAGGTATTTTTTACCCGGCCCCAATTTTTCGACAAACTTGCCGGAACTGATGCGCTTAGACTTGCCATGATAAACGGCGATTCGGCATCTGCAATTAAGGAAACGTGGCGCGAGCCGCTTGCTACATTTAAAGCGAAGCGGGCGCCGTACTTACTTTACTCAACAAAAAAGTACGATGATGCCAAGTGAAAACCGACCAAGCTTAGTGATAAGGTAATCTCATGACGTACGCTACGCCTGACCAAGCAAACTTTGCTTCGTTTAAAGCCGCTTGTTATGACGTTTTGACACACGATAATGTAATAACAGACGTCGCCAAACGCTATGCATATGCTACCGACGCGAGCTTTTATATTCAGACGCCAGCTATGGTGCTAAGGGTACCGAATGTGGCGTCGATGAAACGCATTGTTTCACTTGCGAACCATCACAAGGTAGCGTTAACGTTTCGCGCAGCAGGCACAAGCCTATCCGGTCAAGCGATCACAGACAGCGTATTGGTTTTATTAACGCCCGATTGGACCCGCTATAGCGTTATCGACAACGGTGAGGCAATCAGCCTGCAACCAGGCATTATTGGTGCGAAAGCGAATAACATCCTTCTACCACTTGGACGAAAAATAGGGCCTGATCCCGCCTCTATCAATGCGTGTAAAATTGGTGGTATTGCTGCAAATAATGCGTCAGGAATGTGCTGCGGCGTTAAACATAATTCGTATCACACCTTGCGCGCCATACATATTATTCTGCCCGATGGAAGTGAACTTGACACATCAAGCAGCGAAAGCATTTTGGCATTTCGGCAATCTCACGCCCCGTTACTGAATGCGCTATCTGATATACGCGCTGCGCTGCATACTAATACGGCGTTAGCAGAACGGGTTCGCCATCAATACCGAATTAAAAACACTATGGGATATGGGCTAAATGCCCTACTCGACTACACCGATCCTATCGATATTTTATCTCACCTAATGATAGGCTCTGAGGGTACATTAGGTTTTATCACTAATATTACGTATAACACCATCCCCTTGCCAAAAGCGCGACAAACCGCGCTGTATAGGTTTCATAATGTAGCGGATGCCTGTGGAGTAATTAGGACACTGCAACAACATAATGTTGATGCCGTTGAATTGATGGACGCCCGGGCATTACAGGCCGTAGCACCGCTGCTTCAAGACATAACACGCGACGGCGCAGAGCCCGGTGATGTCGCGCTGCTTATTGATGTTGGGGGCGCTACCGTCGATGCGGTCGACACTACAATAAAGCAGGTTATGCACACGCTGACCCACGAGGGTAAAGGCTACCCTTTATGTGATTTTACTCCTGATCCTGTACGCATTAGTCAGCTTTGGGATATTCGAAAGGGATTATTTCCTGCTGTAGGAGCGAACCGTCCGTCAGGCACCACCGTTATCATTGAGGATGTTGCCTTTCCCCTAAGTCAACTTGCTAAAGGCATCACGGCTATTGAAACGCTTTTTTCCCGTTTCAACTATGACGACGGTATTATCTTCGGGCATGCCTTAGACGGAAATGTCCATTTTGTGTTTAGCCAAGGGTTTAATACCGACAGCGATATTGCACGTTACGCTGATTTTATGAGAGCGGTGTCTGACGTGGTCACTACACAATTCGATGGAAGCCTTAAAGCCGAGCATGGCACCGGCCGAAATATGGCGCCGTTTTTACGCGACCAGTGGGGAGATGATGGCGTTGAAATTATGCAACTTATTAAACAGGCCATTGACCCTTGTGGCATTTTAAACCCTGGCGTTATTATCAACGATGATAGCAATGCCCATTTAAAGCATTTGAAGCCCCTTCCTTCTATAGACCCCACGGTCGACGCCTGTATTGAATGTGGATTTTGTGAACCCCAGTGCCCTTCAAAAGATTACACGCTTACCCCCCGCCAGCGTATTGCGCTAAAGCGACAGGAAAAACACATCACCCTTAGCAATAATAGCCGGAAACAACAGGATGCAAACGCGATCGCGGCAAGCTATACCTCGTTAGCGCTTGATTCGTGCGCCGCCACTGGCTTGTGCGCTACCACCTGCCCGGTTGGTATAGATACCGGCCAGTGGGTAACCACATTGCGATATGAGCAAAGTACAAAACCATCTCGGGCGATATCGGGGTTTGCCGCGAAGCATCTTGATGATACTCGGCGCATTGCAAAGTTTGCGCTGTCTGGTGGCCATCAAATAAACCAACGGCTTGGCACAAACACAATGCGCAAGGTAACGGCATCGCGACTTATGCCTACATGGCGCGATTTTATGCCAAAGGCGGCCCCTTCTATTACGCGCCTTTTACGAGAAAATAAAGTCACTACAGCTGAAAATACGGTCGGGTCTAACGTTAATACTCTCCCTCAAAGCAATGCGACGCGCGTTGTGTATTTACCTAGCTGTAGCAGTCATGTGTTTGGTGCAACGGGGAAAGAAAAAGCGGTGAGCGAAGCCATGTTTTCGCTATTTAAGAAAGCCGGCATTACATTGATTGTCGCCAATAAGAACAACCTTTGTTGTGGAAAACCGTGGGAAAGTAGAGGCGAAATTGATATTGCGCAACGCAAAAAGCGAGAGTGGTTACACGCCGCAGAACATGTTGAGGCTAATGAGCACACAACAGCTATTACAGATAACGCAGCGTGTGTGTCGAAAGCGAGCACTCACTCAAAGCAAGTAATTGATGTTAGTGAATACTTGCTAACTGATGTTCTTCCTAGGCTAATCGTCACAAAATTGGACGCACCGCTTATGCTACACACAACGTGCTCGACGACTAAACGCGGTGAACATAATATGCTTTATTCTCTGGCAAAAGCGTGTAGCGACAACGTGCTCATTCCTACCGATATTAGCTGTTGCGGGTTCGCCGGCGATAAAGGTTTCAGTGAGCCAAAGCTTAATGAACATGCATTACAGCCGCTGCGCGCACAGGTCCCAAAATCGGTATCACGGGGCGTTACCAACAGTGCGACATGTGCTATTGGTTTAACTGAACATAGTGGGGTACTGTATTCCCATATTGTTGTATTACTTGATGAACTCAGTCAGCCGTTACCAGGCTAGTACTATTGTGTTTTTGCCCATGTCACGGGAGTATATTCGAACGCTTTTGCCTTGCCTGTTAATACATTTACGAGGGCGTTAAATAATGGTGAGGTATAGTCGGGTTGCCGAAGTGCATGAAGATCTACCGTATAACTGTATGACGCCAGGCCTATGTCAGCATACTGGCGCATATCGTCAGCAATGTAAGGCATTCTTAGTGCAATAAATACAACCTGCTTATTCGCAGACTGTGCCAACTGCATCATCTCTTTGGTAAATGCATGCACCTGCGTTAATACTGCTCTCTTTTTTATCGCCTCTGCACTGTCTATGCCGCCTAATTCATAATTGGCATGCCGTGGCGTGATGTCGCCCACAATAAGTTTATCTGCCGTTTTTAATGCTTTGTGTACGGTTTGCTTAGGTGGTAATTGTGTTAATGGGATACACGCTAGTTGAACCGTAGATTGTAACGTAGCGACACTTTTTTCAAAAGCTAGGCATCGTGCTGTGTCAGGCATAAGGGCCAACCACGTGGACAATTCCTCGCTGTCTGAGCGATGTATAGGCAACAATGTCTTGCCGTACAGCGCGCTGATACTTTCGCGAGAAAGCGCTTTCTCTAGGCGTTTACTTTCTTGCATTACCACCTCGGCATCACCTCGCACAACCCCCTTAGAAAGCGCTTTCTTGTTATTTGGGGGTTGGATAAAACTGCGCTTTGTTTTAATAATCCGCTGGTGTGACAAGGTTAATTCTGACAGTGATAATGTGTCCTCAGACGGGGAACGTACTGATACGCGCTCTGCTAACTGTGACACTAGCTGCTTAAATGCAGTGATATCGTCAGGCGTTCGAATAGCATAGGGCATAAGCGCGATATCAGCCCCTGCCTGATAGGCCTTTAACATTGCATCTTCTTTTGTGTAGTAATGCGAAATACCCGCCATATTCAGCGCGTCGGTCACGACCACCCCTTTAAAACCTAACTGCCCACGTAACAAGTCAGTAATAATAGGTCTTGAGAGCGTTGCAGGTACGATATACGCATTGCCTTTTTCATCATCTATTTGCGTGCTATCAAATGCTGGGTACTGGATATGTGCTGTCATAATCATTGCGGGCGGCGAGTCACTGCCTATGAGTTCAGCAAATGGGAGCACATCGCTTTGCATGGCAACCTTACGGCTGTGGTCAACACGGGGTAACCCCGTATGGCTGTCGATACTTGTGTCGCCATGCCCCGGAAAGTGTTTAGGTACGCTTATTACCCCGTTATCTTGTAAACCTTTTACAAAGGCTTCTCCAAGCGTAGCCACATGTTTAGGCGCTTCACCAAAACTTCTTACGTTAATCACGGGGTTATTCGGTTCGCTGTTAATATCGACTGAGGGCGCAAAATTAGTATTCACGCCATGCAGCGTTAGCTGAGACGCGATAGCACTGGCGACATTGTAAGAAAACGCCGTGCCGTGCTTTTTAAACGTAGCACCAATGGCGAGGTTTCCGGCAAATGCGGGCAGTATAGACGATGGGAAGCGTGCCACTCGTCCCCCTTCTTGGTCGATGGCAATGAACAACGGCGGTTTTTGGGCCTTTTTCATTGCGGCCTGCATCTGGCTGTTCAGTGCTATCAGCTGCTCAGACGTTTTAATATTCTCAGAGAACAGAATTACGCCGCCAATATTATTGGATGTTAGCAATGCTTCAAGGTCATCTGGGAGAGTAGTTACCGGTTCTTGGCAAGCCTTCGACGGTGTTCCGCTAGCGCAAAAATACCGAAGGTCGAGCATGATTTTTTGCCCAAGCATATCGACGATTTTTTGCTTAGACGGCGCAGTGGCAAACAACGACGCATGATAGAAAAGGAAAGTAACAAAGAGGACACTTGCAACGCGCAGCACAGTTATTCCTTGAAGACACAAACTAGAGGCATTACATCATAAAGAGATAAGCCATAAAAATACAGCAAGGTGTTGCGCATAGTAGAAACGGCGCTAGTATTTAGACCCTACTATACGGTACGCTAGCACTCGGTCGTTCGAGTACCCGCTGAGCATTGTATTTTTCATATAATTCAAGCCGCTTGGCAAGTGTACAAGGTACGTTGTGTTAATCCCCTTTTTATATTTTGAGACTTGCTATGGATTGGATGTCGGTCATCCCCCCTCTTGTTGCTATTGCCGTTGTATTTTGGAAAAAAGAAGTTATTTTGGCCTTGCTGTTGGCAGTACTAACCGCAGAAACCTTAATACTGATTGATACCGACATATCGTACGTGTTTTTATCGCCTATTAACGCCATAGAACGCGTTGTGGGCACTGCGTCGAGCCCTGGCAATACACGCGTGCTTATTTTCTCTGTCCTTGTAGGCGCATTACTAGCACTGATTCGAGACTCTGGAGGCGTAACAGCTACCGTTAACAACCTAGTTAATAGAGGGGTGGCCAAAAGCAAAAGGCAAGTGGGTGGCCTTACAATGTTCACCGGTATTGCCGTATTTATTGAATCTAATTTAAGCGTACTGACTGCTGGTATTTTCGCCCGCGGCTTGTTTGACCGCTTCGGCATGAGTAGAGCAAGGCTTGCCTATATTATCGACTCGACCAGCGCGCCTGTTTGTATACTCATTTTACTAAATGGTTGGGGGGCGTTTATTTTAAGCTTGCTTGACAGTTACGAACTACCCGCATCATCGGCGTCTATTCTTTGGGGAAGCGTTGCTTTTAACTTTTACGCTATTTTTACCCTTGTGATTGTGGCCTATACCATTGCCGCAGACAAAGTACATGGCCCTATGGCTGAAGAAGAAGCCGCGACCCATACTCTGATGGAAGAACACGCTAGCGAACCGGCGACCAAAGCACGCTTTATGCTTGTGCCGTTAATCGTTATGGTGCTTAGTATGGTGGGCTTTATGTTTTGGACCGGCGACGGCGTGCTATCAGAAGGCAGCGGCAGTAAGTCGGTGTTGTATGCTACCGCACTGGCGACGGCAATTGCCTATGGCTTGTTGCTTATTCATAAACGCTTTACCCATGCAGAAGCGGTTGAAATTGGCTTTAAAGGGATGGGAGAACTGCTTCCGTTAGTGACGATTGTTTTATTGTCGTTAACCTTGGGGAACAGCTTAAAAGAATTAGGCACTGGCGTTTTTGTTGCAGGCATTGTAGGTGAGTACCTGCCACTTGTGTTCATTGTGCCTATGTTGTTTCTTGCCGGTGCAGTGATGAGCTTTACCACAGGCACCTCGTGGGGCACGTTTGCTATTCTTATTCCTATTGGCGTGCCGCTAATTCAAAGTTTGGGCCTACCGCCATCACTGGTGGTCGCGGCTATTCTGGGGGGCGGTATTTTTGGCGATCATTGCTCGCCGATTTCTGATACCACAGCGGTATCGTCGCTGGCTGCTGGAACCGATGTACTAACCCATGTTAAAACACAGTTTCCATACGCGTTAGTTGCTGGCGCGCTTACGCTTATCGCTTATGTCATTGCAAGCATCATTATGATTGGATAACGCACGTTTGCCACCGCAAGTAATGGTTATGAATAAAGAACGAAGGAGCCTACTATGTTAAGACGACGACTTATGAAACAGATAGTCGTGATAACCACACTGTGTGTTATTGCTGGCTGTACTAACAACGCGAGTAAAACGTCTTCTTCTACCTTACCGCTACATAATGCCGTTGCAATGCCCGACAGCTACAGTGCAGACGCTGCGATGGCGGTACTTAACGACGGCGGAAATGCCATTGATGCTGCGATTGCCGCACAGTTCGTCCTTGCGGTGACATTACCTGAAGCGGGTAACGTGGGCGGTGGTGGTTTTATGACCATTGCTTATGATGGCACCACCGACTTTCTTGACTACAGGGAAATGGCCCCAGCACGTGCCCATCGCGATATGTACTTAGACGATGAGGGGAATGTAAAACCGTATGAATCGTTATTTGGTGCGAAAGCATCGGGTATCCCTGGTACGGTAGCGGGAATGTGGGCGGCGCATAAAAAGTACGGAAGTTTACCGTGGGCGCGTTTGCTTGCGCCAGCCGTGACATTGGCAGAGCAAGGCTTTGTGGTGCATGAAAAGTTGGCTGGTAATATAGCGTGGTATATTAAACGCACCAAAGATAACGGGCTTAGCAGCAATTTTGCCGACTATTTTGGTCACGCAAAAGCAAATAGATTATTTACGCAGCCAGAATTGGCATTAACCCTAAAAGCCATTCAGGTGAAGGGAGAAGATGGTTTTTACGACGGCGAGGTAGCCGATCGTATTGTTCGGTTTATGGACGCGAATGGCGGACTAATCACGCATGATGATTTACACGCATACCGTGCCATATGGCGTAAACCATTAGAAGTTGAGTGGCAAGACTACACGTTAGTTACTGCGCCGCCCCCAAGCTCTGGCGGCGTAGCGGTTGCGCAGTGGATTGGAATGCTAGAAGCGTATCAAGCACATGGCGATATGCCGCTACACAACAGCGCTCAATATGTGCATGTAATGTCTGAAATTGGTAAACGTGTATTTGCAGACAGGGCCGAATATATGGGCGATCCGGACTTTATTGACGTGCCCGTTACAGCACTTATCGACCCCGACTATATTACTGCGCGTGCAACAAGCATTAATAAAGATGCGATATCGGTAACCGAAACGGTAGCACCGGGCCTTATTGAAAGCGAAGACACGACACACTTCTCCATTATGGATAAGTGGGGTAATGCAGTGGCCAATACCACCACCATCAACCTTACATTCGGTAGCGGCGTAGTGGTAGAAGGTGCAGGCTTTCTGCTTAATGACGAGATGGACGACTTCAGTGCGAAGCCCGGCGTACCCAATTTTTTTGGCGCAGTAGGGGGCGACGCAAATGCCATTGAACCTTACAAAAGAATGTTATCGTCAATGACTCCGACGTTGGTAAAACGCGGAAAAGATGTTGTTCTTGCAACGGGCTCTCCCGGTGGCACTACCATTATCTCTTCGGTAGCGCAGTCGTTACTTAATGCACTGCTGTTTGACTTTAGTGCAGAAAAAGCTGCCAATGCCCCTCGCTTCCATCATCAGCTGTTACCGAAAGATACCGTTCGTATGCACCCAGGATTCGACGACGCAACCAGGCAGACATTGATACAGCAAGGTTACACCCTTGATGATCGCCGCTTTGGTGACGTACATCTTATAAAACGCACGATAGATGGCGTTGATGCAGCGTCTGAAAAAAGCGGAAGGGGAAAAAGTATTGTTGCTAAATAAGTAACGTTTCTTCTATCGGAATAAACTGTGATGCGGCGCTTATTAGCGAATTAGCAGTAAGCGCCTCTACGCCATACACCGTCACCGTCTTGCCCATCGCTTTAAGTGCGTTCACCAGAATATCAAAGTCGCCATCTCCTGAGAGCAGTATAACCTCATCAACATCAGCAGCATGTTGTAACGCATCGACCGTTATACCCACATCCCAGTCGCCTTTCGCTGAGCCGTCAGCGCGTTGAATATAAGGCTTTAGTTTTACCGTAAAACCAATCGCGCGAAGAATATTCTGGAACTCTTTTTGTTTTTGGTCGCCTTTATCAATGGCATAGGCGAAGGCATTATTCACTGTTTTACCCTTCGTGGCCTGTTGCCAAAACGCATTGTAATTGAAGTTTTTTCGATGCTTTTGACGGCACGTGTAATACACGTTTTGAACATCAACTAAAATCAACAGCTTATTCATACACCACCATTACTGACCTTCAAAAATAGCAAGCACTCACAAACATTAATAGTAAGTACTTACAAACCCTATTCATCTACGTAAAAATATGTCTTGTATAAAAGACGCCGAGTAGGATACGGTTTATTCATTAACCGTCACTTTAACAAAGCCCCTTTGCACTTGATATGTATAAATTCACTCGCGCTTTACACAATTGGCTAGGTCTTATTCTTTTTGTTCAGGTTTGCCTGTGGTTTTTAAGTGGGCTTGTTATGGCGTTGCTGCCTATTGACGAAGTGCGCGGTACGCATTTGCGACTTACTCCTTCGGCAACGTGGGCAGATGCGCGTGTTGCGCCAAGCACGATCTTACGGAATTTTGACAACCAAGCTGCACTCACCTTTGGCTCGCAATTGGTAACCCCAAAGAATACGACCGCCCCCGGTGTGCAGTCGATGCTAGCGACCATCCCTATATATGAGGTGACTAGCGGAGGAAAAGTCACACGGTTTAACGCAGAAACCGGGGCGACACTTGACGCGTTTAACGAGCAAGACATACGCCTATTTGCGACAGCGCAATATCAGGGAAGCGGCAGCGTTACTCAGGCGATACGCCTGATGGTATTACCGCAAGAGGTACAGCAACTAACCCCACCCTTATGGCAAGTGTCGTTTGATGATGCAGACAACACACGGTTTTATATTGCCCCCGATAGCGGCGCCGTTCAGCGAGTACGCACAGATACATGGCGGCTGTTTGATTTTATGTGGATGTTGCACATCATGGATTACGACACACGAAGTGACTTTAACCACCCTGTACTCATTATATTTTCTGCTAGCGCGCTTTTATTTACACTTAGTGGCGGGATATTGCTGTGGCAACGTTTTCGCCCGCGTAAACGAACGAAAACGTCTTAATATGACTACGTAGCGAAAAGCTGAGAGAGTGATGCAAAGGCTTTGAACTCCAAAGCATTCCCAAAGGGATCAGTGAAAAACATGGTTGCTTGCTCGCCAGGCTCGCCTTTAAATCGAATATAGGGCGCGATAATAAAGTCGATATTCGCCTGTTTCACTTTTTCGGCTAACGCCTCCCATTCGGGCATGGTTAGCACTACACCAAAATGGGGAACCGGCACAGCATGGCTATCGACGCTGTTGTATTCAGGTGGTGTTGGCATCGCGTTGACACAATGCGTGACGAGTTGGTGACCAAAGAAATTCCAGTCAATCCATTGCGTATCGCTGCGCCCTTGTTCACACCCAAGCAACTTACCGTAAAAAGCAGTCGCATCGTCTAGGTTTGTTACCGGTATCGCTAAATGAAACGGTTGTGGCACGTGCCCCCCTTATAAAAACTTTTTCAATAGTGATAATTTAAACTTTGAAAACGGCGCATATCGAAATGGAACATCAAGGGCAAACGAGCGTTTCATTACCGTTTTAAGGTGACTGAACGTGTCGAAGCCGGCTCGGCCGTGATAACTGCCCATGCCACTGCTACCTACCCCACCAAACGGCAATTCTGGGTTAGTCATAAATAGCATGGTATCGTTGGTACACACGCTGCCTGATGTGGTTTGGTTTATGATGGTGTCTAGCTGCGCATCGCTATCACTAAAGGCATAAAGGGCTAGCGGCTTTGGCCTGTCATTAACAAAGGCAATGCCCTCTTCTATCGATTTTATTGTCACGATAGGCAATATAGGCCCAAAAATTTCTTCTTGCATGATAGCGCTATTAAGTGGCGGATCTAACACCAAGGTAGGTGACATTGTCGGCCTTGCTTCATCTACCTCGCCGCCATACACCACGTTAACCCCGTCTAAATAACTTTTGAGCCGCGCAAGATGACGATGATTTATTATATTGCCATAGTCTCTGGACGAGAGTGGCATTTTACCAAACTGTTTTTTAAGTTCTTTCTTAATGGCTTCAATAAGTTTTTGCTCAAACCCTTTTTCGACCAAGACGTAATCGGGGGCAATACAGGTTTGCCCCACATTCATCCATTTGCCCCACACCAATCGCCGTGCCGTTACCGTAAGGTTAGTCTTCTTATCGACAAAGCACGGACTCTTTCCGCCAAGCTCGAGGGTTACCGGCGTTAAATGCCGCGCTGCAGCACTCATTACGATTTTGCCTACGGCCTCACCACCGGTGTAGAAAATATGATCCCAGCGGCACGCTAATAAGGCGGTCGCCTCCTCTTTTCCGCCTTCGATGACCTCAACGCACGACATGTCCATATATTGTGGAATCAACCGTGCCACTAGCGATGAAATTTCAACTGACAATTCAGACGGTTTTAACACGGCACAATTGCCGGCGGCTAACGCTGCAATGTAGGGGGCAAGCAATAATTGCAAGGGATAGTTCCATGCACCGATGATAAGCACGACACCGAGCGGCTCTGCTTGCTGAAAGCTTTTACCGGGCCATGCCACCATAGGGGTAGAGACGCGGCGAGGTCGGGTCCATTTATCGAGGTGTTTTAATGTGTGATCGATGTCTGATAACAAGAAGCCTTGTTCGGCGACCATCGCCTCAGTTTCACATTTACCTAAATCTTTTTTTAGTGCCGTGAGAATATCGTGATGATTCTCTTCAAGCATGCGTTTTAAAGCGCGTAGTTGGCTTCTTCGCCATTCTAATGAGCGGGTTTTACCTGTTACATAGCTTTGGCGTAGCGATGCTACGTTATCAAGAAAACTCATGCCTAATTCAACAGCATGAAGAGTAGGTTTGTTCGGCATAACGCGCTCCAGCATTGGCAAAATGAAATGATGAGAACAGACAGCATATTGATATACGCCTATAAACAAAGCACGTACAAAACGCGTGCATTCTTATCTTATATTAATATGGGCAATGAATAGCAAGGCAAATTAATTGTTAATATAGGTTTAATACGCACCGACTTGCGATTGAGATTGCTAGACCGTGAGGTGATGGGCAGCGAAGTTGTTAGTAAGCATAGCGAATAAAAAAAGCCCAAACACTAAGGTTTGGGCTTTTTGACATAGTATGCGTTTAACCGCGTTTTATGCGTCGTAAGGGTGGCGCATAACAATAGTTTCATTTCGGTCTGGGCCTGTAGACACGATATCGACAGGTACGCCAGTTAGCAATTCAAGACGCTGAATGTAGTCTTTCGCTGCTTGTGGCAGATTCGCGAATTCAGTGACACCGTAGGTGTTGTCAGACCAACCCGGCATTTCTTCATACACTGGGGTAATTTTATCGTATCCGTCTGCTGCCATTGGCGGCACGTCTTTCACATTGCCTTCTGCATCTTTATAACCAATACAGATTTGTAATGTTTCAAGGCCGTCAAGTACGTCTAGCTTGGTTAAGCAAAAACCCGTGATTGAGTTAATCTGCACAGCACGCTTCATAGCAACAGCATCGAACCAACCCGTACGGCGTTTACGCCCAGTAGTTGCACCAAACTCGTGGCCTTTCACACCTAGGTGTTGACCTACTTCGCAATCAAGTTCTGTTGGGAATGGACCAGAGCCTACACGTGTAGTGTATGCTTTCACGATACCCAGCACGTAATCTAACTTAAGTGGACCGAAACCTGCACCTGTCGCTACGCCACCCACTGTTGTGTTCGATGAGGTAACATAGGGATACGTACCGTGGTCGATATCCAGCAGCGTACCTTGCGCCCCTTCAAACATAATAGGTAAGCCCGCTTTATCGGCCTTATCTAATTCGTCGGTAACGTCTACGACCATTGCTTTAAGAATATCCGCAACGTCCATCGCGGCTTTCAACGTTTCGTCAAAATCTACCGCTTCTTCGCCATAATATTGCGTAAGGGTGAAGTTATGTACGTCTAACACTTCTTTCAGCTTAGCGGCGAAGTCTTCTGCATTGAAGAGGTCACCAACGCGTAATCCGCGACGTGCAACTTTATCTTCATATGCTGGACCGATACCGCGACCTGTTGTACCAATTGCTTTCGCACCGCGGGCTTTTTCACGCGCGACGTCTAACGCAATGTGGTAAGGAAGAATAAGCGGGCACGCTTCACTGATCTTCAAGCGCTCACGCACTGGAACACCACGGGCTTCAAGCATCGTGATTTCCGTCATTAGTGCGTCGGGGCTTAGCACAACACCGTTACCAATTATGCAGGTAACGTTATCGCGTAATATGCCTGATGGAATTAAGTGAAGTACGGTTTTTTCGCCGTCAATCACTAGAGTATGACCTGCATTGTGACCGCCTTGATAGCGAACCACGTATTTTGCACGATCTGTGAGTAGGTCTACGACCTTGCCTTTACCCTCGTCACCCCATTGAGTGCCGAGTACCACAACGTTCTTTGCCATGAATCATATGTGTAAGAAAATTAGGCGGGGATTCTACAAAATTCTGCGTCTGGGATCATCTATTTTTCGAACAAAAATACGGCAAATAACATTTGGTATTACTAGATTTGCCATTACCCACCCCATTTTGGCACTTACCAATACGAGGTAACCCACTCTATTAAATACAGTTATTAATAACAACCTGAGCAAGCAGTCAATATTTACTGCTAAATGTCAGATTAAATAAAATAAGCTAATCACACCCACGACCACCAGCACGCCTCCAACCTGACGAAGCTGATTTGCCGGTAGTTGGCTAACTTGCAGCAAATATGACCGCCATTTCTGAGGGAAAAATAAAGGCCCGATGCCCTCAATAATGAGCACAAGGGCAAGCGCGGGTAAGATCCAATCCATGGTTAGCCTTTACGTAAACTGCTTAAGTACCGTTAAATTCATGTACTCTGGCGTGTGATACAAACCAAAACCAAATCGCAATCGGTTTCCCCGATAATCCGTTAGGATACCCACTTGTTTCAGCTGCTTTGCTAGCGATGCCGTCACCTCGGCGTTGGGCAACACAAACGTTAAAAAATGGCCTCGCTGTTCAGGGTTCTTCACAGCTAAGGCATCACTGTTGAGCAAAGGGTGCGCTTGTGTGGCAAGCTCTGACAAAAAGTGAGCCTGCATACGTTGAACGTAGTCATTAATTTTATTTACGTTAAGGTTGTTATCTTCTAGCAAACGAAGCACAGCCCGTAACCGATACAATGCGGTAAAGTCCATCGTCGCGCCCGCAAAACGCATACCGTCTTGACTATATTGAACGGTGCCGGCTCTTGGTTTATCTAGCGCTCCAAATTCAGCAAACCACCCCGTGTACACAGGGCGCAGGGTGCTCGCAGTAGGTACATGAGCAAAGCATGCTCCCTCACCGGCTTGCGCATATTTATAACTTCCCGACAAATAGAATGCGCGATCTTCAATACCACTTAGGTCAGTAGGCTTAGCCATAAAGCCATGATACCCATCTACCACCACGAGCGTGTCAGGATTGGTAACGCTTGCAACAATATCGGCAACGTCATCGACCACGTACCCTGAATTAAAGAATACCTGGCTGAAAAACACCATGTCTGGATTGTTGCCTTTTATGGCAGCTTTAAACCTAGACGAGAAAGTATCGAACGGTTGCGTCGGTACTGTAATGATATTTACCGCGTCATTCTCAGCCATTCTACTTACTTGCCGTTGAAAGCTATGAAACTCAGAGTCTGTAGATACAATCGTGACTGGCTTTGAGAAGTCCATACAGCTCATTATTCTCACAAGAAGTTCATGCGTATTCGGTGCAAACACCAATTGCTGAGGGTGGGAGGTATTTAAGATTGTACTGATGCGTTGTTGTAGTTCAGGCACCAGGGTTTCAAAGAAGAAACCCCATTTTTCATCGACATACTGGGCACTATCATCCCAATATTCAAGCATGGCATTTCGCGTGCAATCAGGCCAAAAGTAATGACTATGACAGGCGTAATGCTGTTTGCCTTTAGTCGCTGATAGAAAACCGGAATAAAACGCCTGATAGGCCATATTGTTACCACATATAAAGAAGCTGCCAATATGAATACTTTACCAAAGGCAATTTGTAAACACACGTGGGTAGCCCATAAGCGTACCGTTTCTGTTTTTGCGGGGTGTAAATATTATTCTACTTTAAGCTAAAAATGCGTCTTAGTCGCTCGTTCTTGTCAATCTTCTGCTATACGTTAGTAATCGTAGTTACCTCAGAGACCTGAATTATGCGTTTCCCTAAATATGGACATTACGCGCTTGATATATCCGGCAATGTGTTAGAAGTGTTTGCCACTGGCGCATGGAATCTTAAAACTGCGCAGCTATTTGTAGAAGACATGCATGATTTAACACTACGTTTTGAGAAAAAACCGTGGGCAGCATTAATGGATGGCAGGCGCTGGGTACTGTCTACCCCCGATTGCCAACAGTGTCTGGCTGAAGCAATTAAAATCAATGTCACTAATGGCTTGCGTCGCTCTGCATATGTATTAGATAGCGGAATGGTAAAGCGCGCGCAGTTAGAACGTACGCACCCAGGGAACGAAAATGACTTTGAACTATCAGGGTATCAACGAGATTACTTTAATACTTACTTTGACGCCTTAAATTGGTTAAACACAGAAGGCTACTCACCGATTGTGGCGACGTAAAAAAAGCGGGGGCTCCCGCTTTTTACAGTGATTCATTTACGCCTTAATACAATAAGCTATACACTTTACGACGATATTCAGATTTCAAAGGGTCGCCATCGGCTAACGCGTTTACCATATCCATCATTAATTTACGGGCATCGCCAAACCCTAGGTCTTTCTTTAATACACCGAACAATAGTGACAATGCATCTTGCGCTTTATTGGCTTGGTGAAGCTGAACGGCTAAGTCGACCTTGAGTTGTAAATCATCTGGGTTCGCCTCTACAGCCTCTTGAAGCTGTCTAATTTCTGGGGTATCAGCCGCTTGTTCTGCTAACTCTACTTTGCCATTTAAGGTATTGAATCGAGAATCCTGGTCTACCAGTTTTATCTCACTTAGCAAGGTTTTCGCTAAATCGATGGAACCCGTTTCAATGTAACAGTCAATCAACAGATAACGGGCATTCACGTTACCCGGAGCCGCGTCTGCTGCTTGTTTAGCAAAAGGTAATGCAGCAGCATAATCGCCCTGCTGGATAGCTTTACCCGCTTGAGCCAGTAATTCATCTTCTGGATTAGGCAAGTACTTGGCTAGCATCTCTCGAATCTGCGCTTCAGGTTGAACCCCCGCGAAACCATCGACTGGTTGCCCGTTTTGCACCACCATTACTGTTGGAAGACTTCGAATACCAAACTGCCCAGCAACTTCTTGCTGTGCTTCACAGTCGACTTTTGCCAAAATCATGTGTTCGCTGTACTCACCGGCCAACTTTTCGAGTATTGGCATAAGATCTTTGCACGGTTCACACCAGTCAGCCCAAAAGTCGATAAGAACCAGTTTGCTTTGAGACGCTTCAACAATTATTTGTTGAAAGTTTTCTACCGTGATATCAACGATATTTGCTGCATTATTGGCAACGAGGTTATCCATAGCGTAACGCCTTTGTTTCATTTAGTCATTGAAAGGAAATATGGGGCGTTTAACGGTAAATTACAACCGTCATGATGTCAGTGCTGTAAGCCGCCGAAGAAAATCGGTTTAAACTGTCGCCAATATGACACTTTAACGAATCAAGTTATGTTAACGTTGTGTAAATAACCCTATGAGGAACTGCAATGACCGCCAAATCTCATTCTGTGAAGCAATTCGATTCTTTTAGCGACTTCTATCCTTATTACCTTCAAGAACATGCCAATGCCACCTGCCGTATTTTGCATTTTATCGGCTCGTGGTTGGTGTTAGGCGTGATTGGGCTAAGCATTTATAGCAGTAACGCTGCACTTTTATGGCTAATTCCTATTATTGGATATGGTTTTGCTTGGGTTGGACACTTCTTCTTTGAAAAGAACAAGCCGGCCACCTTCAAGCACCCTTTTTACAGCCTCCTTGGCGACTGGGTAATGTTTAAAGACATCCTTATTGGTAAAGTGAGTATCAAAGGTTAGTGAGGGGTCATCCTTTATCCCATTTCACACAACTTACTTTCACTTGCTTCTATTCATTGAGAGCCGCCAATGTAGCCGCTTGTCATTTCTTTTTGCTAAACCAACGCACAATTGCTGCGCACGTCTCGTTTGCGCGTAAACTTACTTACGTACAGTAGACAAAAAATAAGAATGAAGGAAAACGATTATGTTTACGCCAAGAAAAGTATCGGAGCGCGCCATAGCATTATTGATCAGCTCACTTGCCTTGTCCCTAACCGCTAACGCAGACGATACGGCAAAAACGTCGCTTACGTATGACGATACGTTTAACGTAGAATTTGTAAGTAATCCATTATTTATTAGCAACGATTCACTCGTTTATGCCCGCCAAAGCATGGACGTAATGACAGATTCGCGACAAACCCGACTGTGGCAAGTAGATATTAAAAAGGGCACTCACCGCCCTTTTATTGCCGATGACGAGAATATCTCTCAGGCGACGCTTTCTCCAGACGGTAACATGCTTGCTTATACCAAAACAGTGAACAAAAAATCACAGCTTCACGTTTATTATATGGATACAAGGCAGTCTGTTAGGTTAACTAACACCCAAGAGACACCACGAAATATTACGTGGTCACATGACTCCAGGTCACTTGCGTTTGTTTTATTTACCCCCGAAAAGCAACCCGCACTATTTACAGGTATGCCAAGCAAGCCGAAAGGCGCAAAGTGGGCACCTCAAGCCACGTTTATTGAAAACACGACTTATCGCTCAGACGGCAGAGGTTATTTACGTACGGGTTATGATCAAATTTACGTGCTGCCTGTAGATGGCGGTACGCCACGCCAATTAACGAGCGGACAATTTCCTAATGGTGGCATGCTGAGCTTTAGTCGCGACAACGACTGGCTGTATTTCGCCTCTTCGCAACGTGACGATTACGAGCTTCACCCACTTTCCAGTGATATTTATAAAGTGCAGGTTAATACTGGTGAACTTAAACAAGTCACCGACTTGGCAGGCCCAGAAAGTAGACCCACGTTGAGCCCAGACGGAAAATGGTTAGCTTTTTCTCAGTTGAACGACCGAAAGCTGTCCTATCAGGTCAGCGATATCGTTGTTATGGATACCGCATCTGGAGATATCAAACGCCTCACTGGCTCACTTGACCGAGCAATAGGAAAGTTTGTTTGGAAAAACGACAGCAGGGGCCTTGTTTTCGCCTACCTTGATGAGGGTAATAATCGCCTTGCCGCCGTCAATTTGAATGGGGATGTAAAGCCACTCGATATCACTATTGGCGGTCAATCACTCGGGCGCCCTTATACCTCTGGTGACTTTGCGGTGAGCCCACGTGGAGACATTGTTTATACCCAGGCTACACAAACCAGACCTGGCGACTTAGCGCTGTATCGCAAGAAAGGCGATGATACTCAGCTTACGTCATTAAACGACGATGCATTAGGGCACAAAGCGTTGGCGCAAGTATCGTATCTTCCGGTGACGTCTAGTGTCGACGAACGACGCATTGATGCATGGATAGCGCTACCTCCACATTTTGATGAAGAAAAACAGTACCCGCTTATACTAGAAATACATGGTGGGCCTCATGCTGCTTATGGCCCGCACTTCTCAATGGAAATACAGTTAATGGCCGCGCAGGGCTACGTGGTGGTGTGGTCAAACCCTAGAGGCAGTTCTTCTTACGGTGAGGACTTTGGGAACCTTATCCATCATAACTACCCTTCTGAAGACTACAATGATTTGATGGATGTGGTCGATGCAACAATAGCAAAAGGCTATATTGATACTGACAACGTATTTATTACGGGCGGCTCTGGTGGTGGCGTACTTACTGCGTGGTCAATCGGCAAAACCGACAGGTTTACCGCAGCGGTAGTCGCTAAGCCGGTTATCAACTGGGTAAGCTTTGCGCTGACCGCTGATGCCTATCCGTTTTTTAGCCAGTATTGGATGGCCGATATGCCATGGAATATTGCAGAAAAATTATGGGCTAGAAGCCCGCTTTCTCTGGTTGGTAATGTCAACACACCCACATTATTGCTTACCGGTGAAGCCGATTATCGCACCCCTATTAGCGAGTCTGAGCAATATTACCAAGCGTTGCGATTAAAAGGTACAGACGCCGCAATGGTAAGACTGCCAGGTGCGTCACATGGCATCGCAAGTCGCCCTTCTCGTCTTATTCAAAAGGTAGGGAATATTCTGGCGTGGTTTGAACGTTATAAAAAAGATACGCCAGAAAAGTAGCGCTACTTTATTAGAAAAGCTCGGTTGAAAGCATAACGCTGCCAACCGGGCTTTTTTTAAAGAGGGGAGCGCCACTTATTTAGGTAGTGTTGCTCGCAGCATCCACGCGGTCTTTTCATGCACTCGCATACGATCGCCAATTAACGCGGCAGACGACTCATCATCGGCATCTTGCGCTAACTTCAGAGACTGGCGGCACGTTTTAACAACCTGCTCGTGGCCATGAGTTAGAAGTTGCACCATCTCTGATGCGTCTGGTACGCCTTCGACTTCTTCAATCGAGCTAAGGGCCGCGAAGGACTTATACGTCCCTGGCGCTGCAATACCTAATGTACGTATGCGCTCTGCAATCTCATCAACGGCTAGCGCTAATTCGGTATAGTGCTCTTCAAACATCAAGTGCAATTCTCTGAACTGCGGCCCTTCAACATTCCAGTGAAAGTTATGTGTTTGAAGGTAAAGTGTGTACGAATCGGCGAGTAACCGTTTCAGCCCTTCGGCTACAGCATTACGATCACTTTCTGAGATACCAATATCAATTTTGCTCATATTCCGCCCCTTACTTTCATAAAATAGATTGTTATTAACTTTTTAAATCTAATTTAATAATACACCATTATCGCAAAATTAAACGTTCATTTATTTGATTGGGTTTATAGATTTTTGCGATTCATTGCCAGTACGTCACCCTCAATGGTGATGGTGATGTGCTTTTTTATCATCTTTTTTAATGGGGAGTGTAACAACAATATCATCTGCGTCATCGAATACGAGCGTGAGAGTTACCGTGCCACCTTCATAGAGCCCTTTGGTAAGACCTAGCAGCATAACGTGATAACCCCCCGGTGCGAACGCAACAGCGTCGCCTGGCGCTAGTGTGATACCGTCTTTCACTTCGCGCATTCGCATTACATCGCCTTCAAGAAACGTGGTGTGAATTTGGGCATCGTCTGCAATCGTTGCGTCGGTGCTTACGCCTGATAAATGTATTGCTTTTTGGGTGGGGTTCTCGAGCGAGAAATAAACAGCACCCGTTTTTGCCATTGGAAATGTTGCCCTTGCATAACCTTCTGAGACAACAGCAGACGCCAATGCATAAGAAGATGAGAAACAAGATAGAAAAATAAAAAATAACAGTGAGGGTAAACGTGCGCTACACATAACAGCATCTCCATTTAAGTAATGAAAACAGTGTACGGTAGTAAAAGAGAATTAAAAAGAAAAATGGTGCCGACTGCCGGAATCGAACTGGCGACCTACTGATTACAAGTCAGTTGCTCTACCAACTGAGCTAAGTCGGCACACTATTCTTTAAACCACTGCCTAAGCAGCGGATGCGTATTCTAGTCACAAACGCGAGCTTGTCAACCCTTTAAACGCGATGCTTCACCAATAAGTTTCGGAAAGTAGGCCAATGGCAAGTATTGGCTAAGCGCCATTAACTTTTCACCCAGCATTTCGTAACTATCAGCGGTAACATTGATATGGCCCATTTTACGCTTTTCTCGTACAGACTTACCGTACCAATGCAAATGGCTACCGTCGATACTGAGCAACTCTCGTGAGAAGCTACTACAGCCTATAATGTTCACCATGGCACTTGGCCCGATGGCAGACGTGTCACCAAGAGGAAGGCCACACACGGCACGTAAATGGTTTTCAAATTGGCTTGTTACCGCCCCAGATTGAGACCAATGACCTGAGTTATGCACCCGTGGGGCAAGTTCATTGACAAGCAGTGTTTCGCCTACTTGGAAAAGCTCTACAGCAAGCACCCCAATGTAGTCCATACCCTCAGCAAGCTTAACGAAAATATCGTGGGCTTGCTGTTGTAGTGCATCGTTCACTTGGGTTGCAGGCGCTACTGACACGTGAAGTTGACCTTGATGATGAAGGTTTTCAGCAAGCGGGTAAGTGCGAATATCCCCCTGAGCATTGCGTACGCCAATAAGTGAAAGCTCTCTGTCAAATTCAGACATTTGCTCGACAACAAGCGGCACTAACGTTAAGTCTAGATTGCTAAGATGCTGTTTCAGCTCGGGCAGCGCCTGTTTTGACGCTAAGCGCCATTGCCCATAACCGTCGTAACCGTCACGACTGGCTTTAATAATCAGTTTTTCACCCAGCGCTTCAACACAGGCATCAAGCTCGTCAATGTTCGTAACAATTCTATGGGCGCAATTAGCGACCTGCATTCGCTCTAGCAGTTGTTTTTCTCTTACCCTGTCAGCACCGACTAAGATACTGTTAATATTGGGCATTAACTTCTCTGTTCGTGCAGCTTCTTCAAGTAGACGCTCTGGAACATGTTCAAACTCTACTGTGAGCGCGTCGGCGCTGGCTAATGCTTGTTCAAGCGATACCTCAAGAGGCACTTTACTCACCGGGTGAACGACAGTATCGTTGTTTACGTCGACTGCCTGTACATCAATACCTAACGGACTTCCCGCTAGATACATCATTTGCGCAAGTTGGCCTGCACCGTAAACTACGACTCTCATTCGTCTAGCTCCAATGTATTACTTGAGGCTAATACGGTATCTGTCTGCGCTTTTCTAAAAGCAATAACCGCATCGCGAACCGATTCTTCCTGTAGCGCCACGACTTGCGCCGCTAATAATCCAGCATTTGCTGCACCCGCTTCACCGATTGCTAATGTGCCCACGGCGACACCCTTAGGCATTTGCACGATAGACAGTAGCGAATCAAGACCACTAAGTGCCTTTGATTGCACCGGACACCCAAATACCGGTAAGTGCGTATGCGCTGCAATCATGCCGGGGAGATGCGCCGCACCGCCTGCGCCTGCAATAATGGCACTAAACCCCTCGTCTGCTGCACTTTCAGCAAATTCAACGAGTAAATTTGGTGTACGGTGCGCTGAAACCACCTTCGCCTCAAACTCAACGCCAAACGATTTCAACATCTTTGCAGCTTGCTGCATAGTAGGCCAATCTGACGTTGAACCCATAACTATAGCGACTTTTGCCATCTAGTGTTCCTCGAAGGTAATATTTTGGAATCTTTGGAAAGGTCGCGATTGTAGCCTAAATCAACAGCAAATCCCACTGCTAGACAGACTGGGTTTCACTTGTCATTGATTATGTACAGCGACGACTTTTATTGGTTGAAGGTGTTGAAGACAGGGGGCGGCGTCAAACAGGAGGTAGCTCGCTAACAATACGGTCAATTAATAAGGCTTTATTAATGGGCTTAGTGAGATACGCATTCATACCTGCTGCTAAACATGCTTGGCGGTCTTCTACAAAAGCATTCGCCGTAAGCGCAATGATCGGTGTGGACTCGTTAGGGTTAGATGTAGAACGTATAGCTCTTGATGCTCTAAGACCATCCATTACAGGCATCTGACAATCCATAAGAATAATGTCGAATTTATGTTTTTGTGCCGCTTCTACGGCGTCTTTGCCGTTTTTCACGCGAATACATTTAACCTGTTCTGGCTTCAGCATGGATAAAACAATTTCTGCGTTAATATCGTTGTCTTCGGCCACCAACAACTTTATCCCCTTCGGTAACACACGTACTAACGGCGCTGCAGTTTTATCTACATTGTGGCTAACACGACAAGGGATAGTGACGGTAAATGTTGTCCCTTTACCTACTTCACTTTTTGCACTTATTGTTCCACCTAGAAACTCAACCAACCCCTTCGTTATCGCTAAGCCTAGCCCGGTTCCGCCAAAATCGCGTGTGGTGGATGCATCAGCCTGTTCAAATTGCCCAAAAATATCGCTTATCTTTTGTGGCGGGACACCTATTCCCGTATCACTGACCGTTAACAATAATGTGTTATCCATATAATCGCCGTGTAACGTCACGCTACCGTGGTGGGTAAATTTAATCGCGTTACTGACGAGATTATTAAGAATTTGAGACAACTTCCCGCCGTCGGCTGTGACATAAGTTGGCAGCCTATCGGTACACGTTATGGCAACGTCCACGCCTTTAAAGCCTGCAGCTTGTTCGTACAAAGCGCGACACGCTTCAAGCTGTGCACTCACGCACACGTCATAGTCATCTTTGGTTAACTTTCCAGATTCGATTTTCGACCAATCAAGAATACTGTCTAAAATCATCAAGAGGTTTGTTGCTGAGTGTGCAATAACATTGGCTCGCTTCTTCGCTTCCTCTGACATTTCATGCTCAAGAAGTAAGTCACATGACCCGATGATGCCATTCATAGGCGTACGAATCTCGTGACTCATATTCGCAAGAAATTGGGTTTTAGCAACACTAGCGGCTTTCGCCTCGGTGAGTGCATCTCGAAGGTCATGAGTTTTTTCTCGAATTCTTTGTTCAAGTGATTTATTTAAATCGGCCAGCTCGACGTTTAGGTTTTTCTCATTAATGCGGGCTTTTTCTAATTCATAAAATGCTGACGTTAGCCGCCCTTCAAGTTTTAAGAATTCGTCACTTAACAAGGCTAACTCGGTAATGTGAAGGGTTTTAGCCGGCAACTGAGAACCCTTAGCGTCTTTTGCTGGGCTAAAGTGCGCAATATGGCTTATCAATCTTCGTATGGGCGACTCAATTAAGCGCGAGACAAAATATCCTGTGAACGTGCCAAACAACGATAGTAAAAAGAGTAGGCCCAAGTCTTTCAATAGATAGCGACTCATGAGGGTATAAAGTCGTTCTTTGTCGTAATAGTAGCTAAGAAGCCATTTTTCTGATGGCAAGGGGCTCGTCATGCGGAACCACGGCTTATTGTTAGGTCCACTTTGAATGTCTAACGCACAAGTATCCTTACACGGGTAGTCGGGCGCCTTCGAAAGCGGCGTAAAACCTAACGCGTCGGATGCGTAAATCACATCGCCTTTTTCATCTTCTAACAACAATGAAAAGCCTGGCAGGTTCAGAGCATCAATCGAACCAAAGCTTTGCAGTGACAATGAGCCTTCGACAATTCCAACCGCCACACCGTTTTCTTTAATAATAGGCGCTGATATAGCAACGATAGGATCGTCGCCGAACCCCGTTCCTTGAAAAACATTAGACAAATAAAGCTCGCCACTTTCCATGGGCATATGGAAATACGGACGATACGCCACATTTGTTTTGTTGTTAATGATGGCGATTTCCATCAAATTAGGCGGATACGCATACGTTATTTCGCCTTCACCATCAGTGATAAGAAAGGTTAAAAACTCTGGATAGTAGGTATGAAGCAATGACAGTTGATAGTTCGCCGCTGCGTTAAAGCTAGATTGAGAGTACGGCATCGACAGTGACTTGGCAGAAGACGCGATTGCGTTTTTGTGTAACTCAATAAAATTTGAAAGCTGCTGTTCTAGCACTGCAACGCGTTGCTTCATATACCCAGTAATTTGCTCTTCTTGTTGCGTCTGATATAAGGATACAGAGAGGTAAACCACAGACATAGAAGCAACAAAAAAGCAGCCTGCAAAGAAATAACTGAATAGAAAATGAAGACTGACTTTTTCTGCTGGGTCTTCAATGTTTCGTTCTATCCCATTACCCACAATATAGGCAAAGTGTCCCGAAACTAAACCGAACGCGCCGCTAACCCAGGTGACCAATAACCCGGAAAACATGACCGACGGTAAGTCTGAGTCGTATATTGCGTGTTCTAGCAACAGAATAGGCAAAAACACGAGCGTCCAACCACCAGCCCCTATTTTCAGTACACGCTTAATTGACCCTTCATAGGCGAGAAAACTAATAATAATAGGCAAAAGGCTTAACGTTTCTTTGCCTAGTACGCCATTGTTACCCACCCACAAGGGTAGGCTTATAAGTAAAGTAAGCGGAATAGCGTATCGAGGGGGGAATCGTAATGCACCGTAAATAGCAGCCCCCATACCAAACGCTGCTATTCCACTGCTGTAAAACGGGGCTGAGAGCGTATTAAGCCCCGCTCCAATGACGAAGGTAATGAATAAGTGCAGCATCAAAGATGGAGAAAATGAAAAATTAAACCGGCTCACTTCTTACCCCTGATGCCAACACGATTAATGAGTCGCCATGTAGTCTAGAGTGAAGTTAGTTAACAACTTCACGCCCAGCTTCATACCTGAATCATCGACATAAAACTCGGGAGTATGGTGTGCAGGGCTATCTTCTTCAGACACCTCTAATGGTTTTCCACCAACCCATACGTATAAGCCAGGTATCTTCTCTTGGAAGAAAGAGAAGTCTTCGGCACCGGTCACAGGCTTTGACAATAATGTATTCTCTACCCCAGCAGTTCGCTGCATAGTCGGTAACATCTGTTGCGTTAACGCTGGGTCGTTATACGTAATGGGGTAGTAATAATCGAGCGGCAAAGTAAGCTCAGCGTCAGCCCCCATACTTTCTGCAATCGCTTTTACTTTTCGTGGTAGGGCTTCATAAATATGGTCGCGCGCTGCTTTATTAAGCGTGCGTATCGTACCCACCATTTCTACTTCGTTAGGAATGATATTAGAGCGATTACCACCATGGATAGATCCGATGGATACCACCGCAGCATCGTCAATAAGACGAAGTTCGCGGCTTACGATAGTTTGGATAGACATAATCATCTGAGCAGCAGTGACAACGGGATCAACACTTTTCCATGGATAAGCACCGTGTGCTTGTTTTCCATTAATTACAATTTTAAACGGGTCAACCGCTGCCATTGTGCCGCCAGCATTGTATCGAACCGTTCCGACATCTGTATTAGCACTGATATGGAGCCCGAAGATAACGTCAACATCGGGATTTTTTAACACCCCTTCTTTAACCATCACTTCTGCACCGCCTTTCTCACCAGCAGGCGCACCTTCTTCGGCAGGCTGGAAGATAAATTTCACTTTTCCTTTTAGCTCACTTTTAATGCCTGTAAGGATCTTTGCTGCCCCCATAAGCATAGCCATGTGCGTATCATGTCCACAGGCATGCATAACGGGAACCTCTTTCCCGTTGTACTCACCCATTTGTGTTGAGCGATAAGACAAGTCACTTTGTTCTTTAACTGGTAACCCGTCCATGTCGGCTCTTAGTGCCACTACAGGGCCCGGCTTTCCGGAATCTAAAACGGCGACAACGCCTGTTCTTGCAACCCCTGTTTCCACTTCAAGCCCTAAAGATGTGAGGTAATCAGCCACGTATTTAGCGGTATTAAACTCGCGGTTTGATAACTCAGGAAATTCATGAAAATGATGGCGCCAGGTAATGACATCTTTTTCTACATCTGATGCCAATGCCTCAACGTCGACTTGCGCGTGTGAAACAGATGCCCATCCAATGAGGGCTAAAAAGAATATCGTCCGGTACATAGTATAATTTCCCTTGCGTGTCTTTAAGCATTAAGAGTATTACAATTAGCGTGTAAACACATCATCAACCTAAGTTAAATTACACAAAATATTTGGAAAATTCGGCCTTTTAGACTTAAGTCTAAGTTGTAAACGGTAAGCGGTTTTTAACTGTAAACACCGTAAAATTAAAACGCAAAAGGCACCCGAAGGTGCCTTTTTTCTACTGTGTCTGTTTTTAGCTTTTTTGTCTTCGCATTGCATCAAAGAATTCATCGTTTGTCTTGGTCATTGACAACTTACTGATGAGGAACTCCATTGCATCAATTTCAGACATTTCATGTACGATCTTTCGTAAGATCCACATTTTTTGCAACTCGTCTTGTTTGGTAAGAAGCTCTTCACGACGTGTACCAGAACGGTTAAAGTCGATAGCTGGGAAAACACGCTTTTCCGCAATTTTGCGGTTAAGGTGTAATTCCATGTTACCTGTACCTTTAAACTCTTCGTAGATAACTTCATCCATCTTAGAGCCAGTATCAATCAGTGCTGTTGCAATGATAGTTAAGCTACCACCTTCTTCAACGTTACGTGCCGCACCAAAGAAACGCTTTGGTTTATGCAGTGCGTTTGCATCAACACCACCGGTTAATACTTTACCTGACGACGGAATAACGGTGTTGTATGCACGAGCAAGACGGGTAATTGAATCAAGAAGGATAACCACATCTTTCTTATGCTCAACAAGACGCTTTGCTTTTTCAATTACCATTTCGGCAACTTGAACGTGGCGGCTGGCCGGCTCATCAAATGTTGAGGCAACTACTTCACCTTGCACAAGACGGTGCATTTCAGTTACTTCTTCAGGACGTTCGTCGATGAGCAACACCATGAGCTCACACTCTGGGTGGTTTGCCGCGATAGACTGGGCGATATTCTGAAGTAATAAGGTTTTACCCGCTTTTGGTGGTGCAACGATAAGACCACGTTGACCTCTACCAATTGGCGACGCCAAGTCTAGTACACGGGCAGTAATATCTTCTGTTGACCCATTTCCACGTTCCATGCGCAAACGATCGTTTGCATGAAGCGGAGTAAGGTTTTCAAATAATATTTTATTTCGCGAATTCTCTGGTTTATCAAAGTTTACTTCACGAATTTTTAGCAAGGCAAAATAGCGCTCGCTGTCTTTAGGCGGTCTAATTTTTCCAGCGATGGTGTCACCCGTACGCAGATTGAACCTGCGGATTTGACTAGGTGAAACATAGATATCGTCTGGACCAGCAAGATATGACGAGTCTGCAGAGCGCAGAAAGCCAAAACCGTCCTGTAAAATTTCGAGTACCCCGTCACCGAAAATATCTTCGCCGCTTTTAGCATGCGTTTTCAGTATCGAGAAAATGATGTCTTGTTTTCTGGCTCTCGCCATGTTTTCCAGGCCCATTTCCTCGGCCAGGGCAACCAACTCGCTAATCGGTTTATTTTTTAATTCGGTTAAATTCATACTGGTGGGTCTTTGTGATTGAACTTCGTTTACAGGACTAATTGTCACTCTGTTCTAATTTAGATTTGATTATGCCCGGATACAGGCTAATAAGCAGAATGCAGCTCGGGTGAGCGCTGATGGAAAAGTTAGCACTATATTTAACCAACGTCCAGCGTTTTAATGCGGAATTGTTAAATAAACTAAAGCGTGTCCTCAATACGTGAACTTTGATACAAAGGTCGCGAAAGCATGGGACAACAGAAACAAAAAAGCCGGTGATGAACACCGGCTTTTATCATTAAATCGTATATTACAGATTTTCGTTCAGGAACTCAGTCAGTTGTGCTTTAGATAACGCGCCAACCTTTGTAGCTGCTACGTTTCCATTTTTGAAAAGTAGAAGCGTTGGAATACCACGAATACCATATTTAGGTGGAGTTTCGTTATTTTCATCGACATTCAACTTGCCAACTGTTAACTTGCCTTCAAACTCGTTCGCAACTTCCGCAAGGATTGGTGCGATCATTTTACAGGGGCCACACCACTCGGCCCAAAAGTCAACCAGCACAGGACCTTCAGCATTGATTACGTCTGCCTCGAATTTATCGTCAGATAACTGGATAATTTTGTCGCTCATTCTTTTCTCCATTATTGGTCTGTCGCTGACTTGTTTCAGCTTTACCATAAGTGTTATATAGAAACCGTTTTTAATGCAAGCACCGATAAGCTATAAGCTATGCCAACTCACTTAACAGATACTCATTTTTCCGACCTGCCGATTAATAGCAAGGTGGTTGACGCCTTGACGGCAGCTAATTTTTCGCATTGTACACCAATTCAAGCGTTGTCACTTCCTCCTTTATTAGAAGGCCTTGATATCGCGGGACAAGCCCAAACAGGTACAGGCAAAACCATCGCGTTCTTAGTTGCTACGTTTCATTACCTGCTTAGCAAAGCAGATGATGACGATAGCGGCAACTCAAAAGGCGCGAATTCAGCCGGGCCTCGAGCCATTATTATGGCACCTACCCGAGAACTCGCGGTTCAAATCTATAACGACGCCAAATTGCTCAGTGAGCACACTGGCCTGTCGCTTGGTTTGATCTATGGGGGCGAAGGTTACCAAAGTCAACGTGAAAGCCTAGAAGAAGGTGTAGATATTATTATCGGCACCACTGGACGTATTCTAGATTATTACAAACAGGACGTTTTCTCACTAAAGAATATTCAAGTGGCCGTACTTGATGAAGCTGATCGCATGTTCGATTTAGGCTTTATCAAAGATATTCGCTTTTTATTCCGCAGAATGCCTCCTGCTACAGAGCGATTAAGCATGCTGTTCTCAGCGACGCTAAGCTACCGGGTTCAGGAATTGGCGTACGAGCACATGAACAACCCAACGCACGTTCAAGTGGCGCCAGAGCAGACTACGGCGAGCCGTGTCTCACAAGAACTTTTTTATCCGTCTGACGACGATAAAATGTTACTGCTTCTAACATTGTTAGAGGAAGAGTGGCCAGATAAAGCGATTGTATTTGCTAATACCAAATACAGCTGCGAAAAGGTAACCGACTGGCTTACCGCCGATGGCCACCGCGTGGGTTTGCTTAGTGGTGATGTACCTCAAAAGAAACGCTTAGGGATATTAGAAGACTTTACGAATGGCAAATTGGATATTCTAGTTGCAACCGATGTTGCAGCACGAGGACTTCACATTGATGCCGTTACACACGTTTTCAATTTTGATCTGCCCGATGATGCAGAGGACTATGTTCATCGCATCGGTCGTACAGGAAGAGCTGGGCAAAGCGGTATCGCAATAAGTTTTGCATGTGAAAAATATGCGATGAACTTGCCTGCGATAGAGCAATACATTAACCAAACTATTCCCGTTACTGACTATGACAGGGCGGCATTGCTTGATGATGTTAAAGCGCCTAGACCGAGAAGACGTACGCCGAGCAATCGGAATACACCTCGTAGAGGAAATGGTCGAGGTAGAGGTAAGCCCCAAAATCGTGGTGGCAATAGATAAGAAAGAAGTAATATGCAGGCAGAACTACAACACAATGCCCAAACTCACGGCGAATATTATGCCGCCGTGGATTTAGGTTCAAACAGCTTTCACATGGTGGTTGTTCATGTTGTTAACGGTAGCGTCCAAATTATTGGGAAAGTTAAACAAAAAGTACGTTTAGCGGCTGGCCTTGACGACAACATGGAACTTGACGACGAGAGCATGGAACGTGGTTGGCAATGCCTGCAGCTTTTTTCAGAACGATTGCAAGATGTGCCACCTTCAAATATTAAAGTAGTCGCCACGGCTACGCTGCGCCTTGCTACAAACTCGCACGTTTTCGTTAAACGTGCTGAAGAAATTTTAAAGCATAAGCTTGAAGTTATTAGCGGCGAAGAAGAAGCTCGTCAAATATACCTTGGCGTCGCATATACGTCTGCCAACCAAGGCAATAGCTTAGTGATTGATATAGGCGGTGCCAGTACCGAAATAATTATCGGTAATGATATGCAGCCTATCCATCTAAAAAGCTTAGATATGGGCTGTGTCACCTTTATGGAACGCTATTTTCCTGAAGGCCGTATCACCGCTGAAAGTTTTGCCAATGCTAAATCGGCAGCGTGCGAACTCTTAGACGCAGAAAAAGATGCCTTTCTTTGCTTTGATTGGGAGAACTGTTTAGGCGCCTCCGGCACACCACAAGCCATCACCGAAATATTAGTCGCGCAAGGTATCAGTGATGCCATACGTTTAGACTATTTATACCATCTTGAGCAGCAGTGTATCGATTGTGCAGCCATAAACAACCTGAATATTGAAGGTCTTGAAGAAAGCCGTAAGGCGATTTTTCCGTCTGGCCTAGCTATTCTTATCAGCTTGTTTGAACAACTCAACATCAAGCACATGAATATCTCTGGTGGCGCCTTAAGAGAAGGCTTAATTTATGGCATGTTGGATAATATACAAGACAACGATAGGCGCAAGCAGACGCTTAATCAGACGATAGCACGATATCACATTGATGCTGCACATGCTGATGCTGTAAAAGGCATTGCCATATCAATTTGTCATCAGCTTTGTGCACAACAACAAATTTGTCACTTAGATACTGAGGCAATTTTAGGGGCTGCTGCAACGCTTCATGAAACCGGTTTACACATAGAATATAAAAAGCATCACGAGCATGGCGCCTATATTCTTACGCACATTGATTTACCCGGCTTTACAAAGCTTCAACGCACTGCAGTGCGAGACTTGGTGGCTTTACATCGCTTAGCCATTCCCCAGCAAACATTTGAACACTACCATGAAGACTACCAGCCGATGCTTCGTGGCTTGTTACGCATTTTACGTATTGCCGTGGTATTGAGTTTACGACGTCAAAACAAACACATACCCAATGTAGAATTGCAGTGTGATGGTGATAAGTGGACGTTGATATTCCCTGATGGCTGGCTTAAATCTCACCCTTTAATTAACGCTGAACTTGCAAACGAAAGCTGGCTTCAGCATAAAGCTGGCTGGGAACTTATTTGCCACTGAGTGTGGTTGTTTTTATGAGCGCGCCTCGCATTACTTGGCGCGCACATTGATATCTAGCCGTATCTTTCGATTACTTCTTGCTTGCCAACAAGGCCGCTGCTTTAGGCGCAAAGTACGTTAAAATACCGTTTGCACCGGCTCGTTTAAACGCTAATAACGATTCAAGTATTACTTCATCTTCTTTCAACCAACCGTTTGCAAAAGCGGCTTGATGCATGGCATATTCCCCGCTGACCTGATAAGCAAACGTGGGGACACTAAACGTTTCTTTGCAACGGCGCACAATGTCAAGGTAAGGCATTCCCGGCTTAACCATCACCATATCGGCCCCCTCTTGAATGTCTAGCGCAATTTCATGCAGTGCTTCATCAGAATTAGCTGGGTCCATTTGATACGTTTTCTTGTTGCCCCCTTTGATATTGGCAGCAGAGCCGACAGCATCTCTAAAAGGGCCGTAGTATGCTGAGGCATATTTAGCCGAGTACGCCATAATACAGGTGTTGATGAACCCCTTTTCTTCTAATGCTTGGCGTATTGCGCCAATTCGTCCGTCCATCATGTCAGACGGTGCGATGATATCCGCTCCCGCTTGCGCGTGAGACAATGCTTGTTTAATAAGCACATCAACCGTTTCGTCGTTCATCACATAGCCATCATCGTTAATGAGGCCGTCTTGTCCATGTGAGGTGAAAGGGTCCAGTGCTACATCTGACATTAACATAACATCAGGAAACGCCTGCTTTAACGCACTGATAGCCTGCTGTGCTAATCCGTTAGGGTTGTAAGCTTCTTTCGCGCAGTCAGTTTTATGTTCCATCGGCGTAACGGGGAAAAGTGCAAGCGTCTTTATACCAAGCGCGACCCAGTCTTTCGTTGCTTCAAGTAATAGATCGATAGATAGGCGCTCTACACCCGGCATAGAAGATACGGACTCGCGCTGCTGCTTACCCGGCAAAACAAACACTGGATAAATCAAGTCATCTACACTCAACTGGTTTTCTGAAACCAACCCTCGCAGGGCGTCATTAGCACGAAGGCGGCGCATACGCTGCGCGGGAAATGCTGGGGAGGTCATAAACTATCCTATAAATTCTTGGTGTATTACAGTATTTCTACCAGACTCTTTTGCTTTATATAGCAACTCATCGGCAAATTTTAAGAGGGCTAAAACGTGCTCTTCATTCTTCATTATCGCCGTGGTAACACCAACGCTGATGCTAAGGGGAATATGGTGTCCGTCAAATTCAACATTGAGATTATCAATAGCTTGGCGCATTGTTTCGACAACGTGGGTCGCCCCGCTCAGCTCCGTGTTCGGCAGAATAAGTGCAAATTCTTCACCACCAATGCGGCATAAATCATCAGATAAACGATTAAGCTCTGATTGCAGTGCTTTGCTCACTTGAATAAGACAGGCATCGCCACCGGTATGACCAAATGAATCATTAACTTGTTTAAAATGATCAATATCAATAACCGCAACAGACAACGGAGTTTGCTCACGACGGCTACGACGGCCTTCAGACTTTAACCGTTTATCAAAATGCCGACGATTATTCATACCAGTTAACGGGTCGATAGAAGTGAGCCGTTCCAACTCATTATTTACCTCAGAGAGCTCCCTGAGGGTGATTTCTAACTCAAGAGTACGTTCTTCAACCTTATACTCCAAATCGTCCTGATAGCGCTTTTGAACCTCTAATAAGTTTTCTTTCGCAGTATTCGCTTGTACTTCTTGCGCAAGCGCAAATTGTTGCGCTTTAATTAAATCATCTCGGCTATGGCTATAGCTAATGGCTAATACGAAAGCAAGAATTAATGTTTCAAGCGTGCCACCAATAATAAGCAAGTTACTCGAACTTATTGATAAGTCGATAAGCCCAACATTATCTAAACTTGCACTCATTCCACTTATCAGCAAAAAGCCCCACGCTATTGTGAAGTAACGTGCGATAGTTTCGCCTTTTATCGACAGCCATATGCCAACAGCAATGATAAATATCACGACAACGGCTAGCATGGCTAAGAATAGCTTGATGAGAATGCTATACGGCATGATAAAACTAATAATAATGCTGATACCGAACGACCAACTTATTATCTTTAACATATTGTCGATGCGTTTACTGTGCTTAACAATAGGCAACAAATCTCGCGTAAATATGGTCGCAAATAAGATTGTAATATTGGCAAAAATGACTACGGCCCGTGTTTGAAACCACACTTGTTCAGACCACAAATAGGCATAGCCAAAACCGTGCAATGCCGCCAATGTCAGGGCAAGATTGAAAACATAGCCTGAATAGTAGATAAACGAGCGTCTTTTTGTTGTTAGAAAAAGAAAAGCATTGTTAATGCCCATCGCGCACAGAAAGCCAAAAAACAACCCCATCATCAGGTTCTGCGTTGAGGTAAATTCGATAAACTCGGCTTCTTCCCATACTCTTATTGGCAAACGAATTGTGCCCGCCGTCTCGACTTTCACTAGCACGCGTTGCGACTGCGCACTTGAAGGTAGTGGGAACAGTGGTTTTTCATGTTTTATCGCGCGGTCTAAAAATGGCGATATGTCGCCCGCGCTATAGGTTGCTAACGGCGTGGTGCCCACATTGCGATAAATAGCAACATCTAACGTATCTAAAAGGGAATAGTCGACCTCTAAAAGAAAGCGACTGCCTTGACTCTCCGTTGGCGACACCATGAAAGAAAACCAATACGTTGCTTCCCCCATACCCAAATTTACCGGAGAGCTTGTTGGCGTCCACTTAGTATCAGAATATAAAAAGACGTCCTCGAACGTGACATCTTTATCTTTGGTAACGGTATATTTAAGCTGGGATATTCTGGAATGAATATCGTTTTCTGGCGAGAGATTAAACGCGATAAACGTTAGCAGTACAATAGCAAGCACTGTGGTAGCAACAAGCCCCACATCATAGCCTTTAACAGTATCTGACTTTATAAACATTCGCGTTATCTCTACAGTGAAAACAACTTACACGTATTTGCGTAACTACTATCTTGCAGCGCTTGTGTACTGACCCCCATTAAGGCACTTAGCTGCTCACCAATATGGGGAAGAAAAGCGGGTTCATTGTTTCGCTTTCGTGGCTTTAGCGTTTTGGGGTATAGATAGGGCGCGTCAGTTTCAATAATAAGGCGTTCAAGTGGAAGATGCATTACAGCATCACGCAAATCTTGGCCTCTTTTTTCATCACAGACCCACCCCGTTATACCGATGAATAGCCCCATATCAATATACGACTTCATCTGCTCATGAGTACCTGTGAAACAATGTGCTATGCCTGCTTTCAAATGAGGTAGCACTGGACGTAAGCATTCCACCTGCTGGGTAAATGCATCACGTTCGTGCAAATACACTGGCATTTCTAGTTCTACCGCAATAGAAAGCTGCGCGTTAAATACCGAAATTTGAGTGTCTTTTGGAGAGAAATTACGATTAAAGTCGAGACCACATTCGCCAATAGCGACAACACCATCATGTTGCGCTAATTGTCTTAAACGTTTTAAATCATCGTCGGTCACGTCTTTGGCATTATGTGGGTGTACGCCAACGGTGTAACAACAAATATCAGGATAACGTTCGTAAAGTGCTTTAGCTGCATCCCACTCATTGGGGTGAGTGGTGATAATACAGAGTTTTTTGACGCCAGCATTAACGGCACGCGATATGACGTCTTTAACATCAAACCGACTATCGAGCAAATTAACGCCAGCATCAAACCAAGACATACTATTTAATACGCTTTACTTTCATGCGCTTATTTAGCCCCTCAACGCTTAGGTAAAATGCACCAAGCACACCGCGCTCAACCGTGACATTCTGCCCCTCTTTTATTTTGAGGAATGTTTGGTCGGTCTGTTGCCATACTGTGCCATTATTAAACGTAAGGATGTATTTATCTCGAAGGCTCTTCGCGATTTTGGTAATAGACACTGCCATGTCTGCGTCTTTTTTGTCTAGGTCTTGTTTGTGCTCTAGACCAAACTCTGTGGCAGGTTCCTGCGTACGAGGCATCGCTTCGGCCGTTGGTGCCGCAACAGGTTGCGTTGACGCAGTGCGCTGCACTGGCGCAATAGCACCTAGTGTAGTTTGCGGTAAACCAGCATTAGCACCGTCATATTGATTCATTTGCTTTACGACTTTGTCGTAACACATCAATCGTTTCAAGCTATTGTCGGTTTGCTTACATCCATTCAGCGCTTCGCCAATAGTTTCAGCTTGAGCCAGTGATGCACTGAGCGGTACGACGACTGCTAGCAAAAAAAACGCGCGTAACTTCATTACTTGTCCTTTAATTCTATTTTTGTTCGGTGGTAGTTTCTGTTTCATCTTCATCATCTTCTGGCGCTTTTCTCACGTAAATCCCGCCGATAATGACACCCACTTCAAACAACAGCCACATGGGAATTGCCAGTAGTGTTTGAGAAATAACGTCTGGTGGCGTTAACAGCATGCCCAATACAAATGCGCCAACAACAACAAACGGACGTTTCGCGCGAAGTGATTTGGCATCGGTTACGCCAGTCCAACATAACAAGATAATGGCGATGGGTATTTCAAATGAGACGCCAAAAGCGAAGAACAGTTTCAATACGAAGTTCAAATAACTCGAAATATCTGTGCTTACCGTCACTCCTTCTGGGGCAACGCTGGTGAAAAACGCAAACGCCAATGGGAATACCACAAAATACGCAAACGCCATTCCAGCATAAAACAACAGCGTGCTAGAAAGTAGCAGCGGTGCAACAAGCTTTTTCTCGTTTCGATAGAGACCAGGCGCAACAAACCCCCACACTTGATAAAGCACATACGGAATGGCAATAAAAAACGAGAGAACTAACGTTAATTTAAATGGGGCGAAAAAAGGAGATGCCACATCGGTTGCAATCATCGTGGCATTTTCTGGCATGGCATCAAGTAATGGCATCGCCAGTAGTTGATAGAGGTCCTGCGCGAATGCCGCTAAGCAAACAAACACAACAAGCACGCTAAGCAATGCCTTCAAAATGCGGCTGCGTAATTCAATAAGATGAGAAATTAGATTATTTGTGTCAGACATTTATTGTTTTTTATAGGGTTCTTGAACTGACTCGGCTGCTTTCTTCAACTCTTCGACGCTTTTTTCAAGGTCAGGAGAGAGGTTTTTAAGGCCTTGCTGTTCAGCTTTCTTCAAATTGTCGTGTAGTTCGTGTACGCGCAGCTGATGCTCAACTTCTTGCTTAAAGCCCGTTGCCACATTTCTTACACTTCGAACCGTTTTAATGGTGGAACGCATAGCCCCAGGTAAACGCTCGGGCCCCAATATGAGCAACGCAAGTACACCAATAACAAGGATTTCCCAAAAACCAATGTCAAACATTAGGATTTTTCTTTAACGTCGCTCTGGGCGTTTGTTGTGACAGTGTCCGACGGCGCTTTGTCTTCAACCTGTTTAGATTGTGCAAAATCAGCGTCTTTCTCTTTATCTTTGTCTTCTTCGTTAACCGCTTTTTTAAACCCTTTAATGGCTGAGCCTAAATCGCTGCCCATACCTTTTAAGCGCTTAGTCCCAAAAAGTAACACGACAATTACCAAAATAATTAGCAATTGCCAAACGCCAATACCACCCATAAATTTATCTCCCTTACGTCAGTAGTAACAGTATGCCACCCCCTGACATTGCTTTCACCTGAATATTTACACGAACGATTAATGATTGATATTTAATGAATACGGACGCATGCTATGCACTTCGTCAAAACGTCGATAAGATAAAGGATAATATCATTGATAAACAGAAGGTTATATACCGCATGATGCGAATCGTCTTCGTTGCGATGGTACTTCTTGTCCCATTTATCACCTATGCGGCACCGCCTGCCTCTGAGGCGAGCAGTACACAAAATACGGCTAACGACGCGCCCCCCCCAAAACAAAATGCGTGGTTTGACGTGTGGCAGCGCAGCTTCACCGACTCAATGGATTTTACCGTGAAACAGTTGGATGGGCTATTTATGGGAGAAAGCGACACGACGATGTCTAATCAAGCGCGCGCTGAAGGCCGTGTGCAGCTTGCATGGGAGCCTCGCACAAGCATGTTATCTGACACCGACGTGCGCTTTCGAATTCGTGTTCAACTGCCGGCGCTGGAAGACCGTGTTGATTTACTGCTTAGCGATAATGAAGATGAAACCCAAGACAACACGATTCGTGCGGCACGTAATACCGACAATAATAATAGAGATCGCACCACCATTGCGCTGAGGTTTAGACCTGATCAAGACTCACATTATTCATTTCGTGTAGGCGCCGGACGGCGGGACCAGCTTTACGTCAAAGCGCGTTATCGCGATGCAATTGCACTAAATACCAAGTGGGCCATGCTTTATGATAGCGAAATGTATTTTTACTCTCGCGATGGTTTAGGTGCTGAAGCCGGGGTTGCATTCCAATACGACCTCAGCAAAAAACATCTTTTTCGACAGAATAATCGTTTTTATTTCAGAGACGATACAAACGATTGGTTGTGGCGACATGAAATTCACCACCTTCACTCAGTGAATGAATACAACGCGATCATCCCGCATTTTCTGGTAGAAGGCCTCAGCCAGCCTAATTATCGCGTTGAAGAAATCTATTCAGGTGTGCGCTGGCGCAACAATACGCTGCGCGACTGGCTGTTCTTTGAGGTTGAGCCCTTTGTACTGTTATTACGCAGTGAAGATTTCAAACCTTCCTATGGCGTTGCGCTGAGGATTGAAGCGTACTACGGGAGAGATACGTAAAAGTAATTGAACTACAACAACCACAACACTTTGGTGTAGCTCTCTGTGAGGGAATCGTTGAAAGTGTACTTAAGACAATAAAAAAGGGCGTAAAACGCCCTTTTTTAGTTAGCAGTATAACGATTATGGACGAAGCGCTCTGTCGCCTCTAGCCAAGCCACACACGCCGGTACGAGATGATTCGATAATCTCTGCACACTGCCCCATTGTTGTAGCAAATGCATCGAGCTTATCACTGGTACCGGTAAGTTCGATGGTGTAGTTATTTGCATTCACGTCTAAAATACGGGCACGAAAAATATCCGCATTGCGCTTTACTTCCGCTCTCACAGACTCGGTACGGGTAGCGACTTTAATAAGCATTAACTCTCGTTCGATATGCGCGCCTTCGGTCAAATCAACCACTTTAAGCACATCTATAAGCTTGTTTACCTGCTTAGTAATTTGCTCGATGACCTTGTCGTCACCGTGGGTAATAATTGTTAAGCGCGACAAGCTAGCATCATCAGTCGGTGCTACACAAAGCGAGTCGACGTTATAACCACGCTGCGAAAATACGCCTACAATACGAGATAATGCGCCCGGGGCGTTTTCCATTAATACTGAAATAATACGTTTCATCAGGTTCGCTCCGTCTTGCTCAAGCGCATATCGTCCATTGCGCCGTACTTAATTTGCATTGGATATACATGTTCATTTTGATCAACCGCAATGTCCATAAACACGAGGCGATCGGTGTAGCTAAAGCATTTTTCCATCGCGGCATCAAGCTCATCTAACTTATCTACTTTTATACCCACATGACCATACGCTTCGGCCAACTTCACGAAGTCAGGCATTGAGTCCATATAAGAATGCGAATGGCGCCCCTTATAAATCATATCTTGCCACTGTCGAACCATACCTAATGCACGGTTATTCAGCGTTATGATTTTAATCGGTAGGTTGTACTGTAAACACGTAGACAGCTCTTGGATATTCATTTGAATACTGCCATCTCCGGTTACCACTACAGACGTTGATTTAGGGTGTGCAACTTGCACGCCCATTGCAGCAGGTAAGCCAAAGCCCATGGTACCCAGACCACCAGAGTTAATCCATTGACGTGGCTTGTCATAGGCATAGTAAAGCGCGGCAAACATTTGGTGCTGGCCTACGTCTGAGCTGATATAGGCCTTACCGTCGGTGTGCTTATATAACGCTTCAATAACACGTTGCGGTTTAATAACCTCTTCGCCTTGGTCGTAGTTTAAGCATTGGCGAGCACGCCATGTATTAACTTGCTGCCACCAGTCGCTTAACTTCTCTTTCTGACCCGATAAATCGTGCTTATCAACGTGACTTAATATTTGATCTAACACTTTATCGACTGAGCCAACAACAGGAATATGCGCATTCACCGTTTTTGAAATAGACGCGGGGTCGATATCAACGTGGATAATATCCGCATGCGGACAAAACTTATCTACATTGTTAGTAACGCGGTCGTCAAAGCGTGCGCCAAGCGCAATAATACAATCGGCATTATGCATGCTTTTATTTGCTTCAAGCGTACCATGCATGCCCAACATACCAATGAATTGTTCATGGGTACCAGGCATTGCCCCTAAGCCCATTAAGGTGCACGTTACGGGTGCATTCAGCTTTTCGGCAAGCTCGATAACTTTCAATGATGCGTCACTTAAGACTGCACCACCACCAACATAAAGCACTGGACGTTCGGCTTTAAGTAAAGCGGTTACCGCTTTCTTAATTTGCTTGGGGTGCCCTTTTTCGGTTGGATTGTATGAGCGCATTGTGACATCGCTAGGGTAAACATAAGGATGTTCTTCGGCTACATTCACAATATCTTTGGGAAGGTCAACAACCACCGGGCCTGGCCGCCCTGTGTTAGCTATATAATACGCCTTTGCGATCGCTTCAGGAATATCAACGGCACGTTTCACCAAAAAGCTGTGCTTAACGATTGGGCGAGAACACCCCACCATATCCGTTTCTTGAAACGCATCTTCACCAATATGCTTAGAAGGTACCTGACCTGACAGTATCACCATTGGGATAGAGTCCATGTAAGCGGTCGCAATACCTGTGATGGTATTGGTTGCGCCTGGACCTGAAGTGACGAGTACTGTGCCGGTTTTACCTGTTGAACGTGCATAACCATCCGCCATATGTGCGGCTGCCTGTTCATGACGTACGAGGACGTGTTTGACATCATCTTGCGCAAAAAGTGCGTCATAAATGTCTAATACGGCACCACCTGGGTAACCGAACACGTGTGTCACTCCTACATCTTTTAGCGCTTCTACCACCATGGCTGCGCCCGACATCATTTTCACAGTACATTCTCCTGTAATAGGTTGGGGTTTGTCAGCGTACGTTGACGATGACTGGACTATAACGAAGCTAGTAGGAAGATAAAACAGCAAAACGCACAAAAGTGAGATATATATCCCAATAATCGATATAATTAGGATAAACGTTTCGTTTGGTTGGTTTTAAACACAAATATTAGGATGGAATTTTACATTGAGTTAACAATTCAATCGTCATCTATCTCAATGTCTAAGTCGCTGTTGTCATCGATATCTTCATCGTCAGCATCTTCCACTATTGTACGCTTAGAGCCGTAAATACTAGCAGCCTTTGGCCTGTTGATTCGAGCTTGGTATTTAAGCCATGTTTTTTCTTGAGGCGTTGATGGCGCTCTGTGCCCTAGGGCAGACTCTAAGTACATTTGTTCTTCGTCGTTCTCTGGTGAAATCTTACCATCAACTAATGCAGCGAAAATACTGCCATGGGACTGCAGTAGTTTACTTTCTGCAATCGAAAAGTCGCCTGAACGCGCAAAACCATACGGATAATGTTTGCTATCAGCAAACGGTTTACTGATAACCTGTTGCCTAGTCAATGTTGTCATCTTAACCTCTTGCTAAACGAATTGCTGTTAAAAACTACGTCACACAGCGTTGGTATAAAATAGACGGTATATATACCGTGATAGTGGCATCACAGATTATGTTTAGTTGGGTTTTGAAAGGGTGTCAAACACAAAGTTGTCCGTCGCAAAAACTTAATATTTGACGGAGTGAATAAGAAAGTAAAAAGGCCGCATTGCGACCTTCTATATAAATAAGTTGAGCGGGTTACCTAGCGCTTTTCACTGACCCATACTGTAATGGTACCGTCTACAACCACCACACCATCTTGGTTGTAGGCTTTAACAGGAATGGGAAGGTCACCCGGCTTCCATGCATCAGCGGGCACTTCGGCAACACAGCGAATATCAGAATCTGCCTTGGCTGGATACTTCACTTCCATACCTTTAGGTATCCATCGCAAATGCTTAGGAATGGACGCTTCACACATAAAGCCCATTGCCATTTCAAGCCCATTGCAAATGGCAATAACGTGGACTGTACCAATATGGTTTTGCACCGCCTTATGCTTTTTTATCTTAACTTCACAGTAGTTGGGGCGGACATCGGTAATAACAGGCGACACGGTTGAAAAGTATGGTGCTCGACGAGCGGAGTACCAGCTAAATAGTTTCTTCCCGAAAGGTAGTTTCAGAAATTTGTTGTAAGTATTCAGTACGTAGTTGTTAGACATATTAATCCTAGAAACGGCGTAACCCTCTTAGCTTATGCACAAAACATCTGACCGCGAAGGAAGTAGCAATCTGGTTAGACCAGTAAGAGTAGCGATAGATTAACGTAAAATCAATTACAGTAAACACAAAAAAGGCGGTCAATCATGACCGCCTTTTATCTCTATCCTAGTGTGATAGACGTATTAGTTGAATTGCATATCAAAACCAACGAAATAGAAACGTCCGCGTGCACTTGCCGGGTAAGCAAAGTTCGTAAGGAATGGTTCTTCATTCGTAATGTTTTTCACACCACCATATACACGTACAATTTCTGTCGCATTGTAAGCAAAGCTGATGTCGTGCTGCCAAAACTCATCCATAACTACAGAATCATCATAGTCGCCACGCTCGTAGTCTTCGATTTCAACAAAAGAAACAAGTTGCTCATCCATGTACTGGGTTTGCCATGCTATTTGTAAATCACCCCATTTCCAGCCTAGGTTGATGTTTCCTGCGAGCTCTGGACGATTCACTTCGCCAAGCTCTGGGTTTACTTCGCTGAGATCATTTGGATTAGTATACAAATCTAATTTGTTCACTCGTGTACCAGAGATTTTTGTCGTAAAGGCGTGATCTTCTATCTCGAAGTCATAACCAATGCTGAAGTCGACCCCTGCAGTTTCTGTTCTTGCGAAGTTTACTTGTGTTGAGCGTAAGAAGTTTAAACCGCCAAACTGTGGCGAGTTGCTGTCTGTGTTTCGAGTGAACAGAGAACAGAAATTCTCATTTAAATTCTCTCCAACATAACAACCATTCACAATATCGTTTGAGCTTACAGCACTGATCGCTGACTCAATTTCAATGCTCCAGTAATCTGCTGTTACTGAGAAACCTTCTAGCCAGCTAGACTGATAAACAAAACCAATCGTTGTGGTATCTGCGGTTTCTTCTTGTAGCTCAGCATTACCGCCCGTTACGCCAGGGAACGCCGCTGAAAGTGGATCAGTATAGGTATACTCTCCTGCATCGTTGAACGGATTAAACCCGATTGACTGAAGGTCTGCCACGCAGTTTGCTTGGATTTGATCGGCCGCAGCAGGATCGTTGCCTCTGATACCAGAGATAACACTTGCATTACACGGGTCTGTTGGACGGAACGTGGTACCCACTTCCGGGCCAAACAATTCGGTAATATTGGGGGCACGTACTGCTTGTGATTGCGATAAACGAATCATAAGGTCTGTGTGCGGCGCATAAAGTACGTTAGCACGCCATGTCGTAGTATCGCCAATGGTTGAGTAGTCAGAATAGCGTGCAGCTAAGTCTACAGATAGCTCCTCAGCAAATTCTTCGGCTACAATTAATGGAATGGATAATTCCACAAAGACTTCACTTACATCAAATTTACCGGTTTCATTGGCAGTTTTGATAGAAGGTTGGAAAACCAAAGAGTTATTCGTTGAGTAATCTGATACCAATGTGCCTGCTTGATATTGAGACCCTTGCGGAATGATACCTAGCTGCCAATCATCAAAAATAGCTTCAGATTTTTCTTCTCTATATTCGCCACCTACCGCGAAAGCAACCGGCCCATATGGCAGTTCGAAGTAGTCGGCTGAGTCACCCGCAATTGAACCACTCACCACGAATTGTTCAATTGTCGTTTTCGAATAGCTGTCTTGCGTAACCCAGTCAACCGCTTCTTGCGAAATGCCTGCTGCGCCAGACCAAATATTTAATGGTACGCAACTGCCATCGCCAGGCGTAAATGAGAAATAGCCTGGGTCGTACACGGGAATATTAAATGCGGTTGTAACCTGAGGCGTATTCGCGTCAAGGTTTACTCGGCAGTTTGCAGCGCCCGTTGATGGGTCTGTTACTGCATCAATTGCAGAGAAGAAACGGTCTACAACAACAATATTTTCTGTGCCTTGTTGTTCAAACTCAAATTGGCCGTAATTTGCCGAAAGATTGTATTCCCAATCGTTATCAAAAAAGCCTTCAATTCCAATCACACCACGCACAGTGGTACGCTCATTGTCAATCTTGCCTCGGCCAATACCGATAGGATCGGCTGTAATCGCTACACCGCCAAGTTCGGTTGCTAGCGGTTGGATAAACTCTGGCAAATAAGGGTTGTCAGGCGCACCGAATAATAAATCCCAATATGATGTAGGTTGACTCTCATTCTCGGTTGTTTGCACAACATATTTAAGCTCGCCATATACTGTCATGTCGTCACTTAAATCGTAGTGACCAAGCAGGTTGACTGACACTTTATCGTTAGGGGTTATTAAATAGCCGCGCGGTTGTTGGATGGTATTATACGAATCGCCACCAAACCCTTCAAAGTTACCCGATACTAAGCCATCTTGAATAGGACGATAAGAGCCATCTTCTGTTACATTCCAGCACCCACCTAACACACCGAAAGACGCTGCGCCAAATGAACTGTTATAGCCAGAAAAAGAGTCTAAACAGTCAGGTGTGCCGTTGCCGTCTAAGTCGATGTTAGTTGCTGGGTCAAACCCTGCAAATGTGTAAGGGTTTCCAGGAATGATGTATCCGTATCCTGACGTGAATGGGAATGTTCTGTAAGGCAATACGGCGCGTGGAGGAACGGTTGACGCACGATTAAATAGCGCTAACTCGGCTTCTGTAAGCGTCGGCGTTGTACCAAACGTATCGATATAATTTGCAATAAACGCTTCTTGGCTTGGAATAGACAAACCAAAATTAAACAACCCAGTATTATCGTAATTGTAATATTGAGAAAGGTTTGGCGTGCTAGCGCCTAAGTCACCTTGCTGGAAACGCAAGGCTGGGTTAGTCCAGTCTCGTGCTGAACCAATAATTAAACCATTGTCGCGCTCGCTTACACGTAAGCCTTCATCTCGTTGATACTCGACATTGATAGCAAAGTTACCTTTGTCATCGTCAAAGTTGGTACCGTATAACGCTGACAAACTGATTTGCTCACCGTCACCTTCAGACGAGATACCTGTGTTTACGTCAACTTCAAACCCTTCGTAATCGTCACGAAGAATAAAGTTAACCACACCTGTAACCGCATCAGCACCATATACTGCCGAAGCGCCGCCTGTTAATACTTCTACCGATTTAATAAGTTTTACCGGGATAGAGCCTACATCTACGGCAGCAGAACCTGCAACACCGCCCACATGGCGTCGACCGTTAACCAAGGTCAATGTACGGTTAGACCCAAGCCCACGTAAATTCAAAATATTAGCACCATCGGCGAAACCAGAGTCTATCGAGCTTTCAGCAGTGGTAGAGGAAAAAAGCGCCGGAATATCGTTTATTACGTCAGTAACAGAGAACTCACCTGATAATTGAATATCTTCTTCAGATATTGCCTGCACAGGTGACGGCGATGCTAGATTTGGATCTCGGGCGATTCTCGACCCCGTGACCACTACTTTTTCCACATCCTTTTCTTCTATTACAGGCTCTTCCTGAGCCTTAACGACGGAAGCATTTAACGTTAACGCTGAGGCGACAGCGAACGCTAGCGCTGATACGCTGTGACGCTTTGATGAATCAAAAGCCATGTGTGTTTCTCCGAGTGATACTAATATTATGCTCTCGCCTCACTTTTCTTATTGAAAGTGTTTTATGGCTTTGAGTCTTGTATTTTAATAGTGTGAAATTGCAAGCTTTGTGCCCGATTTAGCAACCGAAATACATCGAGTTGGCACAAAAGAGCGCGAATTATGCATATTTATTCAGAAAAATCCATTTAATATTCCAACGGGTCAAATTCTTTGCCATTTATTGCACAATTCTTGTGCAATATTAGACCACAATAGCAACATCAGCTTGATTTGCACCACATTTATTCGTTTAACGCACCATATTGATTCAATTAACCGACACGAAAAAATGAATATTTTTTGAAGAAAAGAATTAGGAGCGGGAAACGAGATTTGGTAATTCGTTGTGAAGCAATGGCCGACACTCGGTCGCGGGCCCACAGGGGCCGCTGTACTATTACTAATGAAGTTAGTTTGTATATGTGATGAAGAATTTGGAGCGGGAAACGAGATTCGAACTCGCGACCCCGACCTTGGCAAGGTCGTGCTCTACCAACTGAGCTATTCCCGCATAGAGTCGATGCTGTTGCATCTTTTGGTAGCTAACTCACGTTTTGACGAAAGTTAGATTTAAATTTGGAGCGGGAAACGAGATTTGCCAACTGGCCGACACTCGGTCGTGACCCCTTGGGGGTCGCGCTTTCACGCTCACTAACTACCGTTTTACCGAAAGTTAGATTTGAATTTGGAGCGGGAAACGAGATTCGAACTCGCGACCCCGACCTTGGCAAGGTCGTGCTCTACCAACTGAGCTATTCCCGCAACAAAAAGGCACTTCGTTTGAAGTGGTGCGCATTTTACAAAAATTTTGGTGTAACGCAACCTTTAATTGTGTTTTTTTGGCACCTAGGCGCTCATTCGACTAAATCGTAAACACTTTTTCTCTGTAATAACGCATTTCTTCAATTGACTCACGAATATCGTCAAGTGCCAAGTGAACGCCCTTCTTGTTAAACCCATCGAGCACTTCTGGCTTCCAGCGTCTTGCCAACTCTTTTATTGTGCTTACATCAATACTTCTATAATGGAAGTAGTCTTCAAGCTCTGGCATGTATTTCACCATAAAGCGTCGGTCTTGCCCTATGGTATTGCCGCAAAGCGGTGACTTACCTTTGCCCACCCACTGTTCAAGAAAAGCGATGGTTTGCTGTGCAGCTTCACCTTCGCTAACCGTACTTGCCCTACACCGTTCTGTTAAGCCTGTTTCACCATGAACGCGAGTACACCACTCGTCCATGTTATCAAGTACAGAGTCTGGCTGATGCACTGCAATAACAGGGCCTTCAGCCAAGATATTAAGCTGCGGGTCGGTTACGATAGTTGCGATTTCCATGACTACACAGGTTTCAGGATCGAGCCCGGTCATTTCCATATCAATCCATACGAGATTATTGTCGTTCTTACTCATATCTTTCCTCTTGTCATTGAAGCATGGCAACCATGCTCTACAAACGTTATTATTACCTTAGTATACGTGAACTAGAAAAGAATCGTGGCGAAAAAACCAAAACTTACACACAGACAGAAACGCCAAGTTGCAGCAAATAGAAACAAGCGACTTCAAGGCAAAGACGGCGAGCCTGCTAAAAACAAGCTAGACGAAAGCAGCCTTGAGAGTGGAACGGTAATTGGTCGGTTTGGTAAACATGCCGATGTAGAAGATGTCCATGGCGAAGTATCACGTTGCCATATACGCAGAACCATTGATTCTGTGGTGTGTGGCGACAAAGTATTTTACAGCAAAGGCGATACAACCGATGCAGGCAGCGGTATTGGTGTGAGTGGTGTGATTGAAATCGTCAAAGACCGTCACTCGGTATTAACCCGCCCCGATTTTTATGACGGTATTAAACCTATTGCGGCTAATATCGACCGCATCATTGTGGTTAGCGCCATTTTGCCCTCGTTGTCGACGAATATAATCGACCGTTATCTTGTTGCTTGCGAAGATATTGGCATTACCCCTCTTATTGTATTAAATAAAGTTGAGTTGCTCAGTGATGCTGAAAAGGCCGTTGTCGATGAACAGCTAACTACATACAAAAGCCTTGGATACGATGTGCTTTATACAAGTTGTAAAACGGGTGAAGGTATTCAAGCACTCAATGCGTATTTGGACAATAGTATCAGTGTATTTGTAGGGCAATCAGGCGTAGGAAAATCCAGCCTTATTAATCAAGTATTACCCGATGCAGATGAATTGACAGGCGAAATTTCGGATAACTCAGGCTTAGGCCAACATACAACAACCGCGGCAAAACTTCTTCACCTGCCCGCTGGAGGCGATCTTATTGATTCACCTGGTGTACGCGAGTTTGGCTTATGGCACATTCCAACCGAACGCATTACATGGGGCTTTATAGAGTTCCGAGACTTTTTAGGTGGCTGTAAATTCCGCGACTGTAAACATCTAAATGATCCAGGATGTTTGCTACGAGAAGCCGTGGAAGAAGGAAAGATTAGTGCGGCTCGGTTTGAAAGCTACCATAAAATACTAGCAACAATGGAAGACCAACGTCCTAGCCACAGTCAACCACCAGGTATGGGATAGCGGCGCACCAAATTACGAAAGCAGTTGCCCTTTTGCAGCTGCCTTTTTCTTTACACACCTTACTTATATCGAGTTGATTGCACTCATAATGTTTAAGTTACATGCGTGCAGCTAAGTTAAGGTAAACTATTACTATTGCATAAACGGAGATGTTTCTGTGCTGGACTGGCTAAAAGTTAACTTACAATACATTACCCCTAAACACCTTTTGTCTCGCCTTGTAGGTAAGCTTGCGTCGGCTGAGATGGGCAGTGTAACTACGTTTTTTATCAAAGCATTTATCAAGCAATATAATGTCGATATGAGCGAGGCGCTTTACAGTGAGCCTGAACATTATCGCAGCTTCAATGCCTTTTTTACTCGCCCGCTTAAACCTGAAGCCCGCACTATCAACGACGACGATAGTGTACTTATCCACGCCGTGGACGGAACGGTTAGCCAATTTGGCGATATTAACAGCGATAGTATTTTTCAGGCGAAAGGACACGATTTTAGCCTGACGACATTGCTTGGCGGCAAACCAGACATTGCAGCACCTTTTAAAAATGGAAAGTTCGCTACCATTTACTTGGCCCCTCGTGATTATCATCGCATCCACATGCCTGTAGAAGGCACATTGACTGACATGCTTTACATTCCGGGTGAATTGTTCTCGGTAAACCCACTGACCGCGCAAAACATTCCTGGCCTATTTGCTCGCAACGAACGTGTTGTTGCGCTATTTGATACGCCAGTTGGAAGAATGGCGATGGTACTAGTTGGCGCAACCATTGTAGCGAGCATTGAAACAGTATGGGCCGGAACGGTAACGCCACCTGCGGGTAAAAATGTTCAACATTGGTCGTACGAACAAGACAGTGAAGCAAGTGTGAAACTGAATAAAGGCGATGAATTAGGGCGCTTTAAATTAGGGTCGACCATTGTGGTCTGCTTTGAAAAAGATACGATTGATTTTGAAGATTTATTTTCGGGCCAGGTAACGCGTCTTGGTGATGCGATGGCAAAAAAAGCTGAAAGCGACACGGCTACCAGCTAGTTTATGGACCCAGTAAAACGAAGCCTCATTTCGTTACACCTCACCATAATATTATTGGGTGGCACGGCATTATTTTCTCGGCTGGTACCTCTGAGTGCCGGCGATATTACGTTAGTCCGTTCCGTTTTGGCGTGTGTGGCGTTGTTTGCTTTTCTAACCATGGCAAAAGAGAGTCTTAGGCTTAACAACAAGAAAGATTACGTTATTGCACTGGGTCTTGGCATATTGATGGCATTGCACTGGGTGACCTACTTTTCTGCAATGCAGTTCGCAAGTGTGTCGGTGGGTATGATTGCGCTGTTTACCTTTCCGGTTATTACCGTATTAATAGAGCCCTTTTTCGAAAAAGTTAGCCTAGTGTGGCAAGACATTGTGTCTGCACTGGCAGTGTTGCTGGGGGTGTACTTTATCGTGCCTGTCGCATCGCTTGAAAACGATATAACGCTGGGTGTGTTGATTGGTATTGTATCGGCGATTTTGTATGCGTTTAGAAATCTTATTCACCGTAATCATTTCAAACACTACAGCGGCGCAAAAGCCATGGCATGGCAAACATTGGTAATTGCCATACTTCTTGCTCCATTTGGTAGCGCAGAATTAACTACCGCGTCGTCGAACACATGGCTGCTACTGCTACTGTTAGGAACGATATTTACTGCCTTACCTCACGCACTCATTGCAGCAAGCTTGCGTCACTTACGCGCAAAAACGTTTTCGCTAATAGCGTGTATGCAGCCTCTTTACGGTGTGATCTTAGCGGTTATCTTGCTGAATGAAAAACCCACATGGCAAACGTTGCTCGGCGGTATACTCATCACGTCTGCGTCTGTCTATGAAACACTAAACACCCATAAACTGCATATGAAATCTAATTACGAAGAGTAAACACAATGCTAATTTTTGCTCATCGCGGGGCCAGCAAATACGCACCTGAAAATACGTTATTGGCATTCAATCTTGCGTTTACGCAAAAGGCGGACGGCATCGAGTTTGATACCTATCAGCATAACGACGCCATTGTGGTTTTTCACGATCGTAGGCTAACGCGTACCACCGGCGCACATGGCTTTCTTCTTGATACCCCCCTTACTTCGCTTCACGCGCTTGACGCAGGGCAAGGTGAGCGGATCCCAGTTTTAACCGAAGCTCTGTGTACCATTCCCCACGGAAAGTGGTGCAATATTGAAGTTAAACACCTTGTTGATGCCGACAAATGGGTGCGTGAAGCAAAACAAGCGGCAGCGCTGGCCAACATCGATATTAGTAAGTTATTAGTATCGTCGTTCAATCACCATTGGTTACGTGATATTGCGCAGCAGTGGCCAGAAGTAAAGATAGGAGCGTTAACCGCAACATATGCACTAGCGGGAACACAGTGCGCACAAGCATTACAGGCGCACTCTATTAATGTAGATTTAAACGTTATTAATAAAGCGTTTGTCGATGAGGCACATCAACATGGATTGGCAGTTTACGTTTATACCGTTGATTATTGCGACGACATGGTGATGCTAAAAGAATGGGGGGTGGACGGTATTTTTACTAATGTGCCAGATGTCGCTGTCTCGACGTTAGCATAACTAACGCCGTTTACTTACCGGCTTGTGATGATAGGTGGTGGCTAAACACCGTATTCTTACAACATTTGCACTGCCTACATAACCGCATGTTCACCCAATGGCCAGCAACAATCAACAAAGCGCCAACGGCTATAGTAAATGGCTCATACGCCTCACCGAAAATGTCTTTATGCCAATAAATTGCCCCACCGGTAAATAGCAGCACAAGAGGGTAGTACTGGCCATGGTAGCGTGACGCACCACTAAATAAGGCAACACCGCCAATAAGCAATGAAATGGATAAAATGACCCTTTCAAACCACACTTGAGCAAAAAAGGTTGACCCGATAAGCGGCAGCAGTGGAATAAGCACGGGTAGTGCCAGACAATGCAACGCACACAAACTCGACACCCAAATGCCAAGTTTGTCTAATTTCGCTGGATTGTCATCAATCGGATTCATTGCTACTGCACCATAACCATTTCAGAGACGTTATATTATAACATTGAAGCGGTAAATGAAAAATTAATTGCTCAAATTTTTTTCTCTTAGTAAGAAAAGCAATGCGTAAATAGATAATTTTTAAGAGGTATGGCTATTCGTTAGGGGCAGCAATCGCCATATCAGGCAAGCTAACAGACACTGGCTTAACCTTTTTCAGCAAGTAATCTGATGCTGAGGTTAGGGTAAACCCTTCATCTTGGAGTAATGGCAGGTTTTGCTGTAAAAAATTAAGGGTAACTTGGTGAGGATGGGCAATGACAACAACGCTTCCCTCTTCTTGGGCAATGCGCTTCATACGTTCAAACTGAGACGCAATAAACGGCGTTGTTCTAACATGGTCAAGAAACACTTGCCGACTAGCATTTGGCACGCCTACTTGTTTTGCTACTTCTTGTGCTGTGGTGTACACGCTCGTTCTACTATCGATAAAAAACAACCCTTGGCGTTTTATTTCTAACATTAACGCCGTCATTGATGCTTCTTGCCCAGTAAACGCACTGCCCATATGGTTGTTAACACCGACAACATTGGGAATACTTTTGATGGCTTTTCTCAGCGTATGCGTAATGGCCGCAGGATACATATCAGTTGTCAACCCAAGGGGGCCCATTGTTTCTCCGCTTTCCGCCTGCATAGGCATATGTAACATGACGGCTCTACCTTGCTGCTCGGCTTTCTCAGCAATCGTTTTAGCCAACGGCGTTTCAGGAAGAATAGAAAACGTGATTTCGCTGGGCAGCGATAACGCACTTAAATCGGTCGGTTTATAGCCTAAGTCATCAAGGATAATAACGATACTCGGCTTAGCGACCGATACGTTGCTGACAAACAGGCATAACATTGTTGTACACGCGAAGAGTAGACGCCCTAGCATCTTGTAATTCCATTTTATGGTTATTTTTATTTTAAGCGCATGCGAGTACGTTTGTACTCAACGTTTACAGCATACCAAGTAATCTCGGTTATTCAAGGGTATAGCACGTTTTAGTCAAGCCAGGACGAAGGATTAAGTGCTTTACCTTTATGACGTATTTCAAAATACAGATTGGGATACTCTTGCCCACCGCTTCGCCCAACAAGCGCTAGGCGCTCGCCTTCCCGTATGTCATCGCCCGCTTGTTTTAATAGCGCTTGGTTATGCCCATAAACTGTCATGTAGCCTTCACCGTGATCGACAATTGCCACTAGACCAAACCCTCTAAGCCAATCGGCGTACAACACACGCCCTGGCGCAATACTGATTACCGGGTCGCCCTCTGCTCCATCAAAAATAACGCCTTTCCAGCGCACTTGTCCTTGGCGACGACTTCCAAATAGCTTGCGCATACGACCTTCGACGGGTGACGTAAGTTTGCCTTTGGACTTGGCCAGCCCATTTAATGTAATTTGCGCATTCTCTGCAGCGCGCAGTGCCGCTAAACGTGCGACCTCGATGGCATCAAGAAGAGATTTTTCATTTTCAAGTAGCACGGCGATTCGCTGACTTTCTGATGCAATAGTCCTGTTTATCTTCTTCAGCGTATTTTTTCGATCGCTCTGTCGAGTGATTAGCACAGCTCGTTGGTTTTCTTGATTTTGCCGTAACGTAACCAGCTCTTCTGCTTTTTTTACTAATGACGCCGTGACAGACTCTAAGCGAGCCACGTTATCTTTAAACTTGGTAATTTCTTGTTGACGCGCTTTAGCAACATACTGGTAGTAGGTAATAGTGCGTTCAAATGTGCGAGCGTCCTCTTGATAGAACAACATTTTTGCGTAGTCATAATGGCCTGCCATAAAGGCGCTTTTTAACTGGCTGGCTAACAATCGTTGTTGTTTTCTAATGGCCTCTTTTATCGCTTCCTGCTCTTGTTTCAGTGCAGACTCTTCCTTTACCACATTATCTAACTGCTGTTTCGTTTTTGATAACGCGGCGGCGACGGTTCCAATTTCAAGCTCTGAGCGCCTTAGCACTTCTTCCAGTTCTTTGGCACTGGCCTTGTTATTTTCAAGGACCTGCTGACGCGCGCGAAGCTCTGCCTGTAGCTCAGCAAGTTTTTCTTGCTGCGCTTCTTGCGCCTCTTCTTGCGCCACTGCGCCGACCGAAAATATCAGCGTAAACAGCACCACAGTGAATACAAAAAACGAATGGAACCAACAAGCGCGCATAGGAAGTAGGGAAATCTCTGTCAAAACATTGTACTGATAGTGAGTGTATCCGAGGCTACCAACAAAACCCAGTCTAATTTAGACGCACAATCAATTGTATAGGTAAGCGAGCACCTGATTTGCTAGCAAAATGAACAGAGACTGGTTTCTCACGCGATTTTCTATATACTTTGCTCTCTTTTTTGTGGTCTATAGACAAGGTTAGAGAATGGATCAGGTAATCGAATTTGCTACCAACAATATTGTACTTGCAGGCGTATGGGTTGCATTAGTTGCAATGATAATATTTTCCTATATCAGCGCACTTACGTCCCCGGTTAAAGAATTGTCTACTCACGACGCTACGTTGCTCATGAATAAAAACGACGCAGTGATACTTGACACTCGCCCTCAGAAAGATTTTAAAGCCGGTCATATTTTAGGGGCTCGCCAGATAAAACCAGAAGAGTTGCGCGAGAAAAACTTTAAGAAGCTTGAAAACCAAAAAGACAAACCCATTATTATAGTATGCGCTATGGGCAATCAGGCTCGTGGTACGGCGAGTGCGATGCTTAAAGCAGGTTTCGCAAACGTTAGTGTATTAAAAGGCGGTATGAATGCTTGGCAAAGTGCCAGCCTTCCCGTGTCTAAATAAAAGGTGAACGTGATGAGTAAAGTAGAGCTTTATACAAAAGGTCACTGCCCTTACTGCCACAGAGCAAAAGCATTGTTAAATGAAAAGGGCGTTGCTTTTACAGAATACGCAATTGATGTGCAGCCTGAACTTCGCGACGTAATGATCGAGCGAGCAAATGGTGGATGGACAGTGCCTCAGATATTCATTGAGGGCCAACATGTAGGTGGCTGCGATGATATGATGGCGTTAGAAGCACAGAAGAAATTAGACCCTATGTTAGGGCTTGCGTAACGCGTTTTAATACGTGCTTAACGTGAAAAATAAATTTATAAGACTTTAAATACAGGAAGAATCATGGCTGACGACAATCAGACAAATGGCGGCGAAGCAGCAAGCGCCCAAGCACAACAACCACAGTTCAATATTCAACGCATCTACACAAAAGATATCTCGTTCGAATCGCCGAACGCGCCTTCAATCTTTACCAAAGAGTGGAAGCCTGAGATTAAGCTTGATATTGATACCAGTACAAACAAGTTAGACGAGAACGTATTTGAAGTTGTGCTTTCTGTTACCGTTACTGCCAAAATTGGTGAGGAAACAGCGTTTCTTTGTGAAGTGCAACAAGCGGGTATCTTCGCAATTGGTGAAATGCCAGATCAAAACAAGGCACATACGTTAGGTTCGTTCTGTCCAAACATGCTATTCCCGTATGCGCGTGAAACAATCTCGAACTTGGTTAACCGCGGTACGTTCCCGCCGTTAAACCTTTCTCCTGTTAACTTCGACGCTATCTTTGCTGCATACGTTCAAAAACGTGCGCAACAAGCACAAGGCGATGCGCCTAAAATGGACGCGTAATTAACGTGAACATGAAGTCGAATTCGGTTTCAGTATTAGGGGCGGGGTCTTACGGCACCGCCCTTGCTTTTTGTCTTGCGCGAAATGGCAACCCAACGTTATTGTGGGGGCGCGACGAGACTCATATAGCAGAGCTTGCTGACACCCGAGAAAATACACGATACCTTCCAGGCGCGACATTTCCAGATGCACTACAAGTAAGCGCCAGCCTAGCAACGGTAGCTGCCGCCAGCCAAGATATTCTTGTTGTTGTGCCAAGCCATGCGTTTGCTAGCATGCTTGATGCGTTAAAGCCGCTATTGCAGCCACACCATCGCATTATATGGGCGACAAAAGGTTTAGAGCCTAAGACAGGCCGACTGCTGCGCGACGTAGCGGAAGATATTTTAGGTACACAGTACCCACTTGCCGTGTTGTCAGGCCCCACGTTTGCCAAAGAAATGGTTGCTGGTTTACCAACCGCTATTTCGCTTTCCTCTACTGATGACAAATTAAGTGATGAGTTTGCAGCCAAACTTCATTGTGCAAAATCGTTCAGGGTATATAAGAACCCTGACTTTACTGGCGTACAATTAGGCGGGGCGGTAAAAAATGTTATTGCCATAGGCGCAGGATTAGCTGATGGCCTTGGTTTTGGTGCGAATGCGAGAACCGCACTGATTACTCGAGGCTTAGCCGAGCTAACCCGCTTAGGGGTTAAACTAGGCGCCCAACCAGAAACATTTATGGGTATGGCAGGCTTGGGGGATTTGGTGTTAACGTGTACTGATAACCAATCTCGAAACCGTCGTTTTGGCTTAGCACTTGGTCAAGGTAAAACGGTAGACGTGGCGATTGAAGAAATTGGTCAGGTTGTAGAAGGGTATAGAAATACCGAAGAAGTCCATATTCTTTCAGAGAAAGTGGGCGTTGAAATGCCTATTTGCGAGCAAATTTATGCCGTGCTTTATCATGGTAAATCACCAAAAGAAGCCGCACTTACTTTGCTTGGAAGAGACCTCACTAGCGAGGCGTAGTCTTTCTACGCCTTACTTTTTCTGCACTATTAATTACCTAGCGCCTTCATATCCAAATTGGCGCCAGCTTTCATAGACAAATACCGACACTGCATTTGATAAATTCATGCTGCGGCTATCGGGCAGCATAGGGATACGCACCCGCTGCTCTGGCGGAAGACTGTCTATGACTTCGTTGGGTAAGCCTCGGGTTTCTGGCCCAAAGAGTAACGCATCACCTTTTTTATACGATACATCACTGTGAAAGGCTTTGCCCTTCGTAGTACATGCGAATACGCGAGTAGGCTTTGCATCGTCTAAGTAGGCTTCTAAGTTTGCGTGGCGCTTAACGTGCGCAAACTCATGGTAATCTAAACCTGCGCGACGGACGCGCTTGTCGTCCCATTCAAACCCAAGCGGCTCGATAAGGTGCAAGGTAAAACCACTATTGGCACACAAACGAATAATATTGCCGGTATTAGGTGGAATTTCAGGTTCGTACAATACAATATCTAACATGGTAACCATCTCACTTCTTTGCAGGCGCAAAGGATAGTGCGAAGCGTTCTTGCTAGCAAGTAATGTTATTGCTCAGCAACACTGCATCGCACGTTTACGTGGTCAAAAAATCCAATACACGCTGTAATGTACTATCTCGAATATCGTCGGCTTCCGTAAACAGTTCATGATAAGCCCGTGGAATGACGACTAACGTTGCATTTGGCATTTTTTCTGCCACCCGTCGCTGACGTTTGTTGTCAATAATGGTATCGCCATCGGCACTTAAAACCAGTGTCTTAGTGGTAATAGCACCTGCGCTTTGTTCAATATAGTGCATCGCCTCGTGCGCGGCTTTTAGCCACTCGGTAGTCACTCCGCCAAGTTGTATGTCTTGCTCTTCGTCGTAAAGCTCTCGGAAAAGAGAGTAGCGCGTTCGACTATGGGTTAGCTTATTCAGCGCATACGGAAACGCAATGTAAGGCGTCTGTCCAAAGAAATACCCTGACTCACGTTTTTTCATTCTATTCACCGCAAGACCGGTTCTTATTAAGCCGTTAGCCAACCAGTTTGGTAGCGAGGGCTTAATGCCAAGCATCGGTGATGCTAATACGGCTTTCGTGAAAAGTGTGGGCCTTCTGATTAACGTTAACGCGCCGATAGCGCCGCCCATTGAGTGACACACCAATTGGAGTTCGCCGTGCTGTTTAGGCTTAACGATGGTCTCAGTAAAGGTTATTAAGTCATCGACGTAGTCATCAAAATGTTTTACATAACCGTGCTGAGGGTCATGCGTCATGCGCCCTGATAACCCCTGCCCTCGATGATCAAGTATAAAAACTGCAAAGCCGTTCACATACAAATCGTAGATAAACTCTTTATATTTTAAATACGACTCGATACGACCAGAACTAATGACAATCGTTGCTTTTGCATTCTCGGGTATACAAAAGGCATAACGTACCGATACGTTGTCCTTACCGGTAAAGCTTCCCTCGGTCACATCGTTTACCCAAAAGGGGTTGATGTGTTCTGCAAACGCCGAGGCCAAGTTTTTTTCTGATGTAAATATCCAACTCATCGAATTTACCTTTTACACAAAAGTGAAGGGCGTGGCTGATAAACGTGGCATAACTTACTGCATTGGAAAGGATAATAAGACCTTTAACCCACCTTTATCACCGGGTGCCGCTATTATTTTCCCATCATGCAACTCTACCGCCGCTTTTGCAATGGAGAGTCCAAGCCCGACGCCTCCTGACGCTCTTTCTCTCGCTAGGCTAGCACGGTAGAACGGCGAAAACACACGCTCACACTCATCGACGCTTAAGCCCTCACCGTCATCGATAATGTGAATTACCCAGTGGTGTTCCGACGCTTCAACATTGACGTCAACACGTGTATTGCTGTGCCGTATTGCGTTTCGAAGTACATTCTCTACTGCACGACATAACATTATGGTATCGACGTTTACGGATATGTCAGGCACATCGCCAATATTAAGTTGTTTATGCTTGTTTGCAGCTTCGAATGAAGCATCGGTGAATACGTCATGTAAAACAGTAGGTAACGAAACGATAGTAAACGATGCATCACCCGCTTCTGCGCGGCTTAGTGTCAGTAGATGGGAGATTAAGGCTTCCATCCGCTCAGCCTCGCGTTCTATGCGCGATAATGTAACCGGGTCTATATTCTGTTGGTGCGCCAAACCTAATGCCATTTGCAAACGTGCCAATGGCGAACGTAGCTCATGTGACACATCGGCAAGAAGTCGCTTTTGTGCCCCCCACATTTGCTCGAGTTGCTCAGCCATTCGATTAAAATCACGGGCTAATTGGCCCAATTCATCGTGGCGCGTTTCAGCGTGAAGTACACGTGTCGACCAGTCGCCATTCGCTAGGTGGTTAGCCGACTTTTGAATACGCAATATAGGGCCGGTAAGCGATTTGGCAAACAGCCAGCTTAATAAGCTTGTTGTGATGAGGGCTATACCCAAAAACAAGGCATAAGGCGGTACGGTGTCGTTTGGCCCTTCAATACGCATAATAAAAAGTGCGTAGCGTTGGTTGTTTCTTTCGAAAGAGAGGGGGCCTGTTGTTTTTATCGCGCCGCGTTTAATAGATATGGGCGAGGTTTGTGACAACAGTCTGTCTAAATCTTCCTTGTCATTTTCTCGAAGACGAGGGCCGCCGCCAACAACAACGCGTTTAGAATCTAACTCGATGGCTAATAGCCGCCCTTTCACCCCTCTCGAGCCCCGCCTTAATATCGTCTCTAATGATAACGTTGCATTTCGCTTGCTAAGAATTCGGTCGCGCGTGTCGCTCAGTACAGCGCGCTCTTTAGGGTCTAAAGCTTCAATTTGCAATTCGTGGAAGAATAAACGACTTCCCCAGAATGCTAAAAGTGCGGTAACAATAAATGTGGCCCAAAACCATAAAAAAAGACGCCCCATAATTCCACGAGCGGGGTTGATAAACGTCGTCATTATGATTGTCCCGTTAGCAGCATGTAACCCACGCCGCGTATGGTTCGTATTTTTTCCTCACTGGTTATTGCGCCGATTTTCTTTCTAAGGTTGCTAACGTGCATATCAATACTTCGGTCAAATGCCTCCAATGGCTTACCTAACACCTTCAAACTTATTTCTTCTTTGGTCACTCTTGAAGACGCATTCAGCATAAGTAGCCGCAAAATGGAGAACTCGGTTGTTGTAAGCGTAAGCGCTATATCGAAGACTTTCGCTTGCTGACTGCTGGTACTAAGGTAAATATCGTTAACATACAAATCCTGTTCATTGATTGCTCCTGACGCTGACAGATTATGACGCCTTACAATCGCTTTGATGCGGGCGACTAATTCTCTGTGATTGAAAGGTTTAGGGAGATAATCATCGGCTCCCATTTCAAGGCCTAATATCTTGTCATAATCATCACCGCGTGCGGTAAGCATAAGTACCGGCGTAACATGACTTGCGCGGAGCTTTTTAAGTACGTCGAACCCATCCATTCTAGGCATCATTACATCAAGAAGGATTAAGTCATAATACCTTCCTGAAACAGCCTCTGACAGCCCTGCCTCGCCATCATTTCTTACGGTTGTTTTATATCCCATGCTATCAAGATAGGTAGATAGCATTTCTGTTAATTCTGTATCGTCATCGATGATAAGAATAGATTGTAAGAGGAATTCAGATTGCATGGTGGCCGCTTCTTCAGATGCATAGTTCATTGTGGTTAGCCTTCTATATTTTTACGCTATCTATTACTCATTAAGCAATGAAAACCTGAGAGCAGTATGTGTTACCTGCTTTTCTAATAGCGCCTATTGTATCGATTCATGCCTTTCAAATCACAGTGCTGTCACACCTTTACACAAGCTTTACAGTCCATTGACGGTATTACACGGTAAAAACGCTAATCTGAATATGAACAAACCTACACGGCAATCTTTACACGGTCGTTTAGGTGAATATTGCGATATCGTCAAACTTAAGGAGACGACTATGAAGAAATTACTTATTGCTAGTGCGTTGCTTTCTACTGTTGTGTTCGGGCCTTTGGCCGTTGCTAAATCTAACAACACCGATATGCGCCATCATCAAATTGAAAATGTAGTGAGGGACCTTCGAGGCCTTTCGCTTGCACCTGAGCAGCGTAAGGATATTAAAGAATTGGTACGCGCGTTTAAGCAAGCCAATGACAAGCCTGTTCGCACACCGATGAGTGCATCAGCATTTGCGACGGCAAGTGACGAGACGTTGAACCGTTTTGTTGAAACCAACCTAAATGCGCGTATTGAACATGGCTATGCCCTTGCCGAGTTACGCCACAACATTTATTCGTTACTGACTGCTGAGCAGCAGACTGAACTTGTTTCAAGAGAAGCAAGCTTCATGAAAAAGCGCGAAAAAATGCAGGCCCGTGACAAAGCGAATAAACGCGGTGAAAAAAAGGGGCAACGTTGGGCTAAACGCCACGAAGCATTTAAAGGCATTGATTTATCAGACGAACAACGTTCAGAACTTAACACGTTGAGAGCGTCGTTCAAGCAGGATATGTCCGCGCACAGACAAGCAATGAAAGAAGTTAGAAACGCGCAACAGCAACTTATTCGAAGTGACGCATTTTCAAAGGACGCATGGAATGCATTGAACATACAATATCAGGATAGACTAGTAGATGCAGGCTTAAATAAAGCGAAACAAAAGCAATCGATGCTAATGGTACTTACCGAAGCGCAACGCTCGACGCTTGATAACCTGCTTACAGAACGACGCGCATTAAGAGAATTAATGTAAAATCGACACGGTTATCTATGTGTCTTTAAAGCCAAAAGGCTAGCATTACGCTAGCCTTTTTTACCTGCATAACAGTATGTTAAAAACTGGGCTTAGTGGGTTTATAGTCTTCTGACAAAAATAGCGGCGACGTTATAACTAAATCAGCCGTGGCAGGCGTGCACGCTACAGGGATATTCCACACCGAACAAAGGCGAAGTAACGCTTTTACATCGGGGTCGTGCGGCGCCGCATTTAACGGGTCCCAGAAGAAAAACAATGCATCAAGTTTGTTTTCAGCGATCAGCGCGCCTATTTGCTGATCTCCACCCAGTGGACCACTTTTGAAACAAGTGACAGGAAGTCCTGTATTATCGTGTACCAATCCTCCCGTAGTTCCTGTTGCCACTAAATTGCATTGCCTTAGTGTGTCGATATGTTGATTTGCCCAGGTTAACAGTTCAGGTTTTTTATGATCATGCGCGACCAGCGCAACAGTTAACTTTCCCATTACCAATGCTTCCCTCTCTGCCAGTGTTTTGCGCGAGTTTAAGGTAGCTCGCTAAATGTTATAAATATTCAGTGTTCATCTTAGTTTTGTCAACATAATGTCATTATTCACTGGCAAAGTTATGACATAAGCTTTCTGTGTATTTAGAGCACAAAAAATAAATATAAATATACAATTTATTTGCATAAATATTCTAAATAAGTAAACTAGGTCTCGGTTTAGTATTAACCACGTGTTGGTTAAACAATTTCAGGATTAAACAATGACGTTTGCAACGCTCGTTCTACATCACGAGTTTTACAATTTAATACCATTTACCTCTCCCCTGGATGGCTACAGGCAGTGTAGATCTCGACGACGTTGAACTATGCTTTTTAAGTAGCGCACTTTTTACCTTTGTGATGTGGTAGCGGTTGGCTGAACATTAAGCCCAATCAGTTTACAAAGGTAAAAAGTGTTTTTTTTCTCTTTTTCGAATAGTAAAACTATGTATAACGTATCGATTATTGGTGCCAGTGGATACACAGGCGCACAGCTTGTTCAATTGGTTGAACAGCACCCACATCTTTCACTTTCGGGTACTTATGTATCTGAAAACAGCGCCGATGCAGGCAAAAAACTCGCAGACTTGCATGGTGGGCTTGCGCATTTATCGGCAGTACTGACGCCTATTTCCGACGATGCTTTGCTTAACATGGCAAATGAGGTTGATTTTATCTTTCTCGCCACGCCACACGAAGCAAGTCATGACTGGATGGCCACGCTTACCTCTGGAGCGGCAAAAGTGCTCGACTTATCAGGCGCGTTTAGGCTGCAGAATACGGCGGTTTTTGAGCAGTTTTACGGCTTTCCTCATAATCAACCCGCTTGCTTGGCAAATGCTATTTATGGTCTTGCGGAGTGGTATGAGTCTGATATTAAAGCGGCGAACATTATTGCCGTGCCTGGATGTTATCCTACTGCCAGTTTAAGTGCGTTAAAACCACTGATGCAGAGCAACTTGTTAGATAGTAATGTACGCCCTGTTATAAATGCAGTGTCTGGCGTATCGGGTGCAGGAAGAAAGGCCAGTTTAACGACCAGCTTTTTTGAAGTGAGTTTGCAAGCATATGGTGTGCTTGGGCATCGTCATACCCCTGAGATTGAAGCCTATTTAGGTACACCGGTTATTTTTACGCCTCACCTGGGCAACTTTAAACGTGGCATTCTTGCCACCGTCACCGTTAAAGTGACATCGGGGACAACAAGCGCCAATATTGATGCCGCATTTAATGACGCGTATGCAAACAAGCCTATCGTACGTTTACGTAAAAGCTTTCCAAAAATAGACGACGTGGTTAATACCCCATTTGTCGACCTACATTGGAAACTTGACGAAGAATCTGGGTATGCGGTGATCACTTCTGCCATTGACAATGTTATGAAAGGCGCGGCATCGCAAGCTATTCAGTGCCTCAACATTATGACCAAACAGCCTATTGAAACAGGATTACTGCCATGAGTCGCGCGCCCATAGTAATAAAAGTTGGCGGCGCATTGCTTGATGATGCTGCCGCAATGGCCAACTTGTTTTTAAGCATTAAGCAGGTTATCGCCACCCGCGCGGTGGTTGTCGTGCACGGTGGGGGTCCGTTAGTAGAAACGCTAATGGCCAGCTTAGGTCTTCAGAGTACAAAAATTGACGGGCTTCGTGTTACACCTGATGAGCATATGCCCTATATTTGCGGGGCGCTCGCCGGCTCTGCTAATAAGCAATTGTGCGCAGCCGCTATTGCCTCTGGTCTAACGCCAGTTGGATTGTCGTTGCTTGATGGAAACATGGTTGAGTGTAAGCCATTAGCCGAACAATACGGTGCCGTAGGCGTACCAAGCACTGCTGATGCCTCATTTTTAAAGCAAGTTTTGGCACAAAATAATCTCCCCATTATTAGTTCAATAGGGTCAAGTTCACATGGCAGACTATTGAATGTTAATGCCGATCAAGCCGCCACCGTGATTGCTGAATTAATCGATGCGGAGTTGCTGCTACTGTCCAATGTCGACGGCGTACTTGACGGCAACAAACAACTTATCGACGAATTGGATGCCACTAGCATTCAACATTTCGCACAACGTGGCGTGATTACTGACGGCATGAAAGTAAAGGTTGATGCTGCGCTTCAGTCTGCACAAACCTTACATCGCCCCGTTTATATTGCTAGCTGGACAGCAGATATCAACGACATCTTAAATAAAAATACAGGTACACAGATACTACCTACAATCGCAATACCCGCACGTGGTGAAGCAGGAGAGACAAAATGAAACAGGACTTACTTACGTTTGCAGACTGGACACCCGCTGCAATGGAACAGTTACTGCAGCTCGCAGTCGAGATAAAGCAATCACCAGCGAGTTATAGCAAGGTATTGGCCGGTAAGTCTGTTGTTGCACTTTTTGAAAAACCATCGTTACGTACTCGCGTAAGCTTCGATATTGGCATTAATAAGCTTGGTGGACATATGGTCTACCTCGATGTGCAATCTGGCAAACTGGCGGGTCGTGAGGATGCAGTAGATACCGCCGCTAACCTTGCATGTTGGGCAGATGCTATCGTAGCTCGCGTGTTTTCACACAGCACGTTAGAAACTTTTTCGAAGTCGGCTAATGTGCCTGTCATTAATGCACTGTGCGATAAATATCATCCATGCCAAGGGCTTGCTGACTACTTAACCGTATATGAACGCTTCGGTAAAACAAAGGGCCTGACCATGGCCTATGTGGGCGATGGCAATAATGTCACCCACTCTTTACTTATTGTCGGTGCATTGCTTGGTTGTAATCAGGTGGTCATTACACCCAAAGGCCATGAAGCCGACCCGTTAGTGGTTGAGCATGCGAAAAAATTGGCTGAACAAACCGGTGCAACCATTGTAGAAAGTACTGAACTCAGCGCCGCAAAAGGGGCTGATGTCATCTACACTGATACGTGGTTATCAATGGGCGACGATACGCCACTTGAAAAAATTAAAGAAACGTTTATGCCTTATCAGGTAAACGAAGCCTTAATGGAGTCGTCGGGCGCACACTTTGTTATGCATTGCCAACCGGCCCATCGAGACTTAGAAATTACTGGCTCGCTGATTGATAGCGACACATCATTATTAATGCAGCAAGCCGAAAATAGAATGCATGGCCAAAACGCCATATTAACCCAATTACTTAGTGCCTAAGGAGCTTACTTAGATGCAAAACGTGAAAAAAATTGTACTAGCCTACTCGGGCGGACTGGATACTTCTGCCATTATTCCATGGTTAAAAGAAAACTATGGCTGTGAAGTTGTGGCATTTGCTGCCGATGTGGGGCAAGGCGATGAAGAGCTTGAAGGTCTACACGAAAAAGCCATCGCGTCAGGCGCGAGTGAATGCTACATCGTCGACTTGAAAGAAGAGTTTGTTAGCGATTATATCTTCCCAACTATCACTACCGGTGCGGTTTATGAAGGTGAGTATCTTTTAGGTACGTCGATGGCGCGTCCCGTTATTGCCAAAGCACAGGTTGAGATAGCCAGAAAAGTGGGCGCCGATGCGCTATGTCATGGTTGTACCGGTAAGGGCAATGACCAAGTTCGTTTTGAAAGTACATTCGCGGCATTGGCCCCTGACCTTACGGTTATAGCGCCATGGCGTGAGTGGGATATGGTAAGCCGTGAAGATCTCTTGGATTACCTCGCAGAGCGCAACATCACCACCACAGCATCGGCGACAAAAATCTATAGCCGGGATGCCAATGCGTGGCACATATCTCATGAAGGTGGCGAGCTAGAAGATCCATGGGAAGAGCCTACAAAGCAAATTTGGACAATGACAGTCGACCCTGAAGACGCCCCTGATACTGCCGAGCGTATTACTTTGTCATTCAACGAAGGTAAATTGACTCACGTCGATGGCGAAGCCCTTTCTCCGTACCAAGCGCTAGTTAAACTAAATACCGTTGCGGCAGCACATGGCGTTGGTCGTATCGATATTGTTGAAAACCGCTTGGTAGGCATGAAGTCTCGTGGTTGTTACGAAACGCCTGGAGGCACGGTACTGATGAAAGCCTACAAAGCACTTGAGACTATGGTGCTTGATAAATCTGCACTGAAATACCGTGAACAAATTGGGCTTGAGTTCTCTCATGTAATGTATGACGGACGTTGGTTTACCGCACTAAACGATGCACTGCTTGCTGGCGCCGCGTCTTTTGCGACCAAAGTGACCGGTGACATCGTTGTTAAGCTGTACAAAGGTCAAGCAACCGTAACGCAACGTCGCTCACCTAACAGCCTGTATTCTGAAGACTTTGCGACCTTTGGTGCTGATGATGTTTACGACCAAAAACATGCTGAAGGCTTTATTCGTTTGTTCAGCCTGTCTAGCCGTATTGCGGCACTGAAAAAACAAGGTTAATTACGGACCGTTAAGGAGTATCACATGGCGTTGTGGGGAGGCCGGTTTGAATCCGGTGCAAGCAGTATGTTTAAGCAGGTTAACGACTCATTGCCGTTTGACCAAGTTATGGCGAGCCAGGATATTCAAGGCTCAATCAGTTGGTCTCGTGCACTCAATAAAGCAGGGGTGCTCACCGATGATGAACAATCTCAGTTAGAAGCTGCATTAACGGAATTAAAGGCGCTGGCCGATGCTGGCACCTTAGACTTTAACGCATCAAGCGAAGAAGATATTCATAGTTTTGTTGAAGCGGCGCTTATCGAAAAGCTGGGTGACATTGGCCGTAAACTGCATACAGGGCGTAGCCGAAACGACCAAGTTGCTACCGACTTTAGGTTGTGGGTTCGCGAACATATTTCTTCGCTTCGCGAAGATGTTCTTGGCGTAACGCGCTCGCTGCTTAATGCAGCGAGTCGCCACCAAGAAGCAATCATTCCGGGATATACCCACCTGCAACGTGCTCAGCCAATACACTTTGCGCATTGGTGTTTAGCCTATGTTGAAATGTTCAAACGTGATTTAAGCCGATTAGACGACTTAAAAGCGCGCATGAACCAGTGTCCACTCGGTTCCGGTGCCTTAGCAGGTACGACATTCCCTGTGGACAGACACGCCATTGCAGAAGAGTTGGGGTTCGACTCCCCCTGCTTAAATAGTTTAGATGCGGTGTCTGACCGTGATTTTGTGCTTGAGCTTCTGTTTGTAGCCAGTACTAGCATGATGCACCTATCACGCCTTGCTGAAGACATGATTTTCTATAATTCAGGTGAAGCGGGTTTCTTGCAGCTTGGGGATAGTGTTACCTCAGGTTCTTCGCTTATGCCGCAGAAGAAAAACCCCGATGCGCTGGAATTAATGCGGGGTAAATGTGGGCGTGTTTTTGGTTCTCTACAGGCATTACTTGTGACAATGAAGGGCCTTCCCCTTGCTTACAACAAAGACATGCAGGAAGACAAAGAAGGCGCTATTGATACTGTCAACCAATGGCATATTTGTTTATGTATTGCCAGCGAAGTGCTTGATTCACTGCAATTGAACGAGGCACGCTGTCGTGAAGCTGCAGCTCAGGGCTACTCTAACGCGACCGAACTAGCCGATTATTTGGTCGGAAAAGGGATTCCGTTTAGAACTGGCCACGATATTGCAGGTCGTGTGGTACTTCAAGCCATTGACAAAGGGTGTGCTATAGAGGCATTACCGCTGAGCGACTTGACTGCTATTTGTGACAAAATTGAAGACGACGTTTATGCCGTATTGCAATTAGAGTACGGGGTAAATCAACGTAACATTTTAGGTGGCACCAGCAAAGAAACCGTGACCAAAGCACTGTATCAAGAGCTGGAAAACCTAGATAAACAGAGTAATTAGCATGGTGTTAGCGCATCATGATGGCATTAAATTATTTCGCAGTTCGCTGCCTTATATTAATGCTCATCAGGGTAAGACCTTTGTTTTGATGTTCGGTGGCGAGGCTATCGAACATCCTAATTTTCCCAATATCATTCATGACATTGCCCTACTCAACAGCTTAGGCGTTCGCGTGGTGGTTGTGCATGGTGCACGTCCACAAATCGACCAGCGTGTTGCCCTTCGTACCATTGAAGGTCGTTTTGAAAACGGTGTACGCATTACCGATAAGCAAACCCTAGAATGTGTTAAAGATGCAGCAGGCTCGGTACGCTCTCAAGTTGAGGCGCTACTGACGATGGGATTGCCCAACTCGCCTATGCATGGCGCACAGATACGTGTTTGTTCGGGCAACTTAGTGGTGGCTAAACCGATGGGTGTGCGTAACGGCACCGACTTTGAAAATACGGGATTGGTGCGCCGAATAGACACGGTGGGAATTAACGATCATTTAAATGATGGTTCTATCGTGCTGCTTTCGCCCATGGGATATTCTTCTACCGGTGAAGTATTTAATTTATCGCATGAGGATGTGGCTACTCAAGCCGCCATTGCGCTTAAAGCCGACAAGCTTATTGTATTCTCTAACTACGATGGCATTTATAACAGCGACGGTAAGTTGTTGCGTACCATCGAACGTCCACAGTTAGAGAGCCTGATGCTAAATGGGAATATTACGACGGAAGATACCGTACTAAGTGCATTAACGACCAGCGTTGCTGCCGGTGTTCCCCGTGCCCACTGTATTAGTTATGAAAAAGACGGCGCACTGTTACAAGAACTCTTCACTCGAGATGGTACGGGGTCGCTGGTAATGGAGCATCATTACGAGCAATTACGCGCTGCCACTATCGATGATGTAGGCGGCATATTGAAGCTCATTAAGCCGCTTGAAGAAAGTGGTGTACTGGTGAAGCGCTCTCGTGAACGGCTAGAAAGTGAAATTAATCAATTCATTATCATTGTTCGTGACGGAATGATTATCGCTTGTGCCGCGCTTTATCTCTACCCCGAAGACGGTTGCGCAGAACTGGCTTGTGTAGCCACACACCCTGACTATCGTGGTAAAAACAGAGGCGAGCGAATTTTAGAAGAAGTGAGATCCCGAGCTAAAGACGCAGACATTAATACGGTGTTTGTACTTACTACGGTGACCGCGCATTGGTTCTTGGAGCAAGGTTTTGAACCTGCCGACATCAGTGCTTTACCCACGGTAAAAAAAGAACTTTACAACTTTCAACGTAACTCAAAGGTATTTACTTTACACGTATAATGGCATGGGCTTAACCGCCCACGCCATAACCTGCGTAAAGATTTACCGCGCCAATAGTCCTTCATCATTAGAATATATATTCGCCGTCTTGCATTTCTGTTCCATATCCGGCCTACTGGTAAGACCAGCTAAGTAATTGGAATTTACTATGCCAACTGACACGTCACATCGTGACATTACCGTTACTTGTGAAGATAACACCAGCCTAGCCGCTTCATTGTACCAGCCTGACACGCCATTTAGGGGGGCGATAATGGTTGGCCCAGCGACAGGCATCAAACGACAGTTTTACCATGCATTTGCTAAGTACCTGTGTAGTCAAGGGTTTGGAGTGATCACCTATGATAACCGCGGAATTGGCGAGTCGGCAAAGGGTAATGTTGCACATAGCCAAGCGTCACTTGTCACGTGGGGAGAGCAAGACATGCCAGCGATACTTGACGCGTTGAAGCATCATTTCCCCAATACCTCGTATTTTTTAGTGGGTCATAGTGCAGGTGGGCAACTGTTGGGGTTAATGCATAACGTTCTCGATTTAACCGCGTTTTGTAACTTTGGTAGTTCGTCTGGAAGTTTGAGGAATATGCGCAAGCGCTACTTAGTCAAAGCGCATTTTTTCATGAACGTTTACATTCCCTTGAGTAACCTTATTTTCGGCCACACTAAATCTCAGTGGGTAGGCATGGGCGAGCCTTTGCCCAAAAATGTGGCGCGCCAATGGCAAAAGTGGTGTAACGGACAGGGTTATGTGAAAACAGGGTTTGGCAGTGATGTTAAACATCATCGCTATAACGACATACAAATACCGTCGAAATGGTTGTTAGCGGAGGATGATGATATTGCGAATATTGACAACGTTCACGATATGGTCAGTGTATTCCCCAATATGGCAGCAGAAATAGAAACCTTATCCCCGTCAGCACATGATGTGCGTGAAATTGGGCATATGAAATTTTTTTCTAGAACGTGCAGTCATCTATGGCCTAAAGTATCGGACTATTTTCATCGCCATCTGTAATATGGACAGGGTATTCGTTCGTTAAAAGGTGTCAAGGCGTCGCCCTTAGGCGGTGAATAAAAAGCCTGGAGGACGACTTACCTTGTGCAGCGTTACTGATTTAACGATGCTAACGCATTGTCAATATCGCTGGCGCTGTGGCGGTTTTCTAATTGCCCTTCATCACCCCACGTTTTGTTAACGATACGGCCACGTTTCACCGCTTCTCGCTGGGCTAACTGCTTTGCCCATCGAATGGCATGCCCGTACTCGTGAACTTGCAGAAAGGTTGCTGCGTCATAAAGGTTACCCAACACGAGGTTACCGTACCAAGGCCAAATAGCCATATCGGCAATACTATATTCATCGCCTGCCATAAAGGCATTCTTGGCTAAGTGCTTGTCTAGCACATCAAGCTGACGTTTTGTTTCCATCGCAAACCGATTGATAGGGTATTCCATTGGATAAGGTGCATAACTGTAGAAATGCCCGAAGCCACCACCAAGGAATGGCGCCGACCCTACTTGCCAAAACAACCAATTAAAACATTCTGCTTTCGCTTTACTGTCGCTTGGGATAAACGCGTTGAACTTCTCAGCCAAATAAACCAGTATCGAGCCAGACTCAAACAGTTTTGTTTCAGGCGTTGTTGTGGTGTCGACAAGGGCTGGTATTTTACTATTAGGGTTAACATCGACAAACCCCGAAGAGAACTGTTCACCTTCGCCAATATTCACTAACCAAGCGTCATATTCAGCCTCTTGAAAGCCAGCCTCTAGCAGCTCTTCAAGCATGATGGTAACTTTTTGACCGTTAGGCGTGGCTAAAGAATACAATTGCAAACCATGTTCACCGGCCTCACGCTCTTTTTCATGCGTTGCGCCCGAAACAGGGCGATTAATGCTGGCCCATTTGTTACCGTCGCCCTCATCTTGCGACCATACTTTTGGTGGCGTATAGCTTTCTTGTTTACTCATCCTTGCTCCTTAATGTTTTGCAATATTATTGGGTATAGGTATAACAGAACGACAATTAAAGCCTTATTGCTCACCATCATCGACAGAATCACGATTTAGCACGCCAATTGGCATTAAGAGTGACAGGTAAACGATGTGGTCGGTCTGGTGGGGGAATCTTTAGCCATTAAATTAAAAGGCGAGCAGTCCTTTGCCCGCAAACTGGGAGAACAATGCACATGCAAGAAGCCCGCATTGTTTAAAAAGATGTGCCGTTACGTTATGACTTACTCAATGATTTGAGCGCGGCAATAAGTATGGAAGTAGAGAATGAGCGCCTAAGCGGTTTGCACTGTGAAGACGTTGCTTTTGTAGATGTTTGTTCATGTTGTTGCATTGTGTTTTCCTTTCATTCTCAGTCCATTGAAAAGAATACAATCAAACTTCATGCCAAAAAATAAAAACCAATTAAATCAACATTTTAGTAAATTCCGGTAAAGATATAGTTTCGTTTCAGTTTGAAAACGTTACCAATCAGCAACACCTTTTTACTCACTATAATGAGACACAAAAAAAGCAGGCTAAAAAGCCTGCTTTTTTCTTACAAGATGAAAACTAAATGCTGACCCGCTTGTAGGGGCGGTATTCCGCTTTCCAAAAGTGACGCTCAATACATTGTTGTAACGCATCGTCTGTCATTTCTAGTGCAAGCCCTTGCTGCATGGCCACTTTGCCCACCGCGAATGCAATCTTGCGGCTTAACTCAGCGATACCACTTAGCGGCGGCAGCAATGACCCTTCTCCCGTAACCACCAGCGGTGACGCATCGGCAAGTGCATTACTCGCAGCCATTAACATTTCGTCGCTAATCAGCTTCGCTTTCGACGCGACTACGCCTAAACCAATCCCAGGGAAAATATAAGAGTTATTGCACTGTGCAATTGGATACACGTGGCCGTTATATTCTACTGGTTTAAACGGGCTACCGGTGGCAATAACCACTTGGCCGTCGGTCCATTCAATAACCTGCTCCGGGCGGGCTTCAACTTGTCGTGAAGGGTTGCTCAATGGAAAGATGATAGGCAATTCGCAGTTTTGTTTCATTGCGCGAATCACTTGCTCGGTGAATAATCCCGGCTGTCCTGACACGCCAATAAGAATATCGGGTTGCGCGCAGTGCATTACATCAAGTAACGATGCGTAATCGCCACTGAACGTCCATTCACTTAGGTCACTTACTTTTTGTTGCAGCGCCTGTTGGAAGTCACGAAGCCCTTCCATACCCTCGGTAAGCAACCCAAAACGGTCAATCATAAACACTTGTTTGCGTGCTTGCTCGTCGCTAATCCCTTCAAAAACCATCTGCTGAATTAACATTTCAGCAATTCCACATCCCGCTGAACCTGAGCCGACAAACACCACTTTCATATCTGACAGCTTTTGCTGCTTAGTGCGACATGCCGCTAAAATCGTACCGAGTGTTACAGCAGCAGTACCTTGAATATCATCGTTAAAACAGCAAACTTCATTGCGATAACGATTAAGTAAAGGCATGGCGTTGGGTTGCGCAAAGTCTTCAAATTGAATCATGACCTCAGGCCACCTGCGCTTCACTGCCTGAATGAACATATCAACAAATTCATCGTACTCTTCTTGCCCAATACGTGGGTGACGCGCTCCCATATACATGGGGTCATTCAGAAGCTTCTCGTTATTGGTTCCCACATCCAGCATGACAGGTAAGGTATAGGCTGGGCTTATTCCTCCACATGCGGTGTACAAGGATAACTTTCCAATAGGAATACCCATTCCCCCTATACCCTGGTCTCCAAGGCCCAGAATACGCTCGCCATCGGTCACTACAATCACTTTAACCTTGCGCTTCGTGGCATTACGAACAATATCGTCTAACTGATGACGCTCTTCATATGAAACGAATAGCCCGCGCGAACTGCGGTATATATCTGAAAACTGTTCACACGCATCGCCTACTGTCGGGGTGTAGATGATTGGCATCATCTCATCGATATGTTTTTGTATTAGGCGATAGAACAAGGTTTCATTATTATCTTGAATAGCACGTAGATAAATATGTTTATTCAATGCCTCATCGAAACTGCAATATTGCATGTAAGCACGTTCAACTTGCTCTTCAATGGTTTCATAGCGAGGCGGAACCAGCCCGGTGAGGTTAAAGGCAGCACGCTCGCGTGCATTGAATGCACTTCCCTTATTAAGCAGGGGTGTCTCTAGCAATGAAGGGCCAGAGTGAGGAATATAAAGATATTGCTGTAAATCTTCTGACATGGGGTTTCCGATTTTATTTTCAGGCAATCAATCACATCAACCAAAAGTGGCGTCCGCAGACGCCTTTTTATACTTAAAATATCTCTTCAGGTTCAGGTGCTGTTTTTTGTTCTTCCTCTGCAGGATCAACAACATTTTCATCTCGAACGTACGTTGTTGGTTCGGTTCCTTGTAGGAAGTATTCGAATAGTGTCGTATGGTCTGTCCTGCGGGTCAACTTTCCACTGGTACGATCAATGCGAACACGCACGATGTTTTCGGGTACTTGAATAGGCGAATAAGGCTTTTGTGCAAGTGCATCTTGCATAAATCGTATCCATGCAGGGCCTGCTGCTTTTGCACCATCTTCAGTACCAACAAGCCCATTGCCTATCCAGTTATATTTTTCAGGGTTGCGATTAACGAGGTTTTGATTACGCGTTGCACGACCAAGTTGACGGCTCATATCATCAAAGCCTACCCAGGCCGTGGCGACGATATCTCGATGGAACCCGCTAAACCATGTATCGCGAGAGTCGTTAGTGGTACCTGTCTTACCCGCAATGTCGGTACGTTGCAGAATATTGCGAGCACGCCACCCAGTGCCTAACCAGTATGTCTTTTTACTCCAGTTCCCATTTGCTCTTACCCCTGTTCGCATCATCTCACCAACCAAAAAGGCATTCTGCGTTGTAATAACGTGAGGGGCAAATATCTTCTCTTGCGCTTCTTCACCGTCAAGCAATACTTCTTTATTGAGCTCTGCAGCAAGCAACGCCTCGATATCAGCATCATGACTCTCATCGCCATATTGTTCAGCGCCCTCCTGCTCAATATCTTCATCTTCAATGCGCGCTTTACCTCGCTCACACTTTTCGCATGCCCATACTGGATTTGCGCGCCACAACTCGGTGCCCTGCTCGTCTAACACTTTACTGATGAAATGCGGGTTAACGAGATAACCACCATTCGCGATAACGGCCATTCCACGAGCCACTTCAAGGGGGGTATGAGAGCTAGAGCCAAGCGACACGGTTTCATCTAACGGAATATCGTCAGGGTTAAAACCAAAGCGAGTAAGATAGTCTGCGGTTTTTCTTAACCCCACCCCTCTTAATAAGCGTACAGACACTACGTTTTTTGATTTACCTAAGGCTTTTCGCATTCTTATTGGCCCGTCATATTCTGCAGGAGAATTTTGTGGCCGCCATGCTACACCTGTTGCTGCATTCCATTGATTGATAGGCGCGTCATTTATAATAGAAGCCAGTGTATAACCGCTATCTAGCGCTGCAGAATACACAAACGGTTTTATGTTTGAGCCAACCTGACGCTTTGCTTGTGTCGCTCGGTTAAATTGGCTTTGGTAAAAACTGTAACCTCCTACAACAGCCTCTACTGCGCCATTAAGCGGGTTAAGCGCGATAAACGCACCGCTTACCTCTGGCATCTGCGCAATACGCCATTGTTCCTCTTGCTCGCGTATGTAAATAATTGCTCCTTCTTGGGTAATGTCCGATGCGATTGTCGGTTCATTGCCCTGCCTGAAATCGGTAATATACATGCGCGCCCAATCTAAGCCGTCCCATGAAATAACCCGTGATACTCCATCGGCATCTAATACGGTAATAGACTGTTCTTCAACGGTTTCGACAACCGCAGGCACAAGAGGTTTAATATAAGGTACGCGGGCAAGCTCAGACATAATTTCGCTTTTATCCCAGTCATCACGCGTTGCTTTTGAGGCAACAGATAATGCCATCATCGAAGTACGTGTTGCGGGTGTTATTTGTTCGTCTTGTGGTTCGTTCCACAAATAGCCTAACGGGCCTTTATAACCATGTCTTTCATCGTAATCATGAAGATTACGTACAACTGCATGTTGCGCAGACAGTTGCGTGTCAGACATTGCCGTTGCGTATACTTGATACCCGCCTGTTTCAGCTTCTTCTTTGCCGTACGTTTCTACCATTTCGTTGTAAACAATATCAGCTAAATAAGGCGCATCGACTTCTATTTCGGCGCCATGCTTACGCGCAGTAATCGGCGCACCGGCGGCCTCATCAAACTGAGCGCGTGTAATGTACTCCTCATCTAACATGCGCAATAACACCACCCGGCGTCGTTCAAGAGAGCGTTCTGGGCCACTTATCGGGTTCAGTACCGACGGCGCTTTTGGCAAACCTGCAATTGTAGCCATCTGTGCTAATGTTAAGTTATTAAGCGTGGTGCCGTAATACACCTGAGCTGCCGCCCCAAAACCGAATGAACGGTGGCCCAGTTCAATTTTATTGAGGTATAACGCGAGTATTTCGTCTTTAGTGAGGACACGTTCCATATGCAAAGCTATAAAAATCTCTTTTACTTTGCGTATATACGTTTTTTCCCGTGATAAGAAAAAACCTCGGGCGAGCTGCATGGTTAGGGTACTGGCGCCCTGTTTCTTTTCACCCGTAAGAATAAGGCTGACGGCGGCGCGAACAATACCTATAGGGTCAATACCGTAATGATCGTAGAAGCGACTGTCTTCGGTGGCGAGTATGGCGTTAATAAGATCTTGAGGAACATCCTCAAGTTTTACCGGTATCCGCCGTTTAACTCCATACTGGGAAATAAGTTTTCCGTCCTTGGTGTAAATCTGCATTGGTGTTTGCAGACGAACATCCTTAAGGACAGTGACACTGGGTAGGTCGGGTTTGATATAAAAATAAATACCTACAAGCGCAGCGCTACCGAGCAGGCCAGAAAGTAAGACGAATAAAATAAAAGGTTTAAAGTACTTCACTGTTCAAGGATACCAAGGCATTTTCGTTGAAATGTCGTATATTTTCATACGTATGTGTTATCAATAGAACCCTAAACATAAAAAATATTGAGTAATATTGTATTTTCACGCTAATAATTTTGAAACTGGACACTTAATTAGATGAAATCGCTGTTCAAAAAAAAGCTGCCCCCCATTGTGGGATTAGATATAGGCACGCGTCAAATAAAAGCGGTATTATTAGAGCAATCCGATAAAGGATATGTGTTGCAGGCGTTCGCGTGCGAGCCTATAAAGAAGGCTGCCTTCTCTGAACGAGAAGTGAAAGATTATGAAGCGGTCAGCGTTGCACTGAAAAAAGTTCGTAAAAGCTTAAAAACAAAACTAAAGCAGGCAAACATTGCCGTTGCTGGTACCTCAGTAATCAGCAAAGTTGTTTACATGGACCCAGATCAGAACGATTTTGAACTCGAAACACAAATTGAAATTGAAGCAGACAGCCTCATTCCATACCCTCTTGAAGAAGTTTATTTAGACTTTGAAGAACTCGGCCCCAGTACTACGCATACCGGAAAAGTGAACGTATTGTTGACCGCTGCCCATAAAGACCTTGTTGACAGCCGCTTGTTGCTTGCAAGGGAAGCAAACTTTGAACCTAAGATAGTTGACGTAGAAAACTACGCCATGGGCAATGCCATTGACTATTTTTATGGCGAGGTGAGTGAAGATACATCAATATGCAGTGTTAATGTAGGCGCATCGTTACTGCAAATTTGTGTATGGAAGAATGGGAGTGTCATTTACAATAAAGAGCATGCATTTGGCCTTAATCAACTGGTTAGCGATATCAGTGCCATTCATATGCTTGAACGAGATGACGCAGAAACCCAACTGTTAGACGGGACGCTTCCAGCGTCATGGACAGAAGACGCATTACCGATATTTGCAGCGAACCTTCAACAGAATATTAACCGTGCATTACAAATGTATGTCAGTACGCTACATGCGACACGCCCCGAGAAAATTTTACTCTCAGGTGGCGCTGCAACCATAGCGCCCCTTGTCGATATTTTGCAGCAAGACCTTGGTATTGAAATAGAAATATTTAATCCGTTTAAGGGGTTAACCATTAACCCTAAACTCGATACCGACAGGCTTGAAACCATTGCTCCGCAGCTAACGATAGCCGCAGGCCTAGCAAGTAGGAGCTTTTCACCGTGGCACATATAAACCTACTCCCTTGGCGCGAAAAGCAGCGTCAGTTCCAGAAACAGCAATACTTAATGGGGTTATTAGCAGTTGCGGCAATCGTGGGCTTGGCGTTTTGGTTTGTAGGTCAAGCCATCGATCAACAGATTAGCAATCAAAACTCTCGTAACCAGTTTCTTACGACCGAAATTGCCTTACTTGACGCGCAGATAGCAGAAATCCAAAAAGTGAAAGACAGTAAAAGTGCGATTGAACAAAGAATGGCACTCATTGAACAACTGCAAGCCAGCCGTAATGTCGCCCCTGTTGTCTTTAACGAACTTGCCAAACTTGTACCGCAAGGCGTGGCTTTTGAGAGCATGAAACGCGTAGGCAATAGCATAGAAATAGAAGGCATTAGTGATTCTAATAACCATTTATCTGACTTTATGCGTTCACTTGATGCCTCTGAAGTCTTTGTGTCGGCAGAACTGTCATCGATAAAATCAGATAGCGCATCTGCCCGCGCCATTAGCAGCTTTACGTTAACGTTTTTAATAAGCCCTACCGTTGCGCCTTTGGGAAAAGCGAGTGATGGAGTAAGCAACTAATGAAATTTGACGTATCAAAACTAAAAGAACTGAACGAACTCGATTTTGAGCAAATTGCAATTTGGCCGAAAGAGATACGTATTGTTGTCGCCGCGTTTGTGGCAATTGTTATTGGTGCACTTAGCTATTACCTGCTTGTTAGTCCCAAGTTGCCGATTCTCGATGCGGCTGAACTAAAAGAGCAAGAGCTTAAATTGCAGTTTGAAGCGAAATACCGTATTGCGGTTAACCTTGAAGCATATAAAGAGCAGTTAGCGCGCATAGAAAAAGACTTTTCGAGTATGCTTAAAAGCTTGCCTACGAGCAATGAAACGCCTGGGCTACTTGATGACATTACCTATGGAGGCACAACGTCAGGGCTTACTTTTGAATTGCTAAACTGGCAGCAAGAAATTCCAAAAGAATTTTATACTGAACTCCCTATCGAGATGGAAGTAAGTGGTGGTTACCATAACTTTGGCGAATTTGTTTCAAAGGTAGCTGATTTACCACGTATTGTTACGCTTCACGATTTTGATTTAGCACGCAACGGCAATACGCTGTCATTGAAATTACAAGCCAAGACCTATCGATCGGAAAATAGCTCGTTAAAAGTAACGGAGAAGCCATAATGCGTATTATAGGGTTATTGCTTTTGATGTTGCTTGTAAGTGGCTGTTCTCCTAAGCTTGACGATCTGCATGGCTACACTGAAAATATAAAAAATACTGCCGTAGTAAGAATTGAGCCGTACCCGGAGTTTGAAAGTCATCCTCCGTTTACCTACAGCGCTCAGGATCTGCGCAGCCCTTTTATGAAGCCTAAAGATAAAACCGCACCGGTTACTCAAGCCCGTCAAGCGAACTGTATGCAACCCGACTTCCAGCGTGCCAAACAGAAGCTTGAAAGTTATGGCCTAGATGCACTTACCCTTACCGGCAATTACAAAAGCAATGGTGTGCAATGGGCATTAATACGCAGTAACGACGGAAAGCTGCACAAAATTAAACGTGGGAGTCGAATAGGCCTGTTCTACGGTAAAGTGACAACCATAACAAAAAATTCAATTACAATTGAGCAGCTAATACCTGATGGCGCAGGTTGCTGGCAACAGAAAGATACCACGTTGGTCACCGCATCAACGTCAGGAGAGTAAGACAATGGCTGAGCGTTATATTTTTAATAAGTCCCTTAATCGCCGTACTTCGCGATTGTACTGGCTTACCGGTATCTTAGCAGTGCTCTGTGCAGTGCCGTTTTTTACTTCTTCAGCGAATGCGCAAGAAAACGTTTTGTTCGATCCAGATGCGACGAAACAGGCCGAAAGCATCACTGATGTTACCCATATCGACTTTACCCGTAATGCTAACCGCACGGGTATTACTACGGTAACCTTTAGCGGCAAAAAACCTTCTCCTCAGCTTGTTGAGTCACAAGGGAAAGTGACGGTGACGTTAGAAAACACCGTCTTAGCTGATGACCAATTAGTTGAACTTAATGTAGTTGAATTTGCCACACCAGTGTCAGCCATCGAGACTTTTCAAGATGGTAATGATGTGCGTATTGAAGTGCGTTACGAGGGTAATGTTCTTGCTCGTCACAATATAGAAAACGATATTTTATCGATTGAAATAGAACCTATGAGTGAAGCGGCTCAGGAAGAACTTGCCGCGAAAAGCAAATACCAAGGTGAGCCTATTTCCCTTGATTTTCAAGATGTACCGGTTCGCCAAGTTTTACAAATTATCGCACAGGTCAATGGCTTTAATTTAGTTACTACTGACACAGTAACTGGCAATGTTACGATTAGCCTTTCTGGCGTTCCATGGGATCAGGCACTTGAAATGATCTTGCGGGTTAAAGGCTTAGATAAGCGTCTTGATGGCAATATCTTATTGATTGCACCACAAGAAGAGCTTGCCGCTAGAGAAACACAAGCGCTGCAATCTAAAAAGCAAGTCTCAGACTTAGCCCCTCTTCAAACAGTAAATATTGCCATTAACTACGCAAAGGCCGCGTCGCTGGCCACCATACTAAAATCCACAGATGGCGGTATTTTATCAGAGCGAGGCGCAGTTACCGTTGATGAGCGAACTAATACACTACTTATTCGCGATACACTGCCTTCTATCGATGAAGCGCGCAAAATGATTGACGCACTTGACGTACCGGTTAAACAAGTTTTGATAGAAAGTAGAATGGTAACGGTGCTAGATAACGTAGATGAGCAGCTTGGCGTACGCTGGGGCTTTAGCGATAAACAAGATGACAACGGCGTTTCAGGCAGCATCGAAGGGGCTAACACTATTGCTGGCGGCACAGTTCCAAGTATTACTGACAGGTTGAACGTAAACCTTCCGGTTACCAGCGCAGCGGGCACCATTGGTTTTCAAGTGGCAAGTTTGGTTGATGGAACCATCCTTGATTTAGAACTATCTGCACTTGAGTCTGAAAACAAAGGTGAAATTATTGCCAGTCCTCGCATTACTGTTGCCAACCAACAGGAAGCGTATATAGAACAAGGGACTGAAATCCCCTATGTTCAAGCCACATCAAGCGGCGCAACATCAGTAGAATTTAAAAAGGCGGTGTTGTCTTTAAAAGTCACGCCACACATTACACCTGATAATCGTATTATTCTGGATTTGGTGGTAACGCAAGATACACGGGGTGAGACAGTATCTACCTCGACGGGCGACGCCGTAGCCATTGACACACAAGAGATAAAAACCCAAGTATTGGTAGATAACGGAGAAACAATTGTACTTGGCGGTATTTTCCAGCAAACCAGTTCTGATGGCGTAACGAAGGTTCCCTTGTTTGGCGATCTGCCGCTGGTAGGTGCATTGTTCAGAAACACCTCTCAGTTACAACAAAAGCGTGAGTTACTCATTTTTGTAACGCCAAAAATAACTACAGAGCGCCCCTAAGTTTATTCATTCACTCTGGATTATGCGTTTTTCATGCGCATAATCCCTCTCATTTCAGTTTTTTTCATGCAAATTTACATGTATGCGCTATTTGTTGGCAACAACACTTGCATAGCCTTGCATGAAACTGAGATAATCCCCGCCTCGAAATTTTAACGAGGTTTAAGGAGTAGTGCTTATTGGACATTGAATAGGCACGAGTCAATGGGTAGGCTGGTAAGACAACAGTTCATGCCCCTAACATGATTAAGTTGTGATATAAGCAAATATGGCTGAAAAACGTAATATCTTTTTGGTTGGCCCAATGGGTGCTGGCAAAAGCACAATTGGTAGACACCTAGCAGACGAACTTCACCTAGACTTCTACGATTCTGATCAGGAAATCGAGCGCCGTACTGGTGCTGATATTGCCTGGATCTTCGACCTTGAAGGCGAAGACGGATTCCGCAAGCGCGAAGAAGACGTTATTAATGATTTGACAGACAAGCAAGGTATAGTGCTTGCAACAGGCGGTGGCTCTATTGTCACAAAAGCTGTTCGCAATCGTTTATCTGCCCGCGGCATTGTTGTTTATCTTCAAACAACCATCGATAAGCAAGTTGCGCGTACACAACGAGACAAACGTCGCCCATTACTTCAAAATAGTGACCCAGAGCAGGTACTTCGCGACCTTGCAGAGTCGCGCAACCCTATGTATGAAGAAGTTGCTGACTATGTTGTAGATACTGATGACCAATCTGCTCGTGCGGTTGCAAATCAGATTATCGGTAAGATTGGTTTATAAAATTTAATATGTAAATGGAGGTGCTACGCCCATGTCAACCTTAACTGTGGAACTTGGCGATCGTAGCTATCCAATACAGATAGAGGCCGGCTTGCTTTCGCAATCTGGCCTTTTTAGATCTTATATTAAAGGTCCTCTTGCGGTAGTCATTACTAATGAAACCGTGGCGCCACTTTATTTAGAAAGGGCCATACAGGCATGCGGTGACGTTCAGGTAGAAACCATCATTCTTCCTGATGGCGAACAGTATAAAAGCCTTGAACAATTCAACGTGGTCATGACACGCCTACTAGAACTCAATGCCGCGCGTGATACTACGCTTATCGCACTTGGCGGCGGTGTTATTGGCGATTTATGTGGGTTTGTTGCGGCAACCTATCAACGGGGCGTACCGTTTATCCAAGTCCCTACAACACTGCTATCTCAAGTGGACTCATCGGTAGGTGGAAAAACCGCCGTCAATCATCCTCTTGGTAAAAACATGATAGGGGCGTTCTACCAACCGGTTTTTGTTGCCATCGATACCACAACATTGTCTACATTACCTGAAAGAGAGTTTGCTGCAGGGATGGCAGAGGTGGTGAAGTACGGCATTATATATGACAGCGATTTTTTCAACTGGCTTGAACAACATGCCCAGGCTTTAAAAGCGCTTGATGATGGCATTACTTCTACCGCTATTCATCGTTGTTGCACCATTAAAGCAGACGTTGTTGCCAAAGATGAGCGAGAGGGAGGGTTAAGAGCCATCCTAAATCTTGGTCACACTTTCGGCCACGCGATTGAAGCAGAACAAGGTTATGGAAACTGGCTTCATGGTGAAGCTGTTGCAGCTGGTACTGTGATTGCTTGTTTGGCTGCAGAACAGCTTGAATGGATGACACCGTCAGAAACTCAACGTGTGAAAGCCTTGTTTAACGTATTTTCGCTTCCTGTAGAAGGGCCATCGTCGATGGGTAAAAGTGACTATATGAAACACATGAAGCGTGATAAAAAAGTTGAAGCTGGTCAAATTCGCTTTGTACTTCCGCAATCGATTGGCTCTGCTGTTGTTACAAAATCCGTTACGGACGATATCCTAACGACTATATTGTCCTAACCTATAGAGAAAAGCCGGGCAACGCCCACATTGTTGCCCTTGTCCATAGGTTTGCTAGCAGGTAGTGAACGCCATGAATAAAAGAAAAACCCATGCACAGTGAATTGCATGAGCGGCTTGAATATCTTGTTAATTATTCATCTCAGCTGATATTTGTCAGCGGTGACTCTATTGCAGAGCAACAGAAAACCCTCGACGCGTTTGTATTCCAACAACATGATGATACAGAAATTGCTTACCTTACTGCTCAAGAAGGTATGGATATTTCAGATTATCGCCGACAACTTTGTAGGCAACTACTTGGTCAGGTTGTAGGCAGCTATGTTCGACCTTTACGTGAGCTTCTTAGTCCTTTAAACCAACACGAAGGCCCGATTTTACTTGCCATTACGCAAGCACAGTTTATTTCAGACACCCTACTGCAAGAGCTTTGGGATGTGGTACTACAAAGTAGACAAGCCGGAAATAAGCAGCACTTAAATGTGCTTCTTTTCGGTGATAGTCGGTGGGCCGAAAGTGCAAAGCAGTGGCTTCCTGCTAAAAACAATGACACGCCACTTCTAATTAGTAGTCAATCAGTGAATGCCGATGCAGCGCTTTATCCACCTTCGTCAACGTTAGATAAAATGATTGCTGAACGACGCGAGGCATTTCAAGCACATTTGGACAAGCGTAAAGCGTTAGTCATTCAAGATAGACCGTCGAATCCCCTCAAGTCGAAAGCTATTATGTTGTCGTTGCTAACGGTGTTTGTACTTACTTTTGTAGGCTTGGTAACGTGGCAGTATGGCGGTCAAATTTCTTCGTTATTTGAGCCCATTGATGGCGAGGAGACGGGAGGTGAAAGCCTAACGGTAGCGCCTGGCTCAGCGTATGACAAAATTGCTGCGCTTGAGGATGATATTAACGGTGACGCTGAGACACCAAGCATAGAACCGCAGCAGTCCAGCAATAGCAGTACTTCTGCTATCGACGTCACACCAAACCAACAAGGCGCCGATGCACTCGTGACTGACTGGCAAGGCGCGCTTGAAAGTGCCAGAAACAATACGCAGGACAATAATACCCCCGTTGAAAATAACAACCTTGAAGATACCACCGACGCTGTGACATCGACTACCACAGTGCAACAGCCTAAGCCTATGGCAGAACAAGCGCCCGTGCTGAATGTCGTTGAAACCCCAAATACATCTGTATTGCCCTCTGATGCTGATACTCCCAACTCGATGACAACTATCAGTGAGCCGCAAGCGCCTTGGATAACACCGGCGCAGTTTGTTATTCAGCTGGTTGCTATGAAAGATAAATCCGTTGTTAACGAGTTCATTGCCGACTATCAACTGACCGATGTCACTCGTGTGTATACTACCCAACGATACGGCGGAGATTGGCACGTTATCATTTTTCATCAACCCTTTTCATCTCAGGGCGAGGCTCGCGATGCTATCCAATCACTCCCAAGCTATCCGGGCAAAAATGATGCATTTATAAAATCTGGTGCACAAGTGATTAAAGAGCTGTCAGAACAATAACGTTTGGCATTATCGCGATAGAGACGTAATTAAAAGCAAGTAAAGCCTTACGTATTGTGTATGTTTCGCACGAAAACGACACATATAACAATAAAATTTGAATGCTTTGCGTTTGCCGGTTGTCGCCCGATACGATGAAAGTTACAATCTACGTTTAGTGTGGCGCTTGCTCTTTCATTATCGTCATTACTTCATAATGCACCGGGTACGGCAATAATCGGAGCGTTCACCAACAGGCTCCGTTCAGGTAGTAACATTAACGCATGACGCAAAAAAAGAACCGCGCATTTTTAAAGTGGGCGGGTGGCAAGTACAGCTTGGTTGAGCATATTCAAGCAAGATTACCCCAAGCGAACAAACTCATTGAACCGTTTGTCGGCGCGGGTTCAGTGTTTTTAAACACTCAGTACAAACGCTATTTGCTCAACGATATAAACCCTGACTTGATTAACCTGTACAATTTCTTGAAAGCCCAGCCTGACGCGCTCATCCACGATGCTAAAGACTTTTTCTGCGCCAAGCGCAACGAAGAGAGTATGTACTATGCATTGAGGGAAGAGTTTAACGCTACACAAGATGAATATTACCGAGCCATCTTATTCTTGTATTTGAATAGGCACGGCTACAACGGGCTTTGTCGATATAGTCTATCGGGTAAGTTCAATGTACCTTTCGGGCGCTACAAAAAACCGTACTTCCCTGAGCATGAAATGTTTTTCTTCTCAGAGAAATCACAAAAAGCGACGTTTACCTGCCTCCCTTTCGAGCAAGTATTTACCCGGGCCAGAAAAGGTAATGTGATTTATTGTGACCCCCCTTACGCACCGTTAAGCAAAACCGCTGCATTCACAAGCTATGCATCCCATAGTTTTGGTCAGGATTCACAGGTCGCCCTTGCTGAGCTCGCTATTGATACATCGAGCAAGCGAGGCATTCCCGTATTAATTTCTAATCATGACCTGCCGCTGACAAGGAACCTCTATGTCGGTGCTGACATCTCAATGCTGTCGGTAAAACGCTCGATTAGCCAAAATGGGGCGAATAGAAAACCAGTCAGTGAAATTCTTGCGTTGTTCGAGGCAAATGAAACTAAGCTAAGAGTAAAAGCGACAAGTAAGAGACCGTCAACACGGGGGCAAAGAAGAGTTAAGCACGTAAAAGCAAAGTAGCTTTTAAACGCCCGCGTACCATTTGACAAACGTCATTAAACCAATCACAAACAGCACGACAAAAATAACGCCAAATACAGCAAAACTAATGAATGTTCCTTTCGTGAAGTCTCGCTCATAGTTTTTTTGGCTTTGAACACCAAACAGACTCGCTAACACACTGCCTACAACGGACCAAAAGCTGGTACCCGATTGCGCTTGCATTACTACGCGTCTTTTGTTGGTTGTGAAAAGTCACTGCTAGCATCATCACTATGCAGTAATTCTAGTAAATCGAGGAAATGAAATTGAAATGAAGGCGATTTGCCAGCAAGCCATGACAACCAACTTACTTCTTCAACGCCGTCTTTGTAGCGAGCACATTGATTTTGAATGTGACTAGCAGGTAGCTTCGGGTTAAAGGTAGTTACTGGCTGAAACTCACACACAGACAACCCAGAGTCAGCACGAGACAACAGCGTAATACCGGAAAGAGCAACGGCGCTGATTACTGCACAAATAGGGAGTATTTTCATCCTGAAAACCTGTGTATTCGATTAAAATATAGCCTCATTATAACCCTATTATTAATTTGGACAAGGGGAAAAATAAAAAACCCAAAGTACTTACTTTGGGCTTTACAATTAGCTATAAAAAACCTTATTAGGCAATAACTTATAACTCGAAGTCGATTGAGTAACTTACCGCAAACTTCACTGAGTCGTTATCGTATGCGTCAGCGCCCGAATCATCAAGGTCAGTACCAGTTACAGCAAAACTAAAGCCGTCTTTTGATAATGAAATACCCCAATCTGCATAGCCATCTGGTACGCCATTGAAGTCTTCTGCAAAATCACCCTGATGGTAACCTACATGAAGCCCAAGCTCTGCGCCGTTAAAAACTGGCATGCCGTAGTCAACTGACAAATACGATGCTTTACCAAACCCGTAGTCGCGACCTTCGCCTTCATCTGCTTCTGTGTGTGCAAGCAATGAAAGTGTTGCGCTTAAACCGCCGTAGCCAAGTGAACCGTACACTTCTGCGAAGTCAAAGTTAGCTTCGTCGTCGTAGTTGTAGTACAAGTAACCGAAATCGTAAGCAATATCACCAGATTCACCCGAGAAACCAAAGTAAACGTCGTGCTCGTATGAGTACACATCGTCTGCACCGTAGTTTACATTCGATACCCATGTACCTGCATAGAAACCGCCTTCGTGGGCGTAATCTATGCCACCTTGTACCGCAGCATCGTTGGTAGTTTGTGTTAAACCACGCCAAATATAGTTGCTTGTTACGCTTGCGTTAGCAGTAAGCTCAGCATAAGAAGGCGCAGACGCCAGTAATGTAGCAGATGTCAGCGCAACGGCTAGTACCGTTTTCTTCATTGATGCGTTCATGTGTGTTCTCCAGTAGTGTTTTAATTTGTATTTAGATTTTTCTGTCTAATTATTCTTATGTTTAAACACTACTACGCAAAAGCGATGCCCATTTACCCAGCTTTTGCCAAAAGAGAAAAATGACGAGTAAGATACTGAAAAATATAGACTTCCATATAAATTAAAAAAATTGAAGATAACTAAGAATGCACATGGCGTGCATAAAAATGCACCATGATAACGCGCGCTCCCCAAAATAGCGCAGGCCGATATGATAGTTTGCGCCATCATGGCCATTGTCTATTTGGATGAGCCAAAACGAAAAAGCTAAGCACAATCGTAGGCTTTCGCTTTTTTCATGCCCGAGATTTCGCTACACTCCGGATTCATTTTTAGCAATAGCTAATAAGCACGTTATTAAGGGACACATCATGAAACCGTTTTTAATTGCGCCATCCATTCTGTCAGCCGATTTTGCAAGACTCGGCGAAGATGTAGAAAAAGTGCTGAATGCGGGCGCTGATGTCGTACACTTTGACGTGATGGACAATCACTATGTACCAAATTTAACGTTTGGACCGATGATTTGTGAAGCGTTAAGAAAGTATGGAATTACCGCACCTATCGATGTTCACTTGATGGTAAAGCCGGTTGATGATCTTATTAGCAAGTTTGCGCAAGCAGGCGCGTCCTATATTAGTTTTCATCCTGAAGCGTCAGAGCATGTCGACCGTTCATTACAGCTTATCATTGACGAAGGTTGTAAACCTGGTTTAGTACTTAACCCGGCGACTTCATTACATTGCTTAGATCACGTCATGGATAAACTGCACCACATTCTTCTTATGTCTGTGAACCCGGGGTTTGGCGGACAGAAGTTTATTCCTACTACTTTAGATAAGATACGCCAAGTGAAACAGCGCGTCATCGCAAGCGGACAAGATATCAGGATAGAAATTGACGGTGGCGTTAAAGTCGATAATATTCGCGACATTGCGGAAGCGGGCGCAGATATGTTTGTTGCAGGTTCGGCTATTTTTTCAAACGACGACTACCGCGCAGTGATTGATGATATGCGCGCACAATTGTCTCACCTTTAAAACATAACACTATTGAATCACTACAGGTAAGCACTATGAGTAACAAACCCATTGTATTAAGCGGCTGTCAGCCTTCAGGGCAATTGACCCTAGGTAATTATATGGGTGCACTGAAACAGTGGGTCTCTATGCAGGATGACCATGACTGTCTCTATATGCTCGTTGATTTGCATGCGATTACCGTTAGACAAGACCCTAAGCAACTCTTTGAAGCATGCTTAGATGGCCTTGCCCTTTATTTAGCGTGTGGCATCGACCCACAAAAGAGCACCCTTTTTGTGCAGTCTCATGTGCCAGAGCATGCACAGCTTTCGTGGATATTAAATTGTTACACCCAAATGGGTGAGCTAAATCGTATGACGCAGTTCAAAGATAAATCTGCGAAAAACGAAAGTAATATCAATGTAGGCCTATACAGTTACCCGGTGTTGCAAGCTGCGGACATCTTGTTGTATCAAGCTGATAAAGTTCCTGTTGGGGAAGATCAAAAGCAGCACTTAGAGCTTACACGTGACATCGCTACCCGTATGAATAATCTTTACGGTGATGTATTTCGTCTACCTGATCCTTATATTCCTGAGTTCGGCGCACGCATTATGAGCCTTCAGGAACCTGAAAAGAAAATGTCTAAGTCTGATAACAATCCGAACAATTTTATTGGCTTGCTTGAAGATACGAAAAAGCTGACGAAAAAAATTAAGCGTGCGGTGACAGATTCTGACGAACAGGCCAATATTTACTTCAACCCTCAGGAAAAGCCGGGCGTATCGAACTTACTTACCCTACTTTCTTTATCGACAGGCAAATCGGTTGATGCGTTAGTGCCAGAATATGAAGATAAAATGTATGGTCACTTAAAAGGTGACGTTGCCGAGGCAGTAGTCGCGTTGTTATCACCGATTCAACAGCGCTATGCTGAGATTAGGCAAGACAGAGCCTATCTTGATGAAGTAATGAAGAACGGCGCGCACAAAGCCTCTGAACGCGCCGTGGTAACATTACAAAAAGTCTATGACGCCGTTGGTTTTATTAGAAAACCTTAGTCTTTTTCTATCCTATAAACCTAGGCCATATTAGTGCTGCTTCTAATTGATAACTTTGATTCGTTTACACACAATCTAGCACGGTATTTTACCGAGCTAGATTGTCACGTAAAAGTGGTCAGAAACAATGCCATCACGCTTGAAGAGATTGAAGCCCTAGCGCCTGACTATTTGGTGATCTCTCCAGGGCCGTGTTCGCCTAATGAAGCAGGTATAAGCCTTAGTGCTATTGATCATTTTAAAGGTAAAATTCCCATTCTCGGGGTGTGCCTTGGCCACCAAGCGATTGGGCAAGTGTTTGGCGCAGACGTCGTTGGCGCAAGAGAGATAAAGCATGGCAAAGTGTCATCATTGTTTCATGACCACACTGGTCTATTCGCTGACTTACCCTCGCCTTTCGACGTTACTCGCTATCATTCCCTAGTGCTTGCCCCCGACAGTATTCCTTCTTGTTTACAAATAGATGCATGGTGTGAAACAGACGATAACCAACGAGAAATAATGGCGTTTTCTCATGTTTCTCTACCTATTTGGGGGGTGCAATTTCATCCCGAATCTTTACTTACCCAATACGGTCACGACGTCTTAGACGCCTTTTTAAAAACGACCCCAATACCAAACGTTTAAAATACAAGGCCGTTAAGTCTCGCTGACGACAGTCCTTATACACGTTAACTCCCTTCAGAATGACTGATTGTTGTGGTTAATAGCAGCAATGCGCTCACTTTTTAACCAAACCTCATTATTTACAATAAATTTTTTATTGGATATTCATGCAGGGAATCACTGCGGCGAGTAACACGTAGATGCTGCGCATTTTCTCAACAACACTATTTCACAGTAGGTTTACATCTGCTGCTTTCGATGGGCTTTGCACCACAAATTTAGTCTATTACTAACGAATATTGGTTAGCACTAAATAGTTATTCACTTTTAGTGCAAATTAAGCCAAAGTCCTTGTATATAAAGGGCTAGAGCCTACTACAAACGAGACAATTGTTAATAGAAATGGCATACTGTACGCAATATTAGATTATTTTTTGCACCCCAAAACCTCTTACTGTGAGGACGGGTGCCCAATGCAGAGGTGACAAAAATGAAAGTAACTCGCGCTACATTTGATGATGTTATGGTGCCAAACTACAACCCAGCGGGAATGGTTCCTGTTCGTGGTGAAGGTTCGCGCGTATGGGATCAAGATGGCGTCGAGTACATCGACTTTGCAGGCGGTATTGCAGTAAATGTACTTGGACATTGTCACCCAGAGCTTGTTAGCGCGCTTAAAGAGCAAGGCGATAAGTTGTGGCATCTAAGTAATGTATTTACTAATGAGCCATCATTGCGTTTAGCAAAGAAACTTACCGATGCAACGTTTGCCGACAAGGTTTACTTTGCTAACTCGGGTGCAGAAGCAAATGAAGCCGCACTTAAACTTGCGCGCCGTTGGGCACTTGATAAGTTTGGCGAAGCTAAAAACAATATTATTGCATTTAATAAAGGGTTCCACGGCCGTACCTTCTTTACCGTAACGGTAGGTGGTCAAGCAGCTTATTCTGACGGATTTGGACCTAAACCTGGCGCAATTACCCATTGTGACTACAATGATCTCGAGGCGTTTGAAGCCCTTATTTCAGACGACACCTGTGCCGTTATGATGGAGCCATTACAGGGCGAAGGCGGCATCATTCCACCTGATGTAGACTTTGTTAAAGGTGTTCGTGCACTTTGTGATAAGCACAATGCTCTTTTGATTTTTGATGAAGTTCAATCAGGGGTTGGCCGTACTGGTCACTTATATGCTTACATGGGTCTTGGTGTAACACCGGATATTCTTACCACTGCAAAATCATTAGGCGGCGGTTTTCCAATTGGCGCAATGCTTACCACTACAGATATTGCTGAACACTTGAAGCCAGGAACGCATGGCAGTACATACGGTGGTAACCCACTAGCCTGTGCTGTTGCAGAGCGCGCATTAGATGTTGTGAACCAGCCTGAAGTGTTAGAGGGCGTACTAAAGAAAGAAGCTTTGTTCAGAGAAATACTTGGCGAGATTAACGCAAAATATAACGTATTTAGCGAAGTTCGCGGACAAGGTATGTTATTAGGTTGCGCACTAAACGATAAATACGCTGGGCGTGCGAAAGAATTTATGACTGCGGCAACGCATGAAAATCTTATGTGCCTTATTGCGGGTATGAACGTTATTCGTTTTGCGCCATCGCTTGTTATTCCTGATGAAGACATTAAAGAAGGTTTGGCACGCTTTGAGCGAGCAATAGCAGCTGTTGTAAACGCTGAATAATTCCTTAACTGTCGAGAAAGCGGAAATGAATATAATTCGCCCAATCAAGCAGGCTGACTATCAAGCGTTATACGATATTGCTGTTGAATCAGGGATCGGCTTCACGTCGCTCCCTGTTAACGACGAGCTGTTACAACGCAAAATTACGCGTGCCGAAACTGCCTTTAATCAAAAAAACGTTACCGCCCCCGGCGATGAGTCTTATCTGTTTGTGATGGAAGACACTACCACTGGGGAAGTTGTAGGTACCACGGGAATTGAGGCAGCCGTAGGCATCGATGATGCTTTTTATCATTACCACTTAAGCAAGGTGGTACACGCATCGCGCGAGCTCAATATTCATAACACGGTTGAAATACTCACCTTTTGTAATGACTACACTGGTGTGACAGAAATATGCACGCTGTTTCTACGTGAGCAAGCTCGAGGCGGCCTCAATGGGCGTTTCCTCTCTAAAGTTCGTTTCTTATTTATGATGGAACACCGTGAACGCTTCTCGGAAACGGTTATTGCCGAAATGCGTGGTGTAAGCGATGAAGAAGGTCGTTCGCCATTTTGGGAATGGCTCGAAGACCATTTTTTCTCGATGGACTTTCCAACCGCCGATTACTTAACCGGTATTGGCAATAAAGTATTTATCGCCGAGTTGATGCCAAAGTATCCCATATACGTAAACTTGCTGAGCAAAGAAGCGCAAGACGTAATTGGCAAGGTTCACGACAAGACACGCCCAGCGCTACAACTTCTTGAAGAAGAAGGGTTTGGCTGCAGAGGGTACGTCGACATCTTTGATGCAGGCCCTACTGTTGAAGCCAACTTAAGCCATATTAGAACCGCACAATCTAGCCAGAAACTTCCGGTTGTTATTGACGACACCGCGGCGGCGCAAGGGCAGACGCATTATATTATAAACACCTCTATTTCTGATTTCCGAGCAGTGGCAACCGAAATCGCGGTGAGTGAAGAGAAGCAGGTCGTTGTGCTATCTCGTCAAGCCGCTGCTGCACTCAACGTGAAAGAGGGAGAGTCAGTAAGATTCGCCCCCGTTAAATTCAGAGATTAATTAAAGGATACCCTACATGCTACATACACATTACATAAATGGTGAATGGGTTGCTGGTGAAGGTCACCCGCTAACCTCAATAGATCCAGCTAAAAACGTCAGTATCTGGGAAGGTAAATCTGCAACTGCTGCACAGATTGACAATGCCATATCGGCTGCACGCGAAGCGTTACCCTCATGGAGCATGAAGAGCGTAGAAGAACGCTTAACGATTATTAAAGCCTACGGCGAAAAACTGGGTGATAACAAGGCTCACCTTGCTAAAATTATTGCCAGAGAAACCGGAAAGCCTGAATGGGAAACGGCCACAGAAGTGGGCGCAATGATTGGCAAAATTGGCATTTCTGAAAAAGCGTACTTTGAGCGTACGGGTAATGTTGAAAACCCAATGCCCGTTGGTAAAGCCTTTATTCGCCACAAACCGCACGGCGTAGTAGCAGTGTTTGGGCCATACAATTTCCCAGGCCACCTGCCAAATGGCCATATTGTCCCTGCACTTATTGCTGGCAACACCATCGTATTCAAACCTAGCGATTTAACCCCTATGGTTGCTCAGGAAATGGTAAAGCTATGGCATGAAGCAGGTCTTCCCAAAGGCGTATTGAACCTTGTTCAAGGTGAAGTAGAAACCGGTAAAGCACTTGCCTCTCATAATGATATCGATGGATTATTCTTTACAGGTAGCTCTCGAACAGGAAAAGTGTTGCATGAGCAGTTCTCTGGACACCCAGGAAAGATACTTGCACTAGAAATGGGCGGAAATAACCCACTTATCGTTAAAGATGTGGAAAATGTTGACGCCGCCGTACATGACATTGTGCAGTCAGCATTTGTTACTTCAGGACAACGTTGTACGTGTGCTCGCCGTTTGTTCTTGCAAGCTGGCGCTAAGGGCGATGCATTATTGGCGAGATTAATAGAGGTCACTAAGAATATTCTTATTGACGACTACGATGCCGAAGAGCAGCCTTTTATGGGCGCTATGATCTCAGCTAACGCAGCAGCAGCGATGGTAAGTGCACAACAACAACTTGAATCACTTGGGGCAACGGTATTGCTACCGCTTACCCAGCCTGATGCAACGAAAGGGTTTGCTACACCTGGAATTATCGATGTCACTGACATGTTAAGTGCGCTACCAGACGAAGAGCACTTCGGCCCACTTCTGAAGGTCATTCGCTACACAGATTTTGACGCTGCGATAAAAGAAGCAAATAACACCAGCTTTGGCCTTTCTGCCGGTTTCCTTGGCGACAGTGAAGAAGACTATCATTATTTCTTCGCTCGCATTCGTGCGGGTATTGTTAACTGGAATCGCCCTATTACTGGTGCAAGCAGTGCAGCGCCATTTGGCGGTATTGGTGACAGTGGAAATCACAGAGCAAGCGCATTCTATGCTGCAGATTACTGCGCATACCCTGTAGCGTCTGTTGAGCTAGATAAAGTTACGTTACCTGGTGCTTTAAGCCCAGGCTTATCGCTGTAGACGACAACAAGGACCTACTTTTATGCATAGCAATATTGATACGTTATTTTCTAACATGTGGGACGATTACGTTTCTATTACGCCATCAGCACATAAAATTCATACGCTGCTTACCGGTAAAGAAAATAATAACGATATCGTCAATGATCACGTCGCCTTTAGAACGTTTGCGTTAGACAAAACATCGTTAGATAAGCTCGCCGCCCATTTTCTCGCATTAGGTTATGAAGAAAAAGGCGACTATGATTTTGAAGCAAAGAAACTGACCGCGAAGCACTTCGAGCATGCTGATGATACGAAACCTAAGGTATTCATTAGCGAATTGCGCGTTCACGAATTGTCTGACGACGCACAGTCCATTATTCACGACCTTGTGGCGCAAATGAACGATGACGTCGTCAATGCAGACAACTTTTTGTATTCAGGCCGTCACTGGGACGTAACCAAAGCGCAATATGACACGTTGCTTAATGAATCTGAATATGCGGCATGGCTCGCAGCGTGGGGGTTTAGAGCGAACCATTTCACCGTAAGCGTAAACCACTTAGCACGCACTAATGAACTCAGTGACGTAAACACATTACTGAAAGAAGCAGGCTTTGTGCTTAATACCTCTGGTGGCGAGATAAAGGGCGGCCCAGACGTATTTTTAGCACAATCGTCTACCATGGCAGACCGTGCCGACGTGGATTTTGGTTCAGAAACGATTGCCATCCCAAGTTGTTTTTACGAATTTGCACAGCGTTATGACATGCCCAACGGTAAGCGCTACCAAGGCTTTGTAGCAGCGTCAGCTGATAAAATTTTCGAAAGCACGAACATTAAGTAACGTAATTAGGGGCGAGCGTTATGCGAAAAGTCGCACGACACGCTATGTACGCTTCGCCCTTTTAAACTTTGTGTGCCGTTACCGTGCGGCTCGTGTAATATGACGAGCAATAAATTGCTCGTAAGGCATGGGTTTGTCAAAATAGAACCCCTGCATTAACGTAATGTCCGCTTGCTGCATAAAAGGTAAGTAAGACTCTATTTCAACCCCTTCTATCACCACCTCTATATTTAAGCTTTTCAACATGGTAACTAAACCATTAAATAAGGCATTGGCTTTGCTGCTTAGGTGTATATCTCTAATCAAGCTTCTATCTACTTTCACAACGTCAAAGTGGAAATTGCGCAAATAGCTTAATGATGAAAAACCGGTACCAAAGTCGTCCAGAGAAAGCCTAAACCCCGCCTGCCGAAGGTTGTTGAGGGCGTCTAGAGCCGCGCTTTCATCTCTTATGAGAATGGACTCAGTGAGCTCAATTTCTATCATACTCGGACTGACATGATTCTCCGCACATATAGCAGACGCTTGGGACGGAAACTGAGTGTCCAGTACTTGATTACCGCTTACATTAATGGAAAGTGGGATCGCGACCCCCTGCTGAGACTCCATTATCGATATGTAGTCGCACGCAGCTTCAAGCGCTTGGAGGCCTATTTGTGCATCTAAGTTATTTTCTTCAGCAATAGGAATAAACGTTCCAGGGCTCACTACACCATGCAAACCCGATATCCACCGGCAGAGTACTTCACCGCCCCTAAGTCGACCGGTATTATCGTATTTCCCCTGAATGTAAAAGTCGAGCAGGTGATTCTCTACCGCCCTTTTCAAACTGTTTACCAGGGTAACTTGTTTTGCCATACTTTCGTACAAGCCATGCTCATAAACGAAAACACGCCCTTTACCTAGTGTTTTTGCTTGGTACATTGCTGCATCAGCGTTCTGAATCAACCCTTCAATGGTGTCGCTATGCTCTGGATACTGGGCAATGCCTATACTTGCAGAAAGCCTAAGCTCGATACGTTGTGTGCTAATCACATCCTTTTCAATTAACTCGATAAGATGCTTGGCTTTTTCAACCGCTTCTTGCATGCCAATATTCGGAAGAACGGCAATGAATTCATCACCTCCCCATCGCCCAACCGTACCATGGTTTGTGAAAGTACAACTCAATAACCTACCAACACGCCGCAATTCTTCATCACCTCTTTCATGCCCCGCGTTGTCGTTAATGGCCTTAAAGCCATCTAAGTCAATAAACACAAGCAAAAACGGCGATTCGGTCTCAGCATACGCCGTAAAGCTCTCTCGCAATGCATTTCTATTCGATAGGCCGGTTAAATCATCAAACAAGGCCAGTTGACGTAATTTAGCTTCATTCGCTTTACGGTCGCTAATATCACGCATGGTTGCAATAAGGTACGAGGTAGATTGAAGATATGTTTCAAACAATGCGACCGAAATATCAACGGCTTTTTCCTTGCCACTAAGCATTCTTACTTTCGATTCAAATCGCTGCTGCTTTGCACTTTCTAGACTTGCGGCATCCACTTTTTCTGCCGTTAATAGCGAGTTGAAGTCCATGCCTAAACATTTATCTTTCATTGCCGCACCAATCATGTTGGTGAAGGCTTCATTACATTCCGTGATAAGTAAGTCGGGTGAAAGAACAAGCATAGGCTCTCGAGAACTCGCAAATGCGGACGCCATTAAATGAAACGACTGCTCTGCCTTGCGCTGTTGGGTAATGTCTTTTGTAGTACCAACAATTTGTAGCGCTTCACCCGCCTTTCCACGTTCAAGCACCCGGCCTCGCAATCGTACCCATTGAAACTCGTTTTGGATATTTAAACGGAACGAAAACTCTATCCGGTCTCGTTTACCGTGCAACGCCATTGCCCAATGAAACTGGAGATTTTCGATATCTTCTTGATGAACCCGCTCTAGCAGCGCTATTAGTGTGCCAGACCAGGTGGAAACACTTTCAGAGTGCAGAGAATAAGAGCGAATATCCATGACATCTGTATCGGCGCGCCAGCTCCAAAAAGATTCTTGTGATGCCCAGAGCGCGAGCTCTAGATTTTTTTGTAATTGCTGTGTTTCTATTAGTTTTAAATATAACGCTTCGGATTTTTCAGTAAGCAGGGCCTCGGCGTGCTGACGAGCGATTTTCTCCCGCTGTAAACGGCGTTCAAACTGTTCTAAAGCATGTTTATTGGGCACAAAAATCCTTTTATGCTATTGATAGACTGAACTCGTAGGTATGCGGCTCATCCAGCGTTCTCAGCTCTCGCTCGAGGGTGACGCCGTAGAATTGTGCTGCAGCATCCATGAGACCTTCTGCAAGGGCATATAAATCTCGCTCGGAGTAGTATCGCAATACCATAGCGTTATCGGTACGCGACATAACTTTAAACCTTGGGAGATCAGCGTCAGGGTAAAGTTTTCTAACCTGTACATGTATATCGCCATCAAGGTGTTCTAACATTTGAAGTAAACTATCTGTATTCGCCAACACACTGCCATGCGCTGCCGATAACTTGCCAAACAAATAAAACCCAAAATCATGCAATAGTTCATTTGCAGACTTGCCGGTTTTATTCACTAATATGCCAACAAGTTTTTGCATTTCTTCAAACGGATAATAGCCAACAGCAGTGTAAGCACCATCGTTTTGAAGTTCAGCTTCGACAATTACTTCATCAGCAAAATCTGGCGATACTTTTTCTTCGAGCATGTCGATAAGCGACGTAAAAACGATACCAAGCATAAAAGCCCCTAACAGTAATTAACTAAATTGTAGACCACTGGTGTATAACAACAACTTATCCTAGTCCTGTAATGGTTCATTTGCTGAATAATGTGCCCCGAGTTCAACCTCAACACTATCTACGCGTTGAAGGCCTCTGGGTAATTTATTACCTCTTCGCCCTCTTTCGCCCTGATAATGCGTTAAATCGTCTGCGGTTAATGTCATGCTGCGTTTCCCAGCGGCTACTTTAATCGATGCACCATTAGGCACCACCGCCAATACTTTGATGTATTCTTCTCGAGATTGCGCCTTAGCACTAGGAATATTCATTAACTTATTGCCTTTACCTTTACCAAGGCTTGGCAAGTCACGCAGTGGGAATAACAACATCCTTCCCTCGTTGGAAATTGATAAACACCAATCTTCTTCTGGGTTAGTGACAACTTGCGGTTTAATCACTTTTGCGCTCTTTGGCAGCGACAGGTAGGCTTTACCTGCTTTATTCTTACTCACCATGTCGCTGAACGTACCAACAAAACCGTAACCTGCGTCAGAGCCCATTAAGAATTTAGTGTCGTCCTGTGCCATGATGACGTATTCAAAGTTTTCACCGCCCACAAGGTTAAATCGCCCAGTAAGCGGCTCGCCTTGGCTTCTTGCAGAAGGAAGGCTATGCGCATCACAGGAGAAAGTCCTCCCCGAGGTATCCATAAATACAGCGGGCTGATTACTTTTTCCTTCAGCACTGGATAAATAGCCATCGCCTGATTTATAGCTTAGTCCTTCTGCGTCGATGTCATGGCCTTTTGCACATCGCGCCCAACCTTTCTCAGAAATAACCACGGTTACCGATTCGGCCGGCACTAACTCTTTTTCTGACAACGCTTTAGCTTCGCCACGCTCGATGATAGGTGAACGACGATCGTCACCGTACTTTTCTGCATCGGCTAAAATCTCTTTTTTGATCAACGTTTTTAAGCGTCTATCAGAGCCCAGTAATGTTTGAAGTTTGTCTCGCTCAGCGGCAAGTTCGTCTTGCTCGCCTTTAATCTTCATTTCTTCAAGTTTCGCGAGGTGACGAAGTTTTAAGTCTAAAATTGCCTCAGCTTGTTTTTCACTGAGCGCAAAGCGCGACATAAGCTCAACTTTTGGCTTATCGAATGTACGAATAATCTCAATAACTTCGTCAATATTTAAGAAGGCTATCAGAAGGCCCTCTAAAATATGTAAGCGTGCCAATACTTTATCAAGACGATATTGAAGACGTCTTGTTACCGTATCTTTTCTATATACTAACCACTCTGACAATATCGTTTTTAAATCTTTTACCTTAGGACGACCATCCAAACCAATCATGTTTAAATTGACACGGTAGTTCTTTTCCAAGTCGGTGGTGGCAAACAAATGTTGCATAAGTTGCGCGGTATCTACTCGATTCGAACGCGGAGTGATAACAAGGCGAGTAGGATTTTCATGATCGGATTCATCACGCAAATCGCTAACCATTGGTAGTTTTTTCGCCTGCATCTGTGCGGCAATTTGTTCTAAGATTTTCCCACCAGATGCTTGATGAGGTAGTGCTGTTACGATGATATCGCCATTTTCTTCGTAGAAAACCGCCCGCATTTTAATTGAGCCTTTACCCGTTTCGTAAAGCTTCTTGATGTCGGACTTAGGCGTAATAATTTCCGCTTCGGTCGGGTAATCTGGCCCATTCACGTGCTCTAAGACATCGTGTAATTCCGCTTTGGTGTTGTCTAAAAGCATTGCGCAGGCATTCGCCAGTTCGCGCACATTGTGTGGCGGTATATCGGTGGCCATACCAACTGCAATACCGGTCACACCATTCAACAGAATGTGGGGTAAACGCGCGGGAAGCATACTAGGCTCTTCCAGAGTCCCATCGAAGTTGGGTACCCAATCAACAGTACCTTGCCCTAGTTCATCTAATAAGACTTCTGAGAAACGAGAAAGCTTCGCTTCTGTATAACGCATGGCAGCAAAGGACTTAGGATCATCTGGAGCCCCCCAGTTACCCTGGCCATCAACCAGTGGATAGCGATATGAGAACGGTTGTGCCATAAGCACCATTGCCTCGTAGCATGCCGAATCGCCATGTGGATGAAACTTACCGAGGACATCCCCCACCGTTCTTGCAGACTTTTTGTACTTCGCATTTGCACTTAAACCGAGATCGGACATGGCATAGATAATCCGCCGCTGCACAGGTTTGAGCCCATCAGTGATATGCGGCAGTGCCCTATCCATAATTACGTACATGGAATAATTCAAATAGGCATCTTCAGTGAAGCGCCTAAGCGGCAGTTGTTCAATACCGTCGCGGTTAATTGTGATCTCGTCGCTCATAATATTTTTTTCGTTTTGTTATTGTGCAAAATTTAGCGCGCGTGCACGTGTTAGCAAGGTAACATCATGCTTGATGTTTCGTGCGCACTTACAATGTCTTATTGCGAGTTTCATAGCAAGAATTACATGCCAGAATGTATCGATTTATAGCACTATTGTGGGGTATAGCGCAGACTTTCGCAATGACCTCTCATACGTACAAAACAATCACCATAATGCAACAAATGTAGTCGGCTATTTCTTTAGTGTAATTATGCATGGCCATAGCAAACAGCAAAGTTAAAATAAACAATTTGTTTACACTTAAGCAATTCGCTGATACTTTTACTTAATCGATTAAGCTTTACTATACCTGGCGCCAATAAATGAACCTTAAAGCATAAGACGTCATGTTAATGCGCAACGTACACAGTATTATTTAGCGTTAATTCATACTTATTGACGCCGAACTGATTGTTATTAGGAGAGTTATTATGTCTATACGCAATGGCGTTCAATTAATCACCTATGCCGATAGATTTGGCGACGGTACTATGACCGGACTTCATGCTCTATTAAATGGAAAGCTTTCTGGGCTTTTCAAAGGCGTTCATATACTTCCTTTTTACTATCCTTATGACGGCGAAGATGCAGGGTTCGATCCTATTGATCACACTGCTGTTGATAAACGCCTTGGGGTATGGAACGACGTTAAGCAAATTGGTCATTCTATGAATATTATGTCTGACCTGATCGTGAATCACATGTCAGCGCAAAGTAAACCGTTTTTGGATGTATTGGCGCATGGAAAAAAGTCAGACTATTGGCCGTTATTTCTCACTAAACAAGATGTTTTCGGTGATAAAGACGATAGCGAGATTGCTGAACAAATTGCCAAGGTGTTTCGTCCAAGACCCACGCCATTTTTTACCGACTATGATGTTGCCGGCGGCGAAACTGTACCTTTTTGGACCACCTTCACTGCCAACCAAATAGATATTGATGTTGAATCTGACCTTGGGAAAAACTACCTTTCATCGATATTACAGGCCTTTACTGATAATAATGTTGACCTAATTCGCCTTGATGCGGCGGGTTATGCCATCAAGCGTGCAGGCTCAAATTGCTTTATGCTAGAAGAAACGTTTGCGTTTATTGAGTCGCTAAGTGAGCGTGCAAAAACCATGGGCATGCAGTGCTTGGTAGAAATTCATAGCCATTATCAAACCCAAATTGATATTGCCTCTCGCTGCGATAGCGTTTACGACTTTGCACTACCGCCTCTGGTTCTGCATACGCTTTTTAGTAAAGATGCCAGTGCATTGTCCCATTGGTTATCAATATCACCGCGCAATTGTTTCACCGTATTAGATACCCATGATGGCATTGGTATTGTTGATGTCGGTGCTAGCGGCGATAAAGCCGGATTACTTACAGAAACTCAGATTGATAATTTGGTGGAGCAAATACACACCAATTCAAAAGATGAATCTAGAAAAGCCACTGGTGCAGCCGCCAGCAACGTAGATTTGTACCAAATAAACTGTACTTATTATGACGCACTAGGGCAAAGCGATGCCCAGTATTTACTTGCCAGAGCCATTCAGTTTTTCAGCCCAGGGATCCCTCAAGTGTATTATGGCGGACTAGTTGCAGCGACCAACGACATGGCGCTACTTAGTAAAACGAACGTAGGTAGAGACATTAATCGGCCATATTTAACTGATGCAGACATAGACGCAGCGCTTGAAAAGCCGGTTGTGAAGGGTTTAATTAAGCTTATTACATTACGAAATAGCAGTAAGGCCTTTGATGGCGCGTTTAACGTTAGTTATGTTAGCGATAACCTCACGTTAAGCTGGGAGAACGATGACGCCCAAGCTCAACTACATGTAAATATGGATACCTTGGAAGCATCTATCCACATTACTGAAAGTGATACGCGCTCGGTTGTGACACTTGAATCGTTACTTACTGTATAACCGCATATTTTACTAACTAACTGGTACGGGCAGTTACCTTGCTATGTAGACACTAGCTATGTCGATATAACTTAGGTAACTGCATACATATTAACTGGCTATCCCACTTTACCGCGCGACGCATTTTATTCGAGTGCGATTGTACATAGTTTGTGATGTCGGCCGCTGTATTAACATGGTTACACTCCCCTTCAATTTCAATTTCTCGCGTTTTCTATTATTTGTACAATTATTCGCACAGTGCTTTAATACCCCATCACTAAGAATAAATGTATAAAGATGCTGTTAATTCGACTTTTCCTTATTTTTGCCATCTCTGTCATGGCCGCGCTTGTGCAACCCGTTCATGCTCAGCATGTAGAGCAACTTTTCAATGAGGAAAAGACGTATGAGCTGTCTGACTCGTTATTTTATTTATTTGAAAGCGACCTTCCCCTCTCTATTTCAGATGTAACAAATCGCCGAAATGATTTTAGAATTCATGCGAACAACAATCCTAATTTTGGTTTCAGAAATCACGGCATGTGGCTTCTTACGTCAATATCTAACGTAAGTACCCAAAAAAACTGGGTATTCTCGATAAACTTCAGCCAGCTCGATCGCGTTGATTTTTATCTTGTACAAAATGGTCGCGTAGTCTCCCATAGTCATCAAGGTAAAGCCCAACAAGACCAGTTGTTTAGGGTACCCACATTTCGAGTGGCACTCGATAACGCGGAACAAGCCGATTTATATATCCGTATTGAAAGCAAATCATCAAGCTTGATTACACCACTACGCATACAGCCCGAAACTATCCATAGCCGTTACTTTCAGTTAGATAGCTTAGTGTGGGGTTTGTTTTACGGTGGCCTACTGATTCTTGCTGTTTATAATTTTGTGCTTTTTTTTGGGGTAAAAGAAAACAGTTTAATTGCTTACGTCACCTATATTTTTGCCGTGATTTTATGGCAGTTTGTGTGGGGCGGTCATATTCATATGCTCTTTAGCAATGGCATTCCAGCATGGCTGGTGAACCACACAGAACTCATCTTCGTCATTATCGGTATATGTTCGGGTTTGTTTACCATTAGCTTTTTAGAAACCCGAAAAAATGCGACCAACATCCATCCAATCATCACTGCATTGCTGGTTATCCAAGGCTTTGTAGGTTTTGTAAGTTTCTTTGATGTTCTCCCTGCAATATGGAAAAACAATCTCGTCTATGGCGTAGGCCTTATTGCAATATGCAGTTATATATACGCAGGTTTTGAGGCCTTTTTTAATCATTTTCGACCTGCCCGTTACTTTATATTTGCCTGGACGATGTTGGCTGCTGGAGCCATTATAGGTATGCTCAGCCTGATAGGCATTTTTCCTTCCAATGACTTCACTACGTACTGTTTTCAAGTAGGTGTATTCTTAGAGTCGGCCTTGTTCTCCTTTGCCCTTATGGAAAAAAGCCGTAGCCAATTGCAATTGGAAGTCGAGCAAGCCACTAATGATTTACGCAATAATATGGAGTTAATAGAAGAGCAAAACGCCCGACTTGATATCGCCCGAAAGGATGCAATAAAGGCCAGTAATGTTAAGTCGCAATTCTTAGCAAACATGAGCCATGAAATACGCACACCATTAAATGCTATTTTAGGATTTAGCCGCGAATTAACTAACGCCTCGCTTCCCTCTGAGCAATCAGAGCAGGTGAGAATTGTGAATACCGCTGCTGACAACCTGCTTACTATTGTTAATGACATACTCGATTTCTCAAAAATCGAGGCGGGTAAACTTCAAATTAGCAGCCAACCATTCTCGCCTAATCAACTGCTAGAAGAGATGGTTACCATTATGGCTAAGTCGTCACATGGTAAAAAAATAGAATTTGTGTTTGACCTTGGCCCCCTACCCGAAAAACTTATCGGGGACATGTTTAGAATTAGGCAAGTGCTAAACAACCTGCTCAGCAATGCGCAAAAGTTCACATCAACCGGCACCATTACGCTCTCAGTGAAAGGGCACTCCCTTCCTCATGGAATACATGAGTTACAAATAGTGGTTGAAGATACGGGTATAGGCATCAGCCGTCAGGACCGCAAAAAACTGTTTAATGCCTTTTCTCAGGTTGATGATGCATTAAATCGTAACTACCAAGGAACGGGGCTAGGCCTTGTCATCAGCAAAGAGTTGGTGCGCTTGATGCGGGGCGACCTTACCTTAAAAAGTACGCCGAGACTTGGCTCAACATTTACCGTTACGTTACGCCTAAATAATTTGAGTCAGAAATATGCGCCGGTAAGCGATCCGGACTGGGCTGGTAAGCATGTGGTAATTTTCGATCCCATACCTGCAACCCGCCGTGCCAGTGCGGCTATGCTCAGTCACTTAGGTGCCATTGTCACGTCAGTTGAGAGTCTCGCGTTTCTTGAAACCCTAACCTCGCCCGTTGACGTATTCATGGCAACCATTCCTGTCAGTAAGTCGCATTTACGTGAAACTTACTTGAATCGATTTGTTCGCTTCAACGCGCAAAAACGTATTTTGTGGTATTCGGGCTCGGACCCTTATGCGCGCTATCCCAGCCTATCTGAACACTTTTTAATGCACATGCGAATGCCAATGACGCTGACAAAATTAGACAAAATCGTAAGCAGTAAAAGTACGCCAGTGCGCAACCCGCTGCAAAAGAGTATTGCTGCGCTTCCAAAGGCTCGCGTGCTGGCCGTTGACGATATGGATATGAATTTGAAGTTATTGCATACGTGGCTTGATGACTCGCCAGTAATGCTTACTACCACCACCAGCGGACAAGACGCTATCGACAGGTGCCAAATACAAGAGTTCGACCTTATCTTAATGGACGTGCAAATGCCGGGGATTGACGGGTTACAAGCGTCGCGTGAAATAAGGCAAACCCCACTGAACATCGGTACGCCAATTATTGCGGTTACCGCTCATGCGTTTAAAGAAGAACAAGATAGACTGCTTTCATCGGGTATGGACGATTATCTTCCCAAACCGATCGAAACCGGCTCACTCATCGAACTAATCAAAACATGGTGTAATAACGCTGAACCATCGACCATTATACTACCAACACTTGACTGGCAACTTGCATTAAAACGTACAAACAACAATGTAGGGGCTGCTCGAGAGCTGCTTAATGACTTAATCTCGTTGCTACCCTCAACCATTGCAACACTCGATAGATTATGGGAAGAACGTGACTACCAAGAGCTTCAAAGCGAAGTACATAAACTGCACGGCGGTACCTGCTATTGTGGTACGCCTCGACTTCAACATTTAGCTAATGAGCTAGAACAAGCATTGAAGTTAGGCAGACATTTCCTTTTGTCAGAACATTTGCCAATGCTCATGGAAGAGGCTGAAAATGTGTCTAGAGAGGGTAGACAGTTTTTGCAAATGTAAAAAATAGACGTTGCTTTTGAGGCAACGCCTATGCGTTATGACAAACCTCGATAATAAGGTGTTACGACACGCCTTCCTGCGCTTTTGCTTCTTTACATTCGGCAATAAGCGCCGCAAATGATTCTGGGCTTCGGTCTATTTCTGAGGTTGCAATATACACGTCATAACCTAAGCGACGACGAAGTTCGGTCATTCTGTGTCCAAGCATCGCTTTTATACCGGTAAGCATAGTACCGTCGCTCAGCTTAAAGTGATTATCATCAAACATTGACTGCTCGTAACAACTTCCCGTTGAGCAATTCGCATCGTCAGTGTTATGTAGTAACAACGGGCGTTGCTCCATAAGTAAGTGAGTGGCTAGTCGAGGAGAAATGTCTTTAAGAAAGCGTTGATAGTCTTTGATTTTGAAGCCAATGGTTTCTAGCCCAACATGCTCCAGCCCTTTTCTTACTCTGGGCCTATCAACTCGTTGTAAGTTATCCCAATCAATATGCCACTGTCCCAAACGATGTCGGTAGATGATAGCTTCTTTGGTAATTTCTAAACTATGCGCCGGCTCGCGTATTTTAAAATACCCAATAAGCAACGCAATCAGTGAGGCACTGGTAATAAATATGCTGGCTAAAAAGAGCCAATCGGGTAACAGTACGAAGCATAAAAACGCTATAAAAAGCCCTGCTGTGCCAATCACCATACTGGTGATACCGTTACTTTTAGCAGATGCCCTGATTAAAATTGATTCGTAATTATTGCCAGACATAGAAATACACTACCAACATGATGACGGCCCACACTATATAAAGACGTATTCGCTGGCACACCTTACAGTCGGTTTGCCAAAACGACAACACACCTCTTTTTTTTGCTGAAGCCATCTTTTTTTTACTTTGCATAAGACATTATACGTAACTAATGTTGGCTTAGTTTACCCATTAATGAAGCAATACAAAAACCAACGTGTCCAACTCGTCCTTCCCTTATGCTTCGTGTCGAAAGCGATAGCGCTGGAATGCAGCGACAATCGTTGGAGTGAATACAAGTGACAATATCACTGAGAAACCCACCCCCCCGGCTATTACAACCGCCAAGGGTGGCCAAAAGCTTCCATCGCTGAATAACAGTAGCGGCACAAGCCCACCGACTGTAGTGAAGGTGGTTGATAAGATATGTCGACTACAGCCCATGGTTTCTTTAACGATGGCTTTGGTATCTCCCCTCTTCGCGTCTTGATTAGCGTTGATGGCAGCTATGACAACGATAGAACCATTAATTGCTACCCCAATTAGTCCAGCGCAGCCAAGCAAAGGATTAAACCCTACCGGCAAACCCGAAACCCACAAGCTCAGCATACCAAGGCCCACTGACAATACCGCCACCATAACAATCACACTGGCCATACGTAAGCTGGTAAATGTGAGAATAAGTGTGGTTATCATCAGCACGAGAAGCACTGGCGCATACGTAGCTAATTGTCCTAGCGCTTGCTTTTGTTCATCAGCATCACCAGCGAAGTGCAAACGATATCCTTCAGGTAAAACAAGCCGTGATTCGAGTAAACGTCGTAAGTCATTGCTGGCGTCGATAGGCGGTACGCCCGGTAACAAATACGCCTGAATACGATTTAGTCGCTCACCATCTAGACGAGTAATACTGCTAACCGAGGGGATTAATGACAACGTGCTTACCGCCGCGAGTGGCGACCATGCTATTTCATTCTCTCCGGGCACCGGAATAGGCATTGCGTCAACACCGGCAACATTGCGTCTAAAACTTTCTTCTAACCTAACTCGTACGGGTATTTCCTCTGTGGTTTCAAGCACCGAACCGCCAGTCAACCCAGAAAAATTAATCTGCATTTGGTTAGCCAGTTCTGACAGCGACACTCCTAAGTGGGAAAGATGATCACTATCAGCATTAAGCTTTAACTCTGGCTCCCCCATTGTAATACTGGCAGTAGACTGGGAAATACCTTCAACCTCAGACATTAACCGGCGTACTTGCTCTCCTAATTCGTTAAGTACGTTTAAATCAGGCCCTAAAATCTCTACCTCTACAGGCGCGGCAATGGGCGGCCCTTGACCAAATGAACGCACCACTATTTGTACTTCGGGAAAGTCAGTATCAAGTTGTCGCTGCAGCTGTCCGACTAGCGCAACCGCGTCTTCAACGGTGGTTGTCGTTACTACTGCGTTGGCAAAGTTCGGCATATTATCGCGCACCATCATCTGATTATAATAAACCGATGGCGCAGAGCCACCAATCAACCAGCTGACTTGTTCAACGTTAGGTTTGTTTCGAATCACATCATCGACGGCTTGGGTAAATCGTGCCGTATTCTCAATGCTACTGCCATCTTTCGTCCAGAGGTATACCTCAAACTGGTCGCGATCAGCGCTAGGGAAAAACACACTGGCTAATTGAGTGGAAAATACAAAGCCGGATACACATACGATAATGATAACGGGCAGCACTAGAGCAGGCATTTTAATCCAACGTCCCAACTGGACACTGAATGCATGACTTAGTTGCGGCGCTTGAATACCAATCTGCCACCAGTGAGTTTTGTTTATCAGCTGCTCTCCCCGCGGTAGGAACCGTGCCGCAAGCGCTGCAATAATCGTGAGTGAGATAAACAAAGAGCCAATCAATGCCATAACCACACTGATTGCAATCGGCCCGACAAAGTCACCGATGTTGCCGTTTAACAGGAAAATAGGCATAAAGCCGAGGATCGTAGTCAGCGTTGACGCTAACAGCGGCGCAAATAAATGCGACACGCTTTTTGCCATCGCTCCGACGCGCGTGAGCGCATTATCTTGCAAGTTAATGCGTATTTCATCAGTAATAACAATTGCATTATCGATAAGTAAGCCAATGGCAATAATCATTCCGAAAATCGACATTTGGTGTATTTGTTCGTTATAAAAACTGAGTGAAAACAATGCGAAAGCGGCACACAGCGGTAGCGCTAACCCCACGATCCATGCTGCTCTAAAGCCCATGAATAACAAGATAACTAACATGACCACCGCACACCCCATCAACAAGTTGATGGATAAACCCGCTAAGCGCTCAGCAGTATACTCATTTTGTTCAAAGGCGATGGTCGCCGTTACCGTGCCAGCGAAATCCTGGTTAAACGTATCAACGATATCAAGCGCGCCAGCTGTCCACACGTCAGAGCGTAGAGAAGGTTGCATTCTGGCTGCGACAAAAATTGTCATTTCACCATCAAGAAGGGCGACTTCGCTGCGCGGCGATGCAAAGCTTCGCTCAACATTAGCAATGTCTTCAACCCGTAAATAGCGTCCGTTTTGGTTTAAGAGCGGAATAGAGGCAATTTGATCGATTCCACTTAACCCTTGAGCGACAGAGAATCGAAGATTACTACTGGCATTATCGAGCATACCAGCAGGCAACTTCGGATCGGCTTGCTTAATAATATTGCTCACTTGCCCCAATGTAAGACCGGTGGCCGCCAGTTTGATGGGGTCGATATTGACACTTATTTCTTCATTCGGCTCACCATACACTCTTACTAACTCGGTGCCATTTACATTTCGTAAACGGTCGGTGAGCTCTTGTGCTAGTCGCCCTGTAAGCGTTATGGGAGTGGTGTCTGGATGCTCTGGCTTTAATGATAGGAGGAGCGTAAACGCTGTGGCTCCACGCTTTTCATCAAAAATAGGCGACATAGCGCCTTCTGGAAAATCAGCAGAAGCAGCGCCTATCGCGTCGCGTATTTCACTGAATAATTCTTCGTTACTGGTATTATCTATCCAGTCTTGCGTTTCAATCAGAATAACTGAAATACCTGAGCGAGAGGTTGATTTTACCTCTTTGATTTCGTAAATCTCACGAAGTCGATCTTCAATCACATCGCTGACAAGCGCTTCAACGCGCTCAGCCGAAGCACCAGGATATTGGGTAATAATCAGCGCATTTCTGGTATCAATTCGTGGGTCTTCAATTCGTGGTAATGAGCCTAGCGCTGATAACCCCGCAACGATCAACACGATAAGGCTTAAAGCCAATAAATGGCCGCGACGATAGAACAGCGTATACCATGGATAAGATTTGGTAGTATCGTGAGAAAGTGGGTTCATTTTAGCGCTCCGGACACTTCCCCCTGTTTCACAGAGACCATTTGGCCGGGCGCCAACTTGTGTGTTCCGTTTGTGATATAAAGCTCGTTATCACTCAATGCACCACGTACAAAAGCGTTAGCGCCATCGGTGTAGATAACCTCGACAATACGCGCTTCAACACCGCGCTCATTACCTTCAGGTAATACAAAAACGCGCCACAGACCCCGAAGGCCGTTGCTTAGCGCATCGATTGGCAACCAACTTCCACGTTTATTGTGTGTACGAAGCCCAGATAACACCGCCATATCGCCGGGGCGTACACGACTGTTATCATTTAACGTAACTAAAATATCAACCGTTCTGGTTTGTCTGTTGCGCACGGGAAGCAATTGGCTGATGGTGCCAGCGACATCGTTCTCACCTACACGAATCAGTACCGGTTCATCCTGTGCAAACTGATCAATAATGTCTGCTGGCACAGCAAATCGGGCCTGGTAAAGTTCAGCACTTGTTATCCCTAGTAATGGGGCGCCGGCATTAACTACACTGCCTTCATCGAACGTTCGAGAATTTACCACACCGTCGAACGGGGCGATAAGCGTAGTTTTACTACGTTCTACATTAACGCTGTTAATGGCCGCTTTGATTTCTTCCACTTGAGCCCGTGATACTGATTCACTTGCATTCGCTTCATCAAGGCGTTGCGCTGACTCGAGCTTTCTCTCTACTAAGGTCTTTGTTCTGCTATTGCTTAATTGCGCGAGGGTTAAGTCGGCATTAGCACGCGTTAATGAGGCATTCAGTTCAAGTAGTCGGGCGTTTAGTCTCTCGCTATCGAGTTTGGCAACAACTTGCCCTTTAGTAACGACGTCACCCTCATCAACCGCTATATCGATAAGTTGTCCGCTTACATCAAATGCTAGGTCTGTTGATTTCGGTGACTCAATTAACCCGAAAATATTAACTGGCGTTTCAAAGCTAGATTGAATTTTCACACGACTGGTCGTCACGGCAGTGGGTTGTTGTGCCAGAGAGACATCCTCTGCACTGCTTAAACCGGCGGCAAACAATAATATAACCAGCCCCACAAAGAGGGCGATAACCGCGGTAACAAGCCCAAGGCGATTTGGCTTAGTAGTTTGAACGTCGACCGTCATTTTGATTCCTTAACCGTACCAGTCAGTTTGTCATATTCTCATCGCCATGCTAGTCTATAAATACTAGACCGTCCAGTTTGATTATTAACAATTTTCAAACAAGACCCAACGCTCTGCATCGAAGTGGACTTTTAAAAGCATGGATCAATCCCTAAAACGTCAAGGCCGCCCAAAAAGCGAAGAAAAGCGCCGCTTGATCCTGCACGCTGCTTCATCGCTGTTTTTGCAGGAAGGCTTCGCCAATACCTCAATGGACAGTGTAGCAAAAGCATCTGGTGTTTCTAAACAAACTGTTTATTCTCACTTCGACAGTAAAGATACCTTGTTCCAAGCCGCAATAAAATCAAAATGCCAGTCATATCAACTCGATACGCAACATATCGACACGGTATCCACTAGCGGCGTAAGTTTTAAAGAATGTATGAGCAAGATTGGTCAGCAATTTATTAAACTTTTGCAAGACCCAGAAACTATTGCCATTTTTCGCGTAATTATTGCGGAAGCTGGCAACAACGCGCATGTTGCCAAGTTGTTTTATCAGGCGGGCCCTGATTCGTCCTTGGTGGTACTAAGTAATGTGATTTACGACTATGGTAAAGGTCGAATTGACCAATCTGTAGCAAACCAACTGGCCGTTGATTTTTGTGCATTACTAAAAGCTGAGCACCACACAATGATGCTGTGTGGTATTCAAGCCCCGCTTTTAGGAGATGCCTTGGTGAAACATGTGAGCACGGCGGTAGACAAAATTTCGTTACTGTTTAATCACTCCCTGAATTAAGCCCAACTCTCATCGCAATCTCATGCGTGGAATTGATTACATCATCTATCTAATGTTATACACTACGCGCGTTTTCGTTGATGATTGAGTGACATATGTTTAACTTTACCGGCAACCACATCCTTTCTGTTAATCAATTCGATCGTGACGCTATTGAGCGTGTTTTTTCAGTCGCTGACTCTATGAAACCCTATGCCCGTCGAGAAAAGCGAACGACGGTGCTAGATGGCGCCATTCTCGGGAACTTATTTTTCGAACCCAGTACGAGAACGCGTGTAAGCTTTGGTACTGCGTTTAACCTACTTGGTGGAGAAGTGCGTGAAACAACGGGAATGTCGAGTTCTGCGTTAGCGAAAGGCGAATCGCTTTATGATACCGCGCGCGTACTCAGTGGCTATTCCGATATTATCGCTATGCGTCACCCCTCAGCAGGCTCGGTAGCCGAATTTGCTGAAGGAAGCCGTGTTCCGGTGATAAACGGCGGTGATGGCGCGAACGAACACCCAACACAAGCCCTTCTTGACCTGTTTACCATAAAGCGCGAATTAGAGTATAGCGGCCAAGGTATTGACGGTTTACATATCGCAATGATTGGTGACTTGCGCTACGGCAGAACGGTACACTCGTTATCCCGGTTACTTTGCTTGTATAAAAATGTCCGTTTTACACTCATTTCTCCAAAAGAGCTGGCAATGCCGCAACCGGTTATCGACGCGATTGAAAACGCGGGTCATCAACTCACGATTACCGAGACACTAGAAGGCAATATGGATGCGGATATTTGCTATCAAACCCGCATTCAAGAAGAACGTTTTCCGTCTCAAGAAGAAGCGAATAAATACCGCGGTAAATTTCGCTTAAATCAAGCCATTTACACGCGCCATTTTCAATCTAAAACTGTGATCATGCATCCACTTCCAAGAGATTCTCGTATGGAAGCCAATGAACTTGATAACGATTTAAATTTAAATCCTAACCTGGCCATTTTCAGACAGACTGATAACGGCGTTCTTGTTCGTATGGCTTTATTCGCCCTTACATTAGGCGTTGAAGAGCTCGTTTCTAAATATGAACGTGATGTGGTGTGGCACAGCAATAAGAGTAAATAATTTCATGCAAAAATCTGAAGTACTTTTTACAAGAGCACAAAAAACCATTCCTGGCGGCGTAAACTCACCTGTTCGTGCATTTAAAGCCGTAGGGGGAACGCCCCGTTTTATTACCAAAGCTGACGGCCCTTACATGTGGGACGTCGACGGTAAGCAGTATATTGACTACATCCAATCATGGGGCCCCATGGTGCTGGGCCACAACAACCCAGCTATTCGTGAAGCGGTCATCGAAGCCTCATTCAATGGCTTATCATTTGGCGCGCCAACCGAAGCTGAAGTCATTATGGCTGAAACCGTAAGCCAATTAGTTCCGTCTATGGAAATGGTACGCATGGTGAACTCCGGAACCGAAGCCACCATGTCTGCCATACGTCTTGCTCGTGGATATACTGGCCGTAACAAAATTGTTAAGTTTGAAGGCTGTTATCATGGTCATGCTGATTCATTGCTTGTAAAAGCTGGCTCTGGGGCGTTGACCCTTGGCGTACCAAGCTCACCGGGCGTACCAGCAAATGTCGCAGAGCACACGCTAACGGTTGAGTACAACAACATTGATAGTGTAAAAGCAGTGTTCGAAGCGCACGGTGACGACATCGCATGCATTATTGTCGAGCCCGTTGCAGGCAACATGAATTGCATTCCGCCAGTAGAAGGCTTTCTGGAAGGGCTTCGCGAAGTCTGTGACCAGTATGCAAGCGTGCTGATTTTTGATGAAGTAATGACAGGCTTTCGTGTTTCACGTGGTGGCGCCCAAGAAAAGTATGGTGTTAAGCCAGATTTAACCTGCTTAGGAAAAGTCATTGGCGGCGGCATGCCAGTGGGATGTTTTGGCGGTAAAAAAGAAATAATTACGCATATCGCGCCAACCGGACCGGTTTATCAAGCAGGTACGCTATCAGGCAACCCAGTTGCAATGGCTGCAGGCCTTGCCGCAATGAACCAAATAAAACAAGAAGGTTTGTACGACAGTATCTTTGAAAACACGCAAGCCTTAGTAGATGGTATGCAAGCACTTGCTGATAAACATGGTGTACAACTAAGTACTAATGTTGCGGGCAGTATGTTTGGGTTATTCTTTACTGATGTTAAGCGGGTAACAAACTACCAACAAGCCATCAATTGCAACACAGCACAATTCAACAAGTTCTATCACGGTATGTTGAATGAAGGCGTATATTTAGCACCTGCATCTTATGAGGCTGGCTTTGTTTCTAAAGCCCATGACAAAGATATTATTGCAAAAACATTAGAAGCGGCAGACAAAGTGTTTGCCACACTTTAAGTATTATTGGACGCGACTGTGACATTCAACGACTGGTTACTGACTTTCTTATTTTTGGTGAGTGCATACAGCGTTGTTGTCACTGCAGTGCTGGTGGCGCAACGTCGCCAGCATAACGATAAACAAGCGCAAAACAATACCAACATACAGCGCGTTCATATCGAAGCGCTTGATGAAAAAGAAAGGCGTTTTCAGGCTACCGCTGACGAAGCCCTTCGTTTGTCTCAAACGTTTCAAAAATTTGTTCCCAAGCAGTTTGTCGATCACATCGCTAAAAAAGGCTCTGATACCTTGGAACTCGGCCATGCCGATGAGGACGAAGTTGCCATTTTGTTCTGCGATATTAGAGGCTTCACAGGTCTTTCGGAAAAGATGCGACCGCAAGAACTTATGAATTTTCTGAATTCTTACTTTTTGCGAATGAACGACCCTATCCATCAAAACCAAGGCTTCATTGATAAGTTTATTGGCGACGCTATTATGGCTTTGTTTGATCACCCGGGCGGCTCAGCCAAAGAAAAAGCAGTCGACGCACTCAATGCAGCGCTTGATTTACGTAAAGCGCTAGGGATTTATAATAAGCATAGAGGGAACAGTGGATACGACCCTGTAAACGTAGGGGTAGGCATTCATTTTGGCCCAGTTATATTAGGTACGGTAGGGTCAGACGATAGAATGGATACCACCGTTATCGGTGATAGCGTTAATATTGCGTTTAGACTCGAGTCGTTAACCACCAAATATAATGCTGATATTATTGTTAGCGCCCAAGTACTTCAGACCATCGGTGCAGACTTTCCGGTTAAAACACGCTTGTTAGATTGGGTTCGGGTAAAAGGGCGTGAAGCACCTATTGAAATATATGAAATACTCAGCCATCTACCTGAAGCAGAGCAGGATATACGCTATTCTGTGCAAACTAAGATTGCCGCTGGCCTTGCATGCAGGATTAACAAACAATGGGACGAGTCGATTGCACACTTTAACGCAGCGCTTACCATTAACCCTGATGATTCATTGGTAAAACATCATTTAGCAGTGTGCAAGATGTACCGCAATATGGAACTTGCTGATGACTGGGATGGCGCGCTTAATATTCAGTAATTATTCCGTCTCGCTTGGTCTCGAATAAACGTTACAGAGGGTGCGAAGAAAGCCGCTCCGGTTTCTGCACTCGTAAAGTCTAACCAGCGATCATAATCACCTTCCCCATTGCCATAAATTTGGCTATGCAACATGGCCTTGAAAGGCCTCGCGCTGGCACTACAACAGACAAAAAATAACCCTTGTGATGCCATGTCACCATATGGCATCCCTTGTTTTATCAATTCGACGTCGCCCCCTTCAGAGGCTGCGCCATGTGCACGAACACTATGGGAGGAAGCTGAGCATTCTGCGCTATCCAGATTGTGTTCTTGAGTTTTTCCCATCACCTGTTCTTGCTGACGAGTAGAAAGGCTATGCCAACGGCGAAGGTCGTGTCGATAGCGTTGAACATGAAGATAGCTTCCGCCACTAAAATCTGGGTCATTTTCACCGATAATGGCAACAGTTCGTCGCTTCATGCCTCTTGGGTTATCGGCGGCATATAAATAACCATTTAAATCCCGCCCGTCTAAGTAGCGGAACCCTCTAATTTGTTCAACCAATTCGACGTGTAGGCGAAGTAAATCCATTACTTCAATACCAATCGCATGGCAAATATCTAGCCGGTCAGCTCGAATTTGAATAAACAAATCACACGGCATTGTCGGGGCACTTCGGTCCTCACATTGCATGTCAGGAAAAGGCGCAAGTTCTATTGGGATAAGACCTGGATAAACATCGTTCCAATAGCCAGTACCAATGGCAACCACGCCAGTCACCATGGCTTCATAATGCTCATTTTCGAAATGTTCAAATATGTCTAATACCCGAGATAATTTTGCTCGCACGGCTTCACTGTCATCATCCACGACATTAAGCAGTAAATACTGTGCATGTAAATTTGGCTCGGCACATATTCCTTTTTGTGGTTGTGTCATTGGGACTCTTATTATTGTCTATTTACCCTAACGGCGATATCGCAAACGACTCGCCTATTGGCTCTATTCCTAAGTGTGTCTAATAGCCAGCAGCTTGTCCATCTTTTCGACTTTCTGACGCACCAAAATACACGCCGCGTTTATCGTCCCACACTATTGCCTGATAGCCTCCAAATGCGCCGACAACGCGCTGTAATGTGTGGCCTCGCTCCATCAGTTCACGCTGCGTCTTTTCACTGAAGCCAGATTCTAAGCTTATGAAGCCGCCATCTCTCATTAAATCACCTGTTGGGCTGCTCGAACCGCTATGCAGTATGCGAGGCGCATCACCCGCTTCTTGTAAATTCATGCCGAAATCAAGCATGTTGACGATAATTTGCGCGTGCATTTGAGGTTGGGTGCCTCCCCCCATTACACCAAAGCTCATTAAAGGCTTTCCATTACGCGTAACAAATGCTGGTATAATAGTGTGGAAGGGGCGCTTGCCTGGGCGATATTCATTGAAATGCCCTTCTTGTAGGGTAAACATCTCTCCTCTATTTTGGAGAATAAAACCCAGTCCTGGCGGAGTCATACCTGAGCCCATGCCTCGATAGTTACTTTGGATAAGTGACACCATGTTCCCGTCTTTATCCGCAACCGTGAGATAAATAGTGTCACCTTCATAAATGCCAGCATCTATACGTTTTGACGCTTTTTCTTCATCTATTAATGCTTGTCGCTTTGCCGCATACTCTTTAGATATGAGCCAATCTACTGGGATGGCGTTAAAGTCAGGATCGGCATAAAACTTAGCGCGATCTTCAAACGCCAGCTTTTTAGCTTCAACGAAGGTGTGAATATAATCCGCTGAGTCAAACCCCATGCCCTCTATGTCGTAACGTTCTAGTACGTTGAGGATCTGTAAGGCGGCTATACCTTGTCCATTTGGCGGTAATTCCCACACATCGTATCCGCGATAATTAGCAGAAACAGGTTCTACCCATTCAGAAACATGAGAAGCCAAATCTTGATACGATAAAAAACCACCTTGCGCCTTCATGTACGCATCGATAGTTCTGGCAATATCCCCTTTATAAAAGGCATCTCGTCCACCGGTGGCGATTTTTTCGTATGTTACCGCTAAGCCCGGGTTTCTAAAAATATCGCCTTTCTTGGGCACTTTACCGTTTAATAAGAAGGTATCGGCATACCCATCGTAATGACCAATTCTGTCGGTGTTCATTTGCCAGTAGTAGGCAATTAATTCGCTAACAGGAAAACCACTTCGCGCGTATTTGATAGCAGGAGTCAGCAATGTCGACATCGGTAACTTGCCAAATTTACCGTGTAGCGCAAACCAGCCATCCACGGCACCGGGGACAGATACCGGTAAAGGGCCAAACTTAGGAATTTTATTTAAGCCGCGCTCGGCAAAGACAGACTTGGTTAATTGGCGTGGTGAACGGCCTGACGCATTTAATCCAACCAGCTTTTTCTCTTTAGCATCCCACACGATAGCGAACAAATCGCCGCCAATACCACTTCCTGTGGGTTCGACAAGGCCTAACATCGCATTGGCTGCAATGGCAGCATCAACTGCACTGCCCCCTTGTTTAAGGATATCAAGTGCAACCTGCGTTGCTAAAGGCTGACTGGTTGCTGCCATGCCATTTTGCGCGATAATTTCTGAGCGACTGGCAAAGGGTTCGCCGGTTATTCTGTCGTAAGCCGATACATTGCCGAGTGAAGCAACATATCCTATTGAAAATAACAAAAGCGTGCGCAGTAGCATGGTGGTTCCCCGAATAAGGTGTTTTATTGTTATGTTATTTACCTAGTGTAGCGCTATTTGCTGGTATATGAAAAACCAATAAATTGCTCTGCGTTTCACGTCTTACCACGTGTCATATATCAACCGTTTTAATACGCTTAGAAATAAAAAAGCCTCGCATGATGCGAGGCTTAAACGAAGTAATTATGGCATTATTAGTGTTGTTATAATCTGCCTAATCAAGGTTTCTTAAGAACGACCGCCTGTAAAGTCTGGGTAAGCTTCTAAACCACACTCACTCATATCTACGCCGTCAAACTCTTCTTCTTCTGTCACACGAATTCCGATAACAGCTTTAAGCGCTAACCAAACCGCAAGGCTTACTAAGAATACCCAACCGAAGATAGTTGCTGCGCCAATTAGCTGACCTGTAAGGCTTGAACCGTCATTTGTGATTGGAACAAGAAGTAGACCAAGAAGACCAACTACACCGTGTACCGAGATAGCACCTACTGGATCATCGATTTTAAGCTTATCAAGAGTAACAATGCTTAGTACAACCAAGATACCACCAAGACCACCGAACAACGTTGCTTCTAGTGGCGTAGGTGTAGACGGCTCAGCCGTAATTGCTACCAAACCAGCAAGCGCACCATTAAGCGCCATGGTAAGGTCAGCTTTGCCAAACATAACACGAGCAAGTAGAAGTGCAGCAATCGTACCACCAGCCGCAGCTGCGTTAGTGTTCATAAACACGATAGCAACAGAGTTAGCACTTTCAACCGTTGCAGTAGCAAGTACTGAACCACCGTTAAAGCCAAACCAGCCCATCCATAAGATGAACGTACCTAATGTAGCAAGCGGTAAGTTTGCTCCAGGAATCGCATTCACTTTTCCGTCAGCAGTGTATTTACCTTTACGAGCACCTAGTACAAGAACACCCGCTAGCGCAGCCGCTGCACCTGCCATGTGTACAATGCCTGAACCTGCGAAATCAGAGAAACCTAAATCGCCTAGCGTGTATAGGCCAAAGACTGCTTCACCGCCCCATGTCCATGCACCTTCCATTGGATAGATGAAACCGGTCATAACAACAGTAAACGCTAAGAACGCCCACAATTTCATACGCTCTGCAACCGCACCAGATACAATAGACATTGCTGTAGCAACGAAAACAACCTGGAAGAAAAAGTCTGCAGATGGTGCATAGGTAGCTGGCTCATCGGTAACGCCCGTTGCACCGTCGCCCATAATCCCGCTTAAAAACGCGCCCCATTCACCGCCGCCGTACATGATACCGTAACCGCAAACCATATACATGGTGCAAGCAATCGCGAACAGTGCGATGTTTTTAGTCAAAATTTCAGTTGTGTTTTTAGCTCTTACTAATCCAGCTTCAAGCATTGCAAAGCCTGCTGCCATCCACATAACGAGCGCGCCGCAGACTAGAAAGTAAAAGGTATCAAGCGCATACCCTAGTTCAAAAGTGATTTCCATTATGGTTTCTCCGCAAAAATATCGTTATGGCTTACAGCGCGTCGCTATCAGACTCACCCGTTCGAATACGAACGGCATGCTCAAGGTCGTAAACAAATACCTTGCCGTCCCCAATCTTGCCTGTTTTAGCTGCGCTAACGATGGCTTCAACTAAGCGTTCCACCTGATCATCTTGCACTGCAATTTCTAGTTTAACTTTAGGTAGAAAGTCCACCTGGTACTCCGCTCCGCGGTAAAGTTCTGTATGTCCTTTCTGACGTCCGAAACCTTTCACCTCGGTGACGGTCAAACCGTCAATACCGATTTCAGAAATGGCTTCACGAACATCATCTAGCTTAAAAGGCTTGATGATAGCAGTGACTAGTTTCATGAGTTGCTCCAAGTAATGTTGTGGTTATAGTGCACATTTCGTGTCTTATACCTGTTGTAAACCAAGAGATGTGCCATAAATTTTAATCGTTAAAAAACAAATGCTTAGCATGGATACAGAATATTCTTCCTTAGAAATATGCACCATAGTGGTGCACAAAGGTATTATTGCCCCATGCACGAGCAGGGTGGGTTAATGTGTCGATTATTAGCGGTAAGATTAGGATGAAATTGCAAAGTAGCGAACAATGGAATGAATAATAGATGACGTGTCCCAACGTGCCCTTTGCGGCTTCTTACATCCATGAAATGCATGCCATCCCCCCTACGGGAGAGCGTTGGCGTCACGTTGTGCGCGGGCACTATGTGAAGAGTATGAGTCTTGCGATAGGAATTCATATACTTGCAATCATAGTGATCATGTTAAGTGCCACGTTTTCTTCTTCGCCATCCTCGCATTTATCGCCAGCCCAAACATCACCGCCTGTTCGCGCTGTTTTGTATTTTCCGCCCATCAAACGAGAGACCCCTACCGACACTGAGTCGGCAACGCCGTCAAACGAAACGCCTACCCAAAACGAAGAAATGCTAGCAACCGATGATGTGATACAAACAACGAATGAACCTGTTACTCGAACCGATGACCTCACACAACCAAAATCGCACGCACTAGCCGACAATGAAAAGGCGAAGGATAAAGCGCGTGAGCAAACCTCGCCTAGCCCTCTTCCCCGTCCATCCCTCGATGTCAGGAAAGTACCTGAAATGCACACAAGCAAGCAGCCTACTACAGCAGCTAGCGCCGTTACTGACTACTTTCATAGCTATAACAATGAACAGTTGCACAACGATGCACAGCAGGCATCCAACACCTTTCGAAAGCTTAAAACTAGCCCGGTACTGATTGCCCCTTCCTACGAACGCGACACTAATTTTGATGAGCAGCGTGTCGTTAAAAAAGTAAATTGTACCGGTACGACCAACAAGGTACTTTCCCTATTGAGCGGATTTGCAGGGGGTACGCTGAAGTGTACTGATTTTGGGGGCGCTGATAAGTTTATTGAAAAACGTATCAAAAAAGCCCCCGAAACCGATCGCCAACAGCGTTAACACTTAACTACGTTTTGCCTATGTCACTACGTTGTAAATAGACGCCACTCTTTAACACGCTTACCAAGAATATACCGTTGCCAAACTAGCGCATAGCAACGTATGCTTATGAATCTGAAACGAAAGGAATACTATTGTGGCCGCAGCAAACTTACTTGCACTTCTTGATGATATTGCAACCTTAATGGACGACATTGCCGTTATGTCGAAAGTCGCCGCCAAGAAAACTGCTGGTGTATTGGGAGACGACCTCGCACTTAATGCTGATCAGGTTCAAGGTGTTAAAGCAGATAGAGAGCTTCCCGTCGTATGGGCAGTGGCAAAAGGCTCGTTGCTCAATAAAGTTATTTTGGTTCCCGCTGCACTCATCATCAGTCATTTTGTTCCATCGCTTATAACACTCCTGCTCATATTAGGCGGGCTATTCTTATGTTTCGAAGGCGCTGAAAAGCTGCTTCATAAGTACCTTCCTCATGATGATGAGCGCGCACAACAAGAAGCGAGGATTGAAGCGGTCAGCAAACCTGATACTGATATGGTGGCCTTTGAAAAAGACAAAATTAAAGGGGCAATAAGAACAGACTTTATTCTTTCAGCCGAGATCATTGTTATAGCGTTAGGAAGTGTCAGCGATGCGCCTTTCACCACACAGCTGGGCGTTCTTGTTGCACTAAGCTTAGCGATAACGGTAGGTGTATATGGTCTTGTCGCCGCTATTGTGAAAATGGATGACGTTGGCTTGTATCTGTTACGAAAGTCACTGACAGGTTCAATGAGTACCCTACAGCGATTTGCGGGGAGAGCGCTGCTTGTTGCAGCCCCGGCGCTGATGAAGACCCTTGCTGTGGTAGGCACCATAGCGATGTTTTTAGTAGGGGGAGGGATCCTTACACATAATATTTCGTTGCTGCATCACGTCGCGGCAGACTTCATTGCTTTAGCGCCTGACGCGGCGTTAGTCATGTCTATCTTAGCTGATGGTATTGCGGGGCTAGCTGCGGGAGCTGTATTAGCGGTGGTATTCACCGCAGTATCTCGATTGCGAAAGCCTAAAGCGGCCTAATTAATACCCTAAAGCCAACTGCATTGCGTTACCTTTTAGCATATTCAGCCATAGGTAGCGCAGCCGCCCTTTTTTAATGTCATTTTGTGCGTTATTGAGTCACTGAAATTCAAACCACATAGCATAATAGTCCCTTCCATTTTTAGTTAGCATTTTTCGCCACTTGGTATGTCAAATTCACTAATAGTTAGTATTTGATTATATCTTCTTTTACCTACGCCCTCGGCACTAAAAAATAAAAAATATTAAAATCATAATCTTACGATAAATTCATAAGTTGGCACGTCCCTCGCAATAAACCAAGTGTTCTTTGATAACGACTTAAGAGATAGCTGCCACGCAGTACATTTCAGTGCAGTGTCTAACTTTTTAATTTAGGAGATTACCATGTTCCATGTTCGTAAAATTTTCACTGCACTTACTATTACTACTGCTTTGGCATCGTCTGCATTTGCTGCTCAAGACGCTAACGAAAACTTATTGAGCCATACAGATTTTATGGTGAAACGGGCGGCGGCTGACGTTAAGCAAGATGTAACGCTAAACATTACCTATGATGTGCTAACTGCAAGCCACACCTTCGAGCCAGAAGATGATGGTGAAAGAACGCTGGTTGCTGACATCACTATTACGCCAATAAAGCGTGCGGACTTAAACGATAACGACGCGTAAGGAGGCTACCATGTTTACCGCGACTGCATTACTTATGTTAGTACTTGGGCCTGTCGTTGCCTTTGCGCTTAGCGCGATTGCCTTTTCAACGGCCCGATACATGTTGAAGTAAAAGATTTGCTCCCACCTGAGCCCACCCCTTGGGCATTTCACTCCAGTGGGGAGATAGAAAACCTTTACATGTGATGTTTTCTATCTTCTTTCTGGAGTTTTTTTATCCAAAAATTCTTTCCCACCAGCTCTTCTTTTTATTTCCCGATTTGCTACCGGGCTTAATTTTTTTCCCTGCACAATCTTGTTGCGCTGGTGGCAGCACGTCAAGTATCGCCGGTACACTCAAACTATTGGCGCACCCTGCAACAACAACGTTCCCCGTCGCTGCGTCAAAATGTGCGATACCTAAGCCATCAGGAAAACGGCGAGACAGCGATTTCGGAGATTGAGATTTCATATAATTAATGAAGACAGGAAGGGCACCACCCGCCCCAGTTAAATTAATAGGCTTGTTGTCGTCATTACCGACCCATACGGTAACCACATTATTGCGGTCGAAACCGCTAAACCAGCTGTCTCTGTAATCATCGGTCGTCCCGGTTTTGCCTGCCATATTCACATTACCGAATGTAGCACCAATACGTTTTGCGGTGCCATCTGTCGTGACTTTGTACAGACCATAATTAAGTAGGTATGTGGCAGCCTCGTCGGTGCGCTGCGAATAAAACTCTGCTTTCTGCCAAATCAATGCATTACCTGCACCCACCACAGAAGATACCGTATGTAGCGGCACATAACGCCCGCCGTTTGACAGCGTTTGGTACATTTGGTTGGTATTGAAAACAGACAATTCGAAAGCGCCTAGCGTCACCGATGGGACCGGCTCAATCGGTGTTTCAACCCCTAAACGGGCGATGGTATCGATGACAACATCAAGCCCTAACTGCATACCTAAATTGACCGTGGGGATATTGAGTGACTCTGTCAGCCCCTGAACCAGTGGTACTTGACCTCTGAACTCTTTGTCATAGTTTTGCGGTGACCACGGTTTACCATTTTCATTCTCAAGGGTAATAGGCTCATCAAGCAGTGGTGTCGCCAGATTATATTGAGTAGGATCTTCAAGGGCAGCCAAGTAGATTGCAGGCTTAACCAGCGAACCAATGGGACGTTTCGCATCCAGCGCTCTGTTAAAGCCTTTAAATGCGTAATCTCTTGCGCCAACAATGGCCCTGACTTCCCCTTTGGCACTATTGGATACCACGATTGCGCCTTGAAGTGGAACCTTTCTGTCTTTTTGTAGGCCATCAAGCGTACCAGAAAGCGCTTTCTCTGCCCGTCGTTGAGCAACGATATCCAAAGTAGTGAATACTTTAACCCCAGAGTCACGTAAGCTAGCGTCCGCTAGTATTTCTGACAACTCCTTTCTAACCTGCTCCATAAACGCGGGGTGCTTACCGCTTGCTAAGCTGGCGCCACTGGCAAGCCCTAATGGCATATTGATATATTTCTCGTAGGATGCTCGATCGATTTCATTTTCATCGAATAACATACGCAGCACTAAATCTCGACGTTCTTTCACCCGGTCTTCATAACGTCTAGGGTTGTAATAGGAAGGGCCTTTTATCATTGCCACCAATGTTGCGATTTCCGGCACACTAAGCTCGTTTGCCGGACGGTCAAAATAAAAGTAGCTTGCCAACCCAAAGCCATGAACCGCCATGTCGCCATTTTGCCCTAAAAATACTTCGTTTAGGTACGCTTCTAAGATATCTGATTTACTGTAGCGAGCATCGATAATGATAGCCATTAACGCTTCTTTGGCTTTACGAACAATAGATCGCTCACGTGTTAAGAACATGTTTTTCACGAGCTGCTGAGTGAGCGTACTTCCGCCCTGCACCGTTCTTCCTGCCGCAATATTAGCCATTAAAGCGCGAAGAATGGAAAGCGGTGCCACACCATGATGATTATAAAAGTTACGATCTTCTACTAACGTAAGTGCTTTTGGCAGTAGTTCCGGGATAGTGTTCAATCGCACCAACATACGATCTTCTTGACTGCCACTAACCATGCGCGTAACCAACCAGGGCTCTAATTTTACGCTGCCAAAAGGTCGGCTTTGCGATTTATCGTAAATTTCACCTATACGCGCGCCATTCCATGTGATCACAAGGTGACGAAGAGGCTCTGCGCCTTCAGGAAATTGAAACGCTCGGCGCTGTATAGTGAGCACCTTATTCTGGTAGCTATATTCGCCACTACTGTCGGCAAACGTCACTTTGCGGTAGCCTAAAAGTGACAATTCATCGATGACTTCTTTTGGTGTAATTTCCTCACCTTTGCTTAACAGTAAAGGGCGGGCAAAAATTTGCGCTGGCACTTCCCATTTATTACCCGAAAAGGAGTGCTTAATCTGTGCATCAAGATAAAAAGCATATGCCCCCAGTACAACGACACCAATGACGCATAAACGCCAGAAAAGGGTAAAAAGCCAAGAATACTTCGTTTTAGTTTTTGCGTTAGATTTTTTATTCGCCACTTGCTGCGCCATGATGATAAATGCTGGAGACGTAACTCAATACGCCGTTAGCTAATTTGATGATAAACCTACAGGGCCGCACTACGGCGCACACTGCGAAATAAAGAGACTGTCAACACTACCATTGCCGGTAGTCGCCAACAACCTGAAATCTGCATATTAACGTTTAGGTTGCCGTGCTTAGAAAGCGCATTTTAGCCAACGTTCACTTTTTATTTATTCCTTTAATTATCGCGCAAAAGCCGTAAGTGAGTAAGTACCAACTTGAATTTTACTCGCGTTTACTTGTCACACGAGATAGCATAATGACAAGCAACTTAGGAACTGTACTATGCGCATTAATATTCATGGAAAATATTGGCTCTCGGCCCTTACGCTACTGACAAGCGTCCATACGTCATCAAGTTTCGCTTCTGAAACATTCGCTTCATGTACGGCATCGCTTGAAGAGCAAGCCATTAACCAAGGCGTCAGCCAAGACACCATCGATGCTATTTTTCCGTCTTTGGTCCATCAAGACAGAGTCATTGAGCTAGACCGTAGTCAACCAGAGTTCGTACAAACATTTCCAGGCTATTTCAGCAAACGTGTGACCGACTGGCGCACTGAAAAAGGGCAAGAAATGTATGCCAAGCATAAGACTTTGCTGCATACGCTAAGCGACAAATACGGTATCCCCCCACATTATCTCTTATCGTTTTGGGGTTTAGAAACCAATTTTGGAAGTTACCGCGGTAAGATGCCTGTGCTTGATTCATTGGCCACTCTGGCTTGCGATCCACGGCGTAGCACGTATTTCACTCAAGAGTTTTTGGTAGCTGTCAAACTGTTTGAGCGCGAGTCGTTAACACGCGAAGAAATGATTGGTTCTTGGGCTGGTGCAATGGGGCACACCCAGTTTATGCCCTCTGCATACACACACTATGCCATTGACGGTGATGGTGATGGAAAAATAAACCTCTTTAACAGCGAAGAAGACGCCCTTTCTTCTGCGGCTAACTTCTTAGCAAGCTTAGGCTGGCAACGCGGTTTTCGTTGGGGGCGAGAAGTCGTCCTTCCAGAGAATTTTAATTATCAACTTTCTGGCTACAAAAACAAACGTTCACTAAGTGACTGGAGTGCACTCGGTATTGCAAAAACAGACGGCGCACCACTAGGTGAAGACGACACAACCGCCTATGTGATTGTTCCTGCTGGGCATAACGGCCCTGCGTTTGTTGCATACCAAAACTTCAGGGTAATAATGCGTTGGAACAACTCTGAGTTCTACGCACTTGCAGTGGGTGTATTGGCCGACAGAATTGCAGGGGCGTCAGGCATTAAAGCGCCGCTCCCTGACTTACCAGCCTACAGTCGACAAGACATTATTGCCCTGCAGAAGAAACTTAACACGTTAGGTTATGACGTGGGTAAGCCAGACGGCATTATTGGCCCTGCCACGCGAGAAGGTATTCGTAACTATCAAATTGCTAACGATATGGTAGCCGATGGGTTCCCCGGCCTGAATGTTATGGAGTCGCTAGCATTAAAGCCAGCATAAACAGAATATATGAAGATAGTTAGTGCTCACAAATAGTAAACACTAACTTGTAAGATTGAGGCGATGGAAGAGTATTACCCCATCGCCTTTTTTGTTTTATTGGTGGGCATAGCGGTTGCAGGATCGTCCGGCCAAAAATGCTTGGGATACCGCCCTTTCATTTCTTTTTGTATTTCTTTATAACTTCCTTTCCAAAATGCCCCTAAATCGCCGGTTGTTTGCAATGGACGGCCAGCCGGAGACAACAGCTCACACAGCACGGTTACGCGCCCCTGCGCCACAGTAATCGGCGTCGCTTGGGAGTACATTTCTTGCATCTTTGCCGACAAATACACATTCCCATTGTCGCGGTAATCAAGTGCCACTTCGCGGCCGGTAGGTATCTCAATCGCGGTTGGCAAGAATGTCGCCAACGCATCTTGCTGTGGCCACGACAACGCATTATTTAACATTTCGTTCCACGGCAAAGCGTGTAACGCTTTAAGCGACTGTACCTCACCCATTTTATCTAGCAAACGGTCTTTGGCGTGTTCTAATACGTCTTGTAATGTCGAAGGCCACGGTTCGGGTTCGTTAAAGGCTTGGGGCTGCGGCAGTGCGAGCGTTTCGGCAAGCTTAACGCGATACCACCACTGCCATGCATTTACGGATAGTGGCCATTGTGAGTAAGGTAAGTCACTCAAATACACAAGCCATGCATCGCAAGTTTTCAGTTTGATACTCTCTGCATTTTGGGCTTTATCACTGCCGCTCACAGGGTTACTCGCCAGCTCTATACTGAAAAACCCGACCACATTCCTAATATCCATTCCCCCTTTATCGGGGTCGAAACTTACTTTTTGCGTTTCGATAAATGCTTCAGGATAAAGCGCCTTAAGAAGCGATTCATCTATTGGCTGCGCTGCTCGAATTTTTACCGTGCTACCAATGTGCTGCCCATGCAAAGCTGCTAGCCATGGAGCGTCTACACTACCCTCAACCTCTCCTCCTTTTCCGCTGGCAAATTTATAGCTGCCTTGCCTGTAATACGCTATCTGCTTTGGAAAAGCGAGCGCTATACAGCTTGCAATGGCGTCATCATCGAGCAACAACATGTCTAATTCACTTGGCGGTAAACCAACATAAGGAGCGTATCGTTTAGCCTGGCGGGTAAGGGTATCTCTGACACTAAATGGCAAAACACGAATTATCGAAGAAACGTTAGTGTCATTAGACGGCGGCAGCTGACTTTCACTTAATGCCACGACAAAAGGCGCAGCTAAACGCATGGCTTGCTGAAGCGAGTCGGCTACCCCTTTCACACCCACTTTACACTGTAAAAGCATATGCGCTAGGTTAGGGTGGCAAGGCAACAAGGCAAGCTCGCGTCCATACCCCGTTAACACATCGTTATTGAGCGCATGTATTGCGGTTAAATTTGCTCGTGCAACGCGTTGTTGTGCCGCCGTTGGCGGCGTTAGTAACGCCAATTGTTCTGGCGATGTTCCCCAACTGTAGGTATCCAATAAAAATCGACTTAAATCTTCTTGCTCTATTTGCGCTGGAGAATGTGACGCTAGCCGTTCAAAGCTACTCTTTGTGCATAATCGATAACAAACGCCTGCGCTAACGCGGCCTGCTCGACCTGCTCGCTGAGTAGCCGATGCACGGGAAATACGCGTTGAAGTAAGCTCGGTAAAACCGCTGCTTGCATGATAACGCGCTTTGTTCTCCCACATACTATCGACAACGACTTTCACGCCTTCAATAGTCAGACTGGTTTCAGCAATGTTCGTAGCAAGTATAATCTTTCTACGCCCTTCGCTATCCGGAGAAATAGCGTGTGTTTGCGCGTCTTTATTGAGCCCACCGTGTAAAGTAAGTAGCGCGATGTCATGCGCTTCTGACAATGCACTTAGGCCACGAAAAACAGCATTTATTGCACCGATGCCCGGCAAGAAAACTAATATATCCCCCTCATGTGCACGAACCGCTTGACGAGTTGTCGACACCGTTGCCTCTATCAACTCATGGGCTAATACGTCATTGGCATACTTAATATCAACGGGGAATGTCCGGCCTTCCGCATTTAAGTGGGTAACGTTACGGTCTGTTGATGATGTCATTAGTGCGAGCAACGGGTCTATATCAAGTGTGGCAGACATAACCACTAAGCGAAGGTCTTCGCGTAGACCCGTTTGTACCTCAAGGGCAAGTGCTAAGCCAAAATCACTATGAATACTGCGCTCATGAAATTCATCAAAAATGACGGTTGATATCCCGCTTAGTTCGGGGTCGGCCTGGATCATCCGGCTTAAAATTCCCTCAGTAATGATTTCAAGTTTTGTATCGTGACTCACCTTACTCTCGCCACGAACGCGATACCCAATGGTTTTCCCGACAGGTTCGTTGAGTATGCTGGCTAAGTAATGCGCAAGACTACGCACCACAACACGTCTGGGCTGCATAAGTAGTATTTTACCTGTTGTCGTAGACGCTAAAAGCGCAAGGGGTAGTACGGTGGATTTTCCTGCACCAGGAGGCGCGCCGATAACAACATTGTTATTCACAATGCTCTGCTGTAAACGTTCAACAAGTTGCGCGGCAGGAAGATGAGACAAAGACTGAAACATGGCGGTTCATTAAACTGAGACAAACTAATCTGCGTATTGTACCTAACTAGCCGTATAATACTGTTTTGTTTTTATATAGCAGGTTTAGCATAAGGGAGAAACGAATGCGTTGTTTTATAGGGATTGATTTAGCACCATCTGAAAAATTGGCGCTAGATGCTTGGCGTGAAAAAGCACTGCCAGACGTGTTGCCCAAACAACACACTCCACCCCATGTTAAGCATCAGCGCGCTCACGCATCGGTTTTATCGTCGCCCCCGTACGCGATACCTGCCGCTAACTACCATATAACACTTTGCTTTTTAGGTGACATTACCCACCGCCAACATGACGCCATAATAAGTGAACTCGATACGATTGTAGCCCCGCCCTTTTCTGTCATGTTAGACACTGCCGGCGTGTGGAATGGGCCTAAAATTCTAGTTGCTGCGCCCAGTGTCAAAGAGCCTGCGCTTGTCGAATTGGCTCGAGCAACACGTAAAGCCGCTCGCGCCAGCAATATCACCGTCGAAAAAAGAGATTATCGCCCTCATGTAACCGTTATTCGAAAAGCCAACCATACGTTACCTGTCCCAGGTTTTTCACCACACATTGACCTGGCAGTATCTGCATTTCATTTATTCGAATCGGTCTCTACGCCGAGCGGTGTCACCTACCCAATAAGACACAGCTGGTCACTGCAACATTCGATGTCTGTGAGAGAACAGCTACGAAAAGGCTTGATTTAACACTGAATACAATCGTTTATGCGGTATTAGTTATATCAATTAGTTGCGTAACTCTCACGCTAAAGGGCTTTACTTGATTCGTTAGGCTCGGTAAAAAGGGTGACTGTTTTTTGATTCGTTACCTCACCCATGCAACAAACGTTTAGATTAGTAATAGACTGCCCCGACCAAATCGGCTTGGTTGCCAGTGTTTCCCAATTTTTAGCCGACCATAGCGCGACTATCGTTGAAGCCAATCATCATACCGACCTTAAAACGGGTCGATTTTTCATGCGACATGAGATTGGCGCTGATTCGTTACGCCTTGATTACGACAGTTTTTTGAAAGAATTCACGCCCCTAGCACACGAATATCAGATGAATTGGAAGTTAACTGATTCATCGAAAAAGCAACGGGTGGCGCTGCTTGCAAGCGTTGAGTCTCATTGCCTAGTTGATTTACTTCATCGTTGGCACACCGGCGAGCTTGCCTGCGATATTCCCTGCATTATCGGTAATCACCCACAAATGAAGCAATTTGCCGATTGGTACAAAGTACCCTTTCATTGGGTAGACTTTAAAGCGCTGGGTAAAGAGGCTGCATTTGGTCAGATATCGACGTTACTGGATGAATACAAGGTTGACCTGACAGTACTGGCGAGATTCATGCAAATTCTGCCCGATACACTTTGTCAAAAGTTAGCTGGAAAAGCGATAAACATTCATCATAGCTTCCTGCCAAGTTTTGCAGGGGCAAAGCCCTATCAGCAAGCGTACGATCGAGGTGTAAAACTTATCGGTGCAACGTGCCATTACGTCACAAAAGACCTTGATGAAGGCCCAATTATAGAGCAAAGCGTAAAACGCATTAGTCACAGCGACAGTGCTCCAGACATGGTCAGAAAAGGTAAAGACTGCGAAGTTAATGCCTTAGCCCACGGCGTGCGTTACCACTTAGAGGACAGGGTGATTATTCATCATAATAAAACCGTGGTATTCGCGTAATCATAATACAACTTAGGGGACCGCGAGGCACAACGTAACGTGGCTAGCGGTTCTTCCTATTCGTTAAATAAACCATTAGTAGTTTGCCCTACCATTTAAGCATTGCGCTAAATGTGTCGGAAGAGACGCATATGGCATACTTTGTTCACCTGCGTACCGAGAAACGATAGATTCAACTTTCCCATTTTGCTTTAAAAGGTTTAACGCATTTTGAAGGCTCGTCGCTACAGCAGGGTCACCGTCTTTATTTAATGCTAGGAAGTTTCCTCCCAACGACGCATCATCAATCGCTAAAACCGGAACAACATCGTCTATATTGAGACCCGCTTCATGCAATTGAGACGCTAGCGTTAAAGAAGAGCCTATCATTAAGTCCATCCTTTCGAGTCTGAACATTTTAGAATCGTCGTGCTTGTTAGCAAACGTGAGGAAGTTCTCTCCTTCTTTAAAGCCCATCTTTTTCAAGACGGCTTCGTACGTATCCCCTCTTGCAATTCCCACGGTATAGTTTTTTAGCGAGTCACTATTAGTCACCACAATGTCATCTCTACTTTTCAGTCGGTAAAAACACCCATGACTTGAAACTAACGGCCCTACCCAAATAAAGTAATCTTCACGGTTCGGCGTTCTAGCAGTAGAAAATATGCCACTATTTGGCTCTGTAGAGGCCATTTTAAATGCTCTTTGCCAAGGCAGCAGCTCGAACGTACAGTTCACTTTTGCGATACTACATGCCGTTGATATAAGCTCGGCATTTATCCCAACGACGTTATCTCGGCTACCAAAATTATAGGGTGGGAAATTTTCAGTGAGTAACGTTAATTCAGACGCATGCGACGCCATACAAAACAACAACAGTATTGAGGCAGATAGATTTTTCATAATACACGGCGATGTCATAATGTTTAATTGAGTGTACACGAACAATACAAATATCGCATAAAGTAGTCAGTTTCCATAAAAAATAGATAGCTTTATTACTACACCGAGACGGCTTTGTAGGTAGCGACACGACTGTTCCGCGGTTATACAACAGGTAATTACGGTAAAGGACATTTAATCTGAAATGACTATGGCATAGTATGGAATACAGAAAGAAAAGCCGTCATGTTGAACCCATTGCTATAACGACATTGAGTTTAACACCGGATAAATAACCATAATAAAGACAGGATACTCCATGGGTAAATTCAAAACGTCACTTACTGCTATGGCAGTAGTACTTGCATTAGGTGCATGCTCAGAACAAAAAGCACCAGAAACCGCAATGGCTGACAAAAAAGAAACGGTGATGGCCGTTGACAATGTACTTCTTCAGGCATTTCAAGGCCCCTACGGTGGCGTACCTGCTTTCGATAAAATGAAACTTGAAGATTTAAAGCCTGCGCTTGAAAAAGCGATGGCATTAAACTTAGAAGAAATCGAAGCGATTGCGAATAATACCGCGGCGCCTACTTTCCAAAACGTTATTGTTGAGATGGAAAGAGCGGGTGACGAACTTGGTCGTGTATTCACGTATTACGGTATTTGGAGCGCCAATAAATCAAGCCCTGAATTTCGTGAAATTCAAGCAGAGATGTCACCGAAGCTTTCTGCCTTCTTTTCAAAAATAACGCAAAACGAAGCGTTATTTGAACGCGTAAAAGCGGTATATGAGTCTGACGAAATGCAGACATTAACACCCGAAGAACAACGTATCACATGGATGACATACAACAGCTTTGCACGTAACGGTGCTACGCTCGATGGCGAAGCGAAAAAGCGTTACGCAGAAATTAACCAAGAGCTTGCGACGCTACACACTAAATTCTCTAGCAACATCTTAGGCGATGAAGAAAATTACGTTACTTACATTACTGAAGAGCAACTAGATGGCTTACCTGCGTCGTTTGTGAAAGCATCGAAGGCTGCTGCCGAGTCGCGCGGTGAAGAAGGCAAATATGCGATCACTAACACCCGCTCTTCTATGGACCCATTCTTAACGTACTCTACTAACCGAGAGCTCCGTGAGACGGTATGGCGCACATACTATAATCGTGGTGACAACGGTGATGCGCTTGATAATAACGATATTATCAAACGTATATTAACCCTTCGCGATGAGCGTGTTGAACTATTAGGGTATGAAAATTACGCACAATGGCGTTTAGAAGATCGCATGGCTAAAAACCCTGAGAACGCCATGGACCTTATGATGAAGGTATGGCCTGCCGCTATCGCCCGTGTTGAAGAAGAAGTGGCAGATATGCAAGCCATTGCTGATTCAGAAGGCGCCGATATTACTATTGCGCCTTGGGATTATCGTTTTTACGCAGAAAAAGTGCGTAAAGCAAAGTATGACCTTGATTCAAATGAAGTTAAGCAATACTTACAGCTAGATAAACTTCGTGAAGCGATGTTCTATGTAGCAGGGCGGTTATTCAACTTTAACTTCACACCGGTTGAAGCGGGCAAAGTTCCAGTGTTCCATGAAGACGTGAACGTATGGGAAGTAACAGACAAAGACTCAGGCGAGCATATTGGGCTGTGGTACCTAGACCCGTTCTCTCGTAAAGGAAAGCGTTCAGGCGCGTGGGCAACAACGTACCGCTCTTACACAACGTTCGACGGTAAGAAAACCGTGCTGTCTTCAAATAACTCTAACTTTGTAAAAGGGGCCGAGGGAGAAGCAACGCTTATCTCTTGGGATGACGCAGAAACCTACTTCCACGAGTTTGGCCACGCACTTCATTTCTTATCAGCAGATGTGAAATACCCATCTTCTCACTCTGGTGTACGTGATTATACCGAGTTCCAATCACAGTTACTTGAGCGTTGGTTAACGACAGATGAAGTTATTAACCAGTTCTTAGTACACCATGAAACCGGCGAACCTATTCCTGCAGACTTAGTCGCAAAAATTAAAACTGCTTCTACGTTTAACGAAGGGTTTAAAACCACCGAATATATGGCATCAGCCATTATGGACTTGAAGTACCATACTACTGACCCAAGCACTATTGAGCCAGATACCTTTGAACGCGATGAACTCACTAAATTAGGTATGCCAGAAGAAGTCGTAATGCGTCACCGTTCACCACACTTCGGTCATGTATTTTCTGGTGAAGGCTATGCAGCAGCTTACTACGGTTATATGTGGGCAGAAGTTCTGACGGCCGACGCCTCTGAAGCGTTTATGGAAGCACCGGGTGGTTTCTATGATAAAGAAGTAGGCGACCGTTTGGTTAAATACCTATTCGCGGTAAGAAACGCCATGGACCCAGCAGAAGCGTATCGTAAGTTTAGAGGCCGCGACGCGAAAGTTGACGCTCTGATGCGTGACAGAGGCTTCCCTGTTCCAGAGGGTACAAGCGACAAATAGCCACAATGACGTTGTGCAAAAGCCGTTTTAGTGAAAACTAAAGCGGCTTTTTTCTTGACCTTATAGTCAGATTTAATTAAGAATCATTAAAGATGCGTGGAATGCAAGCTAAGAGTTCGGCTCAATAATAATAATACGTTGCCGATAAGATGACGTTAGCGATACCAAATCAATAGCGCACAACCTATAACGATAAGAATGATCCAAGACGTGCAATGCCTGCAATGCTCAGTCACTTTTTCAGCATAAACTTACGTGGTCGGAAGTCATGACTTTCAGTATTAAACAAAAACTTATTCTTTCTCTTATGGTCGCAGTGTTGGCTGCGGCTATTCTTGTCGGTTCAATTAGCCAATGGATTGCTCGCGATCTTGTTAAAGACAATATGGAGCAATTGCAACTTCCCTCCCTGCTGAAACAAGTGGGTAATAGAGTAGACAGGGAAGCTAGCGTTATGCTTACAGTTGCACATAGCATTGCCTCAAACCCAGACATTCTTGCATGGTCAGCGGCGGGCGCGGATACTGCTGGTGAACAGCAACTCCTTAACTTTCTTGGTGACATTGTTTCGTTCAATGATTTAACGGTTGCGTCGTTTGTTGATAGGCAAACCTATAAATATTGGAATCAAGACGGCTTTTTACGCGTACTTCAAAACGACAAGTTTGATGGATGGTTTTTTGCCTACAAAGACAGTGGCGAACCCATTTCACTTAGTTTGTACAATGAAACTGGTAAAGGTTATCGGCTGTTTGCAAACTACCAACAGGTGAATGGTAGAGGCATGTCTGGCGTGGCCAAATCGGTAGACGAGCTATTAGACATTATTAACCACGTTAAAATAGCAGAAACAGGGTTTGTTTACTTAGTTGATGGGAACGGCACTATTATTGCGCACCCAGATACCAACCTACTTGGAAAGGCACAGTTAAGTACTGTAAGTTCTAACGAAGTACAGCGCGCATTATTACAAAAGCGCGGGTTCGCCATGGCAACAAGTGATTCATTAGGCACTGATACGTTATTTGCGACCACCTATGTCGAAAAATCCGGATGGTATGTCGTCGCTCAAGTGCCTGAACATGAACTTTATGCCTCTTTAAATGCCGGCAGCAGGCAAATTATTATTTGGTCAATAGCCATAGCCGCAGCCTTTGCGTTAATCGGTATTTGGTTAGCTGGTACGTTAACTCGACCGCTAGAATCACTCGCCGACGTATTCCAACAGCTCGGCCGTGGTCAAGGTGACTTGCGCTCACGTATTCCGGTACCCGAGCAAAAAGAAACCGCCCGTTTAGTTGAAGGGTTTAATAACTTTATCGACCACCTTCACGGCACCATCTCGTCGGTTGCACAAACCAGCCATGCCCTTAAAGCGTCTGCAAAAGATGTGGCGAAACAATCACAACACACAGAGCACTCAACAAAAGGTCAGCGCGATCAAACATTACAGGCAGCGACAGCACTTACCGAAATGGGCAGCACTGTTAATGAAGTAGCACAATCAGCAACCCATGCTGCTCAAAGCGCTAACCACGCACTAGGTAGCTCAACTGAAGGTCGAGTGATTACCCAAAAAGCGGTCGTTGCGATAAACCATCTATCGAGTCAAATTGAAGAAGTCTCTACCGTCATTCAATCTCTTGATGCTCATACCGCGGCAATAGGCGGGATTTTAGATACAATTCGCGGCATTTCTGAACAGACAAACTTGCTTGCACTAAATGCGGCCATAGAGGCAGCTCGTGCCGGTGAACATGGAAGAGGCTTTTCTGTGGTTGCCGATGAAGTAAGAACGCTTGCACAGCGAGCCGCTCAAGCGACAGATGAAATACAAGTTAAAATAGATAAGTTCCAGCAAGACTCAAGTTCAGCCGTTGCACAAATGCAAAACAGCAAAGCACAAACGAAAGACGTGGTGTTAGCCACAAGTGAAATTGATACGTTACTTCAGCGCATTGCGGAGCAAATAGAGCATATTAACGACGTTAACACGCAAGTGGCGACGGCAACTGAGCAGCAAGCGATGGTAGTTGAGGATATCAGCAGAAGCATTAATGAAATAAGTGAGTCAAGTGAGGACACGCTCAGTACCACACAAGTGTTGGTATCGGTAAGCGACAAACTTGATGAGCTAGCTAACGAACTCTCAGAAGAGGTCGACCGTTTTACGCTATAGTGTTAAAACGCCATTGCGTACTGGACTTTAATCTGGCTGTCGTGGTTTTCTCGCCACGGCAGCGTTAACGCCGTACTATTTGCATCCCACGACTCCCGAAGCGCCGCTATGGTTAACGTATGGGAAGACGCATTAAAAGGTACTTCAACGTACAGACCTGCTGTTGTACTCGTAGGAAGCTGAATAACATCCGCAACGGGCACTGACATTTCGTGTTCAGGTTTTATTTTATGGCTTAGCCCTACACGATATCCATCCCCTTTCCACCAACTTACCACTTCGAATTCATGTGTTCTTACACGCTGTGATAGTACCCCATAATTCAGTAACCCTCGGTTGTAATTCACCCGAGCTTCAATGTTAAATGTGGGAGTAAGTTGCTGGGTCAGTGAAAGTTGATAACGCTTTTGTTTGCAGCCTTTAAAACTGATTTTATTTTTAATGAGGGTGAGCGAGAACGCATCGTTACTGCTTACGTACTTATTTAACCATTCCTGTGCATTTTCAACATCTGAGGCTAACGCACACTGCATATGAGCGGTTGCTCCCGCAAATGAGATAGCAAAAAACCATGCTCTATTTCGCTTCATATTCACTCTCAACGCTGGTTAAAAATTAACACATAGCTTGAGTATAGACACGAAGTGAGTGGTTTAATATTAGACTATCGATACTTTTAGATAGGTATTTATAATTGAAGCTAAATTAGCGACTAGACACCGTTGCTTTTGTTAGCGAAGCCGCACGCGTTTTGGTTTCCTCTTCAGTAAACCAATAGTCTCCCGATTTATCGACACACACGCCCTCTACTTGCTGATAGTTTTCTAATGACCACACATTTACCAATACAAAGTTTGTATTCGCTTGTGCCATGAAGGCTGCAAAGTTACCAAAAGGGTCAGACTTATAGCCGACGAAAACATACACACCACGAGTTTCATCGTAATCTGCACCGGTTATAACGCCAGGCAAGCCCTCTATCTGTGCGTAAGGCAGTAAAGATTCACTGGTAGCGGTAATATCGTAAACATGGGCAATACCGCTACGCCAACTTTTCGAAAACAAAAACAGCCTATCATTTGCGGCGACCATCGCTTCGGCGTCAAAGTCGTGTGCATAAGGAATATTGCTAGACACGCGGTTTGCGGCGTAGCTGATTGCGCGCGTTGTCGTCGGCGACGTATTCTTTTTGGGGTATTGTATTATCGATAAGTCGGTTCGTTTGCCTTTGTTGTTTCCAACATCAGCGATGAAAATGGAATGTTGGTCAGCCGCGATAGCTTCCCAGTCAATATTCTTCTCTTTAATCTCCGTTGCAGAGACGATTTCGCCTTCATAGCTTATTTCGTAAATAACCGCCGCATTTCCAGAGTCATTGATTGAAAGCATGCTTTGTTCATTACAATGCAGCCCCGAGGTTTCTGCTAATGCCTGAGGCAAAACACGTAGAGTGCTTAGCGTAATTGAATCTGGTGAAATCGTTGAGCTGCACCCCAAAAGGGTACTGATTATGGCGGCGATAAGAACAAAACAACGAGCTAACACGAAATACTACTCAAAAATAGAGAACAAAATAGTGAAAGCAAAGTACTATGACCGGACAGTGAGTACAATAGTTACCGCACTAATAAGTGATCCAGCTTGCGTGTTACCCTGTTTTAATACGCTTAAAACAAACGCATTTATAAACTATATTTAATATGTTGCTTGTACGGAACGAATAAAAAGGAAGAATTTGTGTCAGACCCTCTTTTGTCCCTTGTCGCCGTTGGACTATTGTCCATCAGCTGCCAGTATTTAGCGTATAAAATCCGCTTACCTGCCATTCTTCCATTACTTATTGTAGGGATAGTTGTCGGCCCTGTTTTCGGCGTGCTAGACGCTGATGCCTTATTCGGCGACCTACTGTTTCCTGTTGTGTCTCTCTCCGTTGCCATTATTTTATTTGAAGGTGCGCTCACGCTCAAACTAGGCGATATAGCAGGCCACGGTAATATGGTAAGGAACCTGTGCAGCATAGGCGTGCTGGTAACTTGGGTCGTGGCTGCCATTGCCGCTCATTACACCTTAGATCTTTCGTGGCAACTCAGCTTTCTCTTCGGCGCTATTGTAACCGTCACTGGGCCTACTGTTATCGTGCCTATGCTACGAACGGTTAGACCTAACACAAACTTAGGGAATATCCTTCGTTGGGAAGGTATTATTATCGATCCTATCGGCGCACTGCTCGCCGTATTAGTCTTTGAGTTTATTTTGGCTTCTCAAGGTAATGCCATAACTCATACGCTCATCACCTTTGGAAAAACCATTGGTATTGGTAGTTTGCTCGGTTTGGCGTCCGGCTATTTACTCGGCATCTCAATTCGACGTGACTGGATACCGCACTACCTGCTTAATACCGCGGTACTAACCATTATTCTTGGCGTGTTTGCTGCCTCAAATTATGTTGCGCATGAGTCTGGGCTGTTGGCCGTTACCATTACCGGTATGGTGCTGGCTAATATGAAAGATGTAGACGTAGAGGATATTTTAGAGTTTAAAGAAACACTAAGCGTTCTGCTTATCTCTGGTTTATTTATCTTACTTGCCACCCGACTCAATTTAGCGTCGATAGAAGCCGTTGGCTGGGGCGCCCTTGTAGTTATTGTCGCCATTATGTTTATCGCAAGACCGCTATCTGTTTTAGTGTCATCGATAGGAACAGGTTTGAAATTCAACGAGCTTGCGTTGCTTAGCTGGATTGCACCACGGGGCATTATTGCTGCCGCTGTATCTGCACTGTTTTCACTAAAGCTTGAAGAAATAGGCTATGAGGGTGCTGAAATCATCGTCCCTATGGTCTTTTTAGTGATCATCGCGACCGTCGTGGTGCAAAGTTTAACGTCACGTGCGGTGGCAACCTTGCTCAAGGTACGAGCACCGGCGCCGACAGGCTACCTTATCTTTGGGAGCAGCAAATTTAATCGTATGCTTGCGAAAGAGATGATCAATCAAGAGATGACGGTAACGGTTGCCGACACAAACTGGGATGCCATCAGAGAAGCGCGCATGATGGATATCCCCGTGTATTTTGGTAATCCTATGTCTGACCATGCAGCGCGACATCTTAACATTGCTACGTTTGGCACAGTGTTAGTTATGTCACCTTATAAGCAATTAAACCCGCCTATTGCCTATCATTTTGAATACACGCTAGGAAAAGAAAAGGTGTGGGCGCTTACTAATAACGAACAATCGACACGACCCAGTCACCAAGTAAGTAAACAATACGCTCAAAAGCTGACGTTATTTGATGAAGGCGTAACTTATGGCTACCTCGCCTCTTCTGTTGCAAAGGGCGCGACGGTCAAGACAACGCGGCTGTCTGAAGAATTCACCTTTGAGCAATACAATGATGAATACGGAATGAGAGTATTACCATTGATTGCGATAGACGCAGAAGGCAAAACGTATACCTTTATTGATGGCAATAGTATTTCACCTAAGGCGGGATGGAGAGTCATTAGTTTGATATTGCCACAAACAGACGACGTACCGGTTTAAAACAAGAAAGCACCCTATTTTCCGCTAGGGTGCTTCCTCATGAAAAGCATATTATACTAAGACAATATTCTTTGTTGTCGCGGTATATAGATGTTGGTTTTACGCGTAATTTTTATAATAACCTTGCTTCTATTTGGTGTGTTGCAGGTCAACGCTTCAGAGATTGAAGAGATTGAGCAATTACGCGAAAAAGGTGAAATAGTAGTTGCTCAGCGCCGCGCGCTACAACTCCTTGAAAGAGCCAAGCTAACGGGTGATACGCAACTTAAAGCAGACACACTTTTTCAACTTGCCCGTAACGTCATGGAGCAAAACAACTATCCCGATGCCCAGCAATGGCTTAACCAAGCGATAGTTATCTATCAGGACCTCGATAACCCATTATCCATAGCAAAGACCTATCGCCAGATAGGGTTGACCTACCGCTACCAATCTAACTATTCCGTTTCACTTGAATATCTTTATATGGCACTCGCCATTTTTCAGTCACACGGTTCACAGCGTGACATTGCTTCTATCAATAACAGTCTTGGTCTGGTGCTCGAGAAGATGGGGCAATTCAACGAAGCGGTAACGCATCATCAAAAGGCACTTGAAGCTAATTATGCATTGAGCAATCAACAAGGTATTGCATCTGCGCTTTATAATCTTGCTGATGTACGCCGTGTAATGGGCGATTACGAACTCGCACTCGATTATTTTAATCAAGCCCTGACTATTGATGAGGCCAACGGCAACAAAAAGGACATTGCCTACAGTAGCTACAAAATTGGATACGTAAATATGCAAGTGGGTAACTATGATGTTGCAGCTCAATATATGCATCGCGCTCATTCTCTTTTTGTAGACATTGGAGCGAAGCGCGATATTGACTGGGCGCTTTCCGGGCTCAGTGATTTAGCCTACAAGGAAGGCAAGCTAATTGAGTCAGAGTCAATGGTGAAAGGGATAATAACGCGGGCAAAAGAAGGCCAATATCGAAGTCTATTGCTCGATGCATATCAAACGCTTATTGAAATCTATCGTTCACAAGAACGTTATGGCGACGCGATACCTCTTATTGAAGAGGCCATTTCGCTTGCTGAAGAAATGGGAGAATTGCACCAAGTTTCACAATTATTGGCACTAAAAGTCGATATCCAAGAAACCGTTGGCGAAATAAGTGAAGCCTATAAAGCATTAAAACTGCAGAAGCAGCTTGATGAAAAGCTCTTTAATCAGAATAGGCTAGATTCCTTAGCCTCTGTACAAGCGCAAACTGAATTCATTCGCCAGGCACATGAAATAGAACTACTAAAGCAACAACAGGCAGTTCAAGAAGTAGAGCTAAATAGTGAACGAGAAAATAGACGGTATCTTTTTTTAGTTTTTGCAGCGCTTTCCGTCATTGCATTCTTATTTTATTCGCGCCGAGCACAGCTAAACTATACAAAGCAATTAAAACAAGAGGTTAGCGAACGTACCGTAGCGCTTGAAAAAGCCAATAACGAATTAGAGGCAATGAGCTTAACCGATAATTTAACAGGGCTGCATAATCGTCGTTTTCTTGAAGCTGAAATCGAGGCGGATATCACAAGGGTGCTAAACACACACCAACAAGCAAAGAGTTCTCTTATAGCCCCCACAGACCTGTGCTTTTTCGTTATTGATTTAGACAATTTTAAGCAGATTAACGATACTTATGGCCATAGCGTTGGGGATTCAGTCTTAAAGCAAACCGCACAACGACTTAGCGATATTTTTGGCGAATCTGACTATCTGATCCGCTGGGGCGGCGAAGAATTTGTCGGGGTCGCCCGCTCTGTTGACAGAGAAGAAGCAGCATCGCTAGCGCGTCGTATTGTTTGTGACATGCAGAACACTCCCTTTTCGCTAAATGGTGGCCTAGAGAAAGCTATCACGTGTAGTGTTGGCTTCGCATGCTTTCCCTTTACTAGCGAAATGGACACAAAACATTCACTTGTTAGCCCGTTAGACACCATCTTTAATGCTGCGGATCAGTGCTTATATGCGGCTAAGGCTTCAGGTAGAGCAACCTGGGTAGGAGTGGCAGATATTGTTGAACATACCGCGCTATCCCTGCCGGCCTCAATAGAAGCGTTAAAGGCCTTAGAAGTTAAAGGGATGATTAAGCTGTCTTTGGACACTAAGCCATAATCAGTAAAGTAACCACAGGCTATACAGCGGTACCGCGACGTCACGTAGCCATGTCGGGGCAGTATCGTCTCTGGTTAGTAAACAGGAAAACACAATAGGTCGTAAAAAATGAAAGGCCTAAAGCAAGAAAACACCCTGCCTTACGACAGGGTGCCTCTACCTGGAAAACGTGTAATTTGGTGCTCTGTATTACAAAGCGTTGTTTTTTTATTTTTACCGCCATTACGCCGTCGGGCATATAAAAGCAATGAATACGCCAAAAAATCAAAAGCTCTAAAAATCATGCATTTACATAATTAAACGCAGGGAAATAAGTATTTTAAAAGCAATAAATGAAGATAATGGTGCAGCTTCGCATCATATTGGTGACCAATTTTTAAACAGCGCTGTTGTAAAACCCAATGTACGGGAGTTTTATGCGACATAGGGCATAATACACGTCAGTGTTTTCTCGACAGCGCCGTTATTTTCATCAAGTACTTTTCGTCCTTCTGCGCCTGCTTGTTGGCACGCATCCGGCGACGTAAGCCATTGCGATACTAAATTAACGATAGCGTCGGCATCAGGAGTGATTGAAAGCGCGCCACGCGCAGACAAGTACTCGCAAATAACGGGGTTATTATAGGTGTGCGGCCCCATCATAATCGGAACTGAAAATGCAGCAGGTTCTAATGCATTATGACCGCCCCTGTCTGCAATTGAGCCACCAACAAATGCAGCAGTAGCAATTGAATAGGCCACATTTAGCTTGCCCATTTCATCCAGTAATACAACGCGTACCTCTCCTGGAATTACCTCTACTTCGCTCGTTCTAACAAATGTAATATTATTAGTGTCGAGTAGCTTTGCGACAACGTCGAAACGCTCAGGATGCCGTGGAACCAGAATAAGCCTAAGGTGTGGAAACAAAGGTTTAAGTGCTTTGTAGGCGTCGAGCAGTACCTGTTCTTCTGGTTCGTGCGTACTTCCCCCTACGATAGCAGCGCCATCGCTTTGGCTAATACCTTTAAATGATGCGCCAGTAACATTGTGTGTACTTACTTGATCGAACTTTATGTTATTCGTGAGGGTTACCTTATCGGCTCCAATTCCTAAAGAAAGGTAGCTTGTATAATCCCGTTGTCCCTGTGCGCAGACATGAGTCAACTTTTTAAGCATGGGCAAAAACAGTGCATTAACTTTCCCGTACCGGCGTGCCGAACGCTCCGTCATGCGGGCATTTACAACAAAGGTAGGTATGTCTCTTATCCAGCATTCGTGGATAAAGTTCGGCCAAAGCTCGACTTCAGTAACCATTACCGCTTTAGGTTTGATACGACTTAGCATCGCTGCCATCGAGAGCGAGAGGTCAAAAGGAAGGTAAAAATGATGAACAGTATCGCCATATATATCGCGTACTCTTGCTGAGCCCGTTGCAGTCGATGTTGTAATAGTAATTTGAGCGTCGGGCTCGTTATTCATTATTTGCTTTATTAAACACGACGCAGCCACCACTTCACCAACTGAAACACAGTGAAATAGATATCCATTTAACTTTTTAGGCGATGCGACAAAACCGAAACGTTCGAATCGTTTACCTGAGGCGCCTGCGTTATACATGGATTTTTTTCGTATCAGCAACAGGCAAACAACGGGCATTAATAAGATAAGGAGGAGTGAATATGTCCATCGACACAGTTCTTCAAAAAATGAAGGAGAGTAGTGAACGTTTTTAGCGCTTTTCATTCGCTATACCTTTCGTTTTTTCGCTATAACGTGCGTTGTTATCGCAGTCTTTTAAGGAATGCTATTTTCACAAAACCGGTAGCATACAATACGCTATTGTAACCGCTTTATTAATTAATTCAGAAAAACACAAGATTATCATCGAAACTATAAATATGAATAGGCACAAAAAAGCCGCTCGAAAGCGGCTTTTTATATCGTTATAAAAAAGTCAGCGATTAAACGCTAGCTTTTTCTACAACATCTACAAGTGTCCAATTTTTATTTTTAGACAATGGGCGACATTCACGTACTGTTACTACGTCACCTTGGTTGCAAACGTTGCTTTCATCGTGTGCGTGAAGCTTAGTAGAGCGCTTGATGAACTTCCCATAGATAGGGTGCTTAACAAAACGTTCAACTACAACAGTAATGGTTTTATCCATCTTGTTGCTAACCACACGACCTTGCACTGTACGAATTTTTTGCTCAGTCATTACGCATCAGCCTTTTGAGTCAAAATGGTTTTAACACGCGCGATGTTACGACGTACTTTTCTCAACTGGTCAGTTTTTTCAAGCTGGCCTGTTGTGTGCTGCATGCGCAGGTTGAACTGTTCGCGTAGCAGGTTAATTAACTCTGCGTTCAGCTCTTCTACGCTTTTTTCTTTCAGTTCAGTCGCTTTCATTACATCACCGTCCGAGTTACAAAGGTTGTTTTAAATGGCAGTTTAGCCGCCGCCAATTCAAACGCTTCGCGTGCAAGATTTTCAGGAACACCTTCCATCTCGTAAAGCACACGACCAGGCTGAATTTGGCATACCCAGTACTCAACGTTACCTTTACCTTTACCTTGACGCACTTCTAGAGGCTTCTCAGTAATTGGCTTGTCAGGGAAAACTCGAATCCAAATTTTACCTTGACGCTTAACGTGACGAGTCATAGCACGACGCGCTGCTTCGATTTGACGCGCGGTCATACGACCACGGCCAACTGCTTTAAGGCCGTAAGTACCAAAGGCTACAGTGTTTCCTGCAGCTAAACCGCGGTTGCGGCCTTTATGCATCTTACGGAACTTCATGCGTTTTGGTTGTAACATGATTAGCCCTCTCGCTTAGCGTTGCGGCCTTTCTTCTTAGGTTGAGCAGCTGGTGCTTGCTCTTGAGTTGTAGGTAGTCCACCTAGAACCTCACCCTTGAAGATCCATACTTTAACGCCGATGATGCCGTAAGTAGTTGCAGCTTCTGAGGTTGCGTAATCGATATCTGCACGGAATGTGTGCAGAGGAACGCGACCTTCACGGTACCATTCTGAACGTGCGATTTCCGCGCCGCCCAAACGACCACTAACTTCAACTTTAATACCCTTAGCACCTAGACGCATTGCGTTCTGAACTGCGCGCTTCATAGCACGACGGAACATAACACGACGCTCTAGCTGGCTAGAGATGCTGTCAGCGACTAACTGACCATCTAGCTCAGGCTTACGTACTTCAGCGATGTTGATCTGAGCTGGCACACCGGCAAGCTTAGACACATGGTTACGTAACTTTTCTACGTCTTCGCCTTTCTTACCGATTACAACGCCTGGACGAGCTGTGTGAATAGTCACACGGATGCTCTTAGCAGGACGCTCGATCACGATTTTAGAAAGTGAAGCGTTTTTAAGTTGCTTAGTCAGATACTGACGTACCTGATGATCATTAAACAGGTTGTCTGCATAATCTGCAGTATTAGCGTACCAGGTAGAAGTCCATGGTTTGCTGATACCCAGGCGTATACCTGTAGGATGTACCTTCTGTCCCATTATCTACTCCTAGTTATCCGCTACAACCACAGTAATGTGACTGCTGCGCTTAAAGATACGATCAGCACGGCCTTTAGCACGTGTCTTGATACGCTTCATAGTTGGACCTTCGTCAACGAAAATCTTGGCAACGACTAGCTCGTCGATATCCGCGCCTTCGTTGTGCTCTGCGTTAGCAATCGCAGACTCCAAAACTTTCTTTACTAGCGCTGCGCTTTTCTTCGGGCTGTACGCAAGAACTTCTAAAGCTTTCTCTACGTGTAAACCACGAATTTGATCCGCAACCAAGCGTGCCTTTTGAGCCGACGTGCGGGCAAAACGGTGTTTAGCTAATGCTTCCATCTTCCTACCCCTTAACGTTTAGCTTTCTTATCCGCGACATGGCCGCGGTAAGTACGCGTTGGCGCAAATTCGCCCAACTTGTGGCCGACCATTTCGTCACTAATAATGACAGGTACATGTTGTCGACCGTTATGGACCGCAATGGTCAACCCAATCATATCTGGGATGATCATAGAACGACGAGACCAAGTTTTGATTGGTTTACGTTCGTTCTTTTCCACTGCAGCCTCTACCTTCTTCAGCAAGTGAAGGTCAATAAAAGGACCTTTCTTGAGAGAACGTGGCATGGTGAATCCTCGCTGTTACTTGTTACGACGACGTACGATAAGTTTATCGGTACGCTTGTTGCTTCGGGTTTTCTTACCTTTGGTAGGAACACCCCAAGGAGTTACTGGGTGACGACCACCTGACGTACGTCCTTCACCACCACCGTGTGGGTGATCAACCGGGTTCATGGCAACACCACGAACGGTAGGACGGATACCACGCCAGCGAGTTGCACCAGCTTTACCTAGTGAACGAAGCATGTGTTCTGCATTGCCCACTTCACCAATGGTGGCGCGGCAATCAGATAGTACTTTACGCATTTCACCAGAACGTAGACGTAAGGTAACGTAGTTTCCGTCACGTGCTAGGATCTGAGCATAAGCACCAGCAGAGCGTGCAATTTGTGCACCCTTACCAGGCTTCATTTCAATTGCGTGTACAACAGTACCTACTGGGATATTACGCATAGGTAATGTGTTACCAGACTTGATCGGAGCATCCGAACCTGACTGGATCGCATCATCTGCTTTCATACCCTTTGGAGCCAGAATGTAACGACGCTCACCATCTGCATACAATACTAGTGCAATGTTAGCAGAACGGTTAGGATCATATTCTAAACGCTCAACTTTGGCTGGAATGCCATCTTTGTTGCGTTTAAAGTCGATCACACGGTAGTGTTGTTTATGACCACCACCGATGTGACGAGTTGTAATACGACCATGGTTGTTACGACCGCCAGATTTGCTGTTCTTTTCAAGCAAAGGTGCGTACGGTGCACCTTTGTGCAGGTCAGGGTTAGTAACCTGAACAACGTGACGACGACCGGCAGAAGTTGGCTTAGCTTTCATTAATGGCATTTCTAATCCCCTTCTTACTCAGCGCCACCGACAAAGTCGATGTCCTGACCTTCTTTAAGAACCACGTAGGCCTTTTTCCAGTCGCTGCGTTTACCGAAAGACTGACCGTGACGCTTGGTTTTACCCTTCACGTTTACAGTGCGAACGCCTTCAACTTCAACTTCAAACAGTTTTTCAACTGCTGCTTTGATTTCAGCTTTGTTCGCGTCTTTGGCTACCTTAAATACAACTGTGTTGTTCGCTTCAGCAGCCATTGTAGACTTTTCTGAAACGTGAGGTGCTACTAGCACCTTCAGTAGACGTTCTTCTTTCATGCTAACGCCTCCTCAAGTTGTTTAACCGCATCAGCAGTCATTAGCACTTTTTCGAATGCAATCAAGCTCACTGGGTCGATGCCTGCAACGTCACGTACGTCAACTTTATATAAGTTGCGTGCCGCTAAGAACAAGTTTTCATCAACTTCAGGAGTAACGATAAGAACATCATTTAGTTCATATTCGTTTAGTGCAGCGATAAGAGATTTAGTCTTAGGTGCGTCAACACCAAACTTCTCTACCACGATCAAACGATCTTGACGGATTAGTTCAGACAAGATGCTCTTAATTGCACCACGGTACATTTTCTTGTTAACTTTTTGGTCGAAGTCACGAGGCTTTGCAGCGAATGCACGACCACCGCCAACCCAAATTGGGCTACGGATAGTACCAGCACGCGCACGGCCAGTACCTTTTTGACGCCATGGCTTCTTACCACCACCACGTACTTCAGCGCGAGTCTTCTGCGCTTTTGTACCCTGACGAGCTCCTGCACCGTAAGCTACAACGACCTGGTGTACCAGGGCTTCGTTGAATTCACGTCCAAAGGTCGCTTCGGATACTTCAAGAGCGCTTTGCGCATCTTTCAATGTTAATTCCATCAGTTCACTCCCCAGACGTTACGCTTTAACAGCTGGCTTTACGATTACATCGCTGCCAGTTGCGCCAGGTACGGCACCTTTCACTAAGATAAGGCTATTTTCTAAGTCTACACGTACTACTTCCAAAGATTGAGTAGTCACTTGCTTGTTACCAAGCTGACCAGCCATTTTCTTACCTTTGAAAACTTTACCTGGTGATTGGTTTTGGCCAATTGAACCAGGTGCACGGTGTGACAAAGAGTTACCATGCGTCATGCGTTGAGAACTGAAGTTCCAACGTTTGATTGCGCCTTGGAAACCTTTACCTTTAGATGTACCAGTTACATCAATTTTTTTAGTGTCGTTAAAGATTTCAACGGTGATTTCACCGCCAACTTCAATATCGGCACCTTCGTTATCTTCTAGGCGGAATTCTGCTAGAGTACGACCTGCTTCAACACCAGCTTTAGCAAAATGACCTGCTTCAGCTTTGTTAACGCGGTTCGCTTTCTTAGTTCCAACAGTAACCTGAAGAGCGCGATAACCGTCAGTTTCTTCAGTGCGTAACTGAGTAACACGGTTTGGGGTCGCTTCAATAACAGTCACAGGGATAGACGTGCCATCTTCAGTGAAGATGCGGGTCATACCCACTTTACGACCGATTAGACCAATCGCCATTGTTAAAACCCTCTCTTGTTAGCCCAGGCTGATTTGAACATCAACACCGGCAGCCAAGTCCAAACGCATCAACGCGTCAACTGTTTTATCAGTTGGCTCAATGATGTCTACTAAACGCTTGTGAGTACGAATCTCATATTGATCACGTGCATCTTTATTTACGTGAGGAGATGTCAATACTGTATAGCGTTCTTTGCGAGTAGGCAGAGGAATAGGACCGCTGACCTGAGCACCAGTACGTTTCGCCGTTTCCACGATTTCAGCCGTAGACTGATCGATCAACTTGTGATCAAACGCTTTTAAACGAATACGAATTCTTTGATTTGGCATCGATTAAGCTCCAATCGAAAGAACAAAAAAATTCACCTTTTCTCTTCCGTTTTATATTGGAAAGAAAAGATGTGCGTAAACCGATGGTTCCCAATTGGAACCCTGTTCTTTTTCCTAACACGCCTGTAGTAAGGTCAATCGCAATGATTTACTTACTTCGCTGGCAACCACCCTAAAAACAGTGAGGTCGCGGTTAGAAACATTGCCCTATTTGGGCAGTGGGCGCGAATTATACAGAACTGAGTTTGCATTGCAACTACAAGATCGCTTTTTGTACACACTAGTACAGTGTTCTATATATGCAGAAGCAATAATAGTATTACTTTATTCAGCCCCAGCGTTATGTAGAACCGTACTTACGTACATTGTGCGTATCATCCAATACCCCTACACTAAGGGTATACTGGCGATTCGTCGTATTGTACGTTCACTATGTACTTTCAACCTGTTGTACTTCAGTGGGCTTAACGCTTTGATAAACCACTAAGTGTATTGCCGCTCAGTATTAATCGTTATATTGTGGCAGGCTAGCGAGTCAATATTCATTAGCATGGCTATAAATAGAGAATTATGGAAGTAGAAAGCAACCAACATATATTTGCGGATGTGAAACGTATTTTAGATGGTCATTCCGCATTATTAGACGCCTACAGTGCATTAGAGCCCATCATTTTAAAAATGTTTGGTGCGCAGCGCATGAGTATTTTTCAAAGGCGGCGTCAACATCAAGACTTGGTTGCGCGATTTAAAACAGGCAAAGAAACGTTAGAAATAAAAGTACCGATTAGCCCGATGTCTATTGCTGGCTATGTTGCGTTATCTCAGCTGCCGTTAAATATTTCTGACCCTTACAACGCACAAGAACTTAAAGAAATTCACCCACGCCTTCGGTTCGCGGATAAGTTCGATAAAGACAACGATTTCAAAACAAACAATATATTGTGTGTGCCTATTCTAAATGCAGGCGTACTGATGGGCGTTATGCAGATTATCAATAAGCAAAACGGAACCTTTAATGATACTGACTTGGAAAGAGCACAGTCGTTAGCATTGGTGCTAGGCGCTAAGTTTCGCTTCGAACTAGGTGGCACAAACAACCCCTTCGATTTGCTTATCCATAAAAAGCTTATAGAGAAGTCGGCGTTAGAAGATATCCAGCGCTCAGCGCCCGACGTCAAAACCGTTGTACAGCGTCTTATGTCGGAGCATCGTGTTCCTGAACAAGAGATTGGCAATTCACTGTCTGTACATTACCAAGTGCCTTTTATCGGCTATTTACCTGACAAATATCACAAGTACGAAAATGACAGCAAGCTCAACTTATCGTATCTAAAACGTAATTACGTGGCCGTTATCGCAGATGTACGCGACAACCCTATTGTACTGATGGCTGAGCCTAACAACGCCGCGCTTTTAATGGAAATTGAAAGTGCAATGGGTATTGATAGCTACGAAATTGCTGTCGGCTTACCTAGCCAGCTTCTACAGTATCTTGGTGAAGGCGGTGGTGGCGGCGCACCAGGTGAAATGAGTGAAATACTCGACGAGATTGGTACGTCTGCAGAAGAAAAAGATGACCAGATTGATGAACTATCAGACGATGCGCCAGCGGTAGTAAGATTGGTAAGTCGAGTGCTGCATGACGCCAAGCGCTTGAATGCGTCTGATATCCATATCGATCCTGAAAAAAATGCCCCTACGCGGGTTCGGATGCGTGTTGATGGCGTTTGTCGTGACATGAGCCAAGTTCCCCATTCACACCACAGTGCTGTAATTGCCCGCATTAAAATAATGTCTAACTTAAATATTGCTGAGAAACGGGTGCCGCAAGATGGAAAACTCGCATTCAAAATGAACGGGCAGTTGGTGGAAGTGCGTGTGGCTACTATTCCCACGGTAGCGGGTGAAGGTGTGGTTATGCGTATACTTGCCTCCGGCGGTGCTATGCCTATCGATAAAATGAACCTTGCCCCACGAAACCGTGAACGCTTAGAGGACATGATAAAGAAACCTCACGGGATTTTATTGGTGGTAGGCCCAACCGGTTCAGGTAAAACCACCACGTTGCATGCCATATTGGGTTACCTCAATACGCCCGAAAAGAAAATATGGACTGCCGAAGACCCAGTAGAAATTACCCAAGCTGGGCTACAGCAAGTGCAAGTTAGCCCGAAGATAGGCTTTACGTTTGCCAATGCACTTCGCGCATTCCTGCGGGCCGACCCTGACATCATTCTTATTGGTGAGATGCGTGATAAAGAAACAGCCCATGCCGGCATAGAAGCCTCGCTGACTGGTCACTTGGTATTATCAACACTACATACTAACTCTGCGCCTGAAACGATTACTCGACTACTTGACCTTGGACTAGACCCTGTTAACTTTTCTGACGCCTGTGTAGGCATATTGGCACAACGATTAGTAAGAACCTTGTGTGGCAATTGTAAGGAAAAGTATATTGCATCTGATACAGACAAAGCGTTTATAGAACGACAATATGGTGCAGAACACATCGGTGAACTAGACCTGCCTTCTCCCCTCATGCTGTATAGAGGAAAAGGGTGTGAAGAATGCGGTAATACAGGCTATAAAGGCCGAACTGGTGTACATGAGCTACTCGGCATGACGCCTGAGCTGCGTTCGTTGGTGTATAAAGAATCTAGTGTTGCACAAATGAAGAAGCAGGCCACGGAAGATGGCATGCGAACACTGGTTCAAGATGCCATATATAAAGTACTAAAAGGCGACACCGATATTGCACAAGTCCAGATAGTAGGGGGCGATTAATCACGACACAATTGTTAACATTCTACGTTTGCCATTAAGACAGTTAACGTCTTTTATAGGGAAATATATCTACACCTTAAGGAAAGGAAACCATGAAAAAGTTTATTGCAACAATGATTGTATCTGTTGGGTTGTTATCTGGCACCAACGCCTACGCTGAAAAAGCGACAAAAGAAAACATATGGAGAAGCGACTATTTACTAATGGTTGAGCAAGGTCTGCATGCGCTTAAAGCAGAACGCTACGAGACAGCCAAAGAAAAACTGATGGAAGCGGCAAAACTCGGTAATAAACAAGCGCAATACTACTTAGCACAAATGTATCTTCAGGGATGGGGTGCCGAACCGGATTACGAAGAGGGTTGGTTATGGCTAAGTGTTGCTATGGAGCAGAAAACAACCGAGTGGAACCGTTCTTACAAACAAATAAAGAGTGCACTTCCTGCTGAGTTCATCACCGCTATGCAACCGTTCGTTGATGAACACATCGCGCTTTATGGTGCTAAAACTCAAGACCTACGTTGTGAAAAACGTGCGGCGATTGGCTCTCATATTAAAATGATTATTTGCGAAAAGCGTTATTATTAGTACTCAAAAATGACCCATTAAAAAAGGCGGCACTTCATTTCACGCGTTGAAGTGTCGCCTTTTTTCTATTACCGATATTTAAAGCGTTATCGCTTTAAATACTCTCTGATCACATAGTGCAATATGCCCCCATGCTCAAAATACGTAAATTCGTTAGACGTATCGATTCTTATGTCCATCATGAACGTACTTTCGTTTCCATCAGTATCGACATAGCTCACCTCAACGTCTTTTTGCCCGCGCGATACCGACGCTATAGAGAAGGTTTCTGTACCTTTGATATTTAAGCTGTCTGCACTATCCCCTGCTTTAAACTGAAGGGGCAAGATACCCATACCAATTAAGTTAGAGCGATGGATTCGCTCATAACTTTCTGCAAGCACCGCGCTCACGCCCATTAATGAAGGCCCCTTAGCAGCCCAGTCACGACTTGACCCCGTGCCATATTCTTTCCCACCAATAACAATAGCGGGTACACCCTCTTCCTTATAGCGCATGGCAGCATGGAAAATAGACATGGAATCCCCGCTAGGGAAATGTGTTGTCGCACTGCCCTTTGTGCCCGGCGCCAATTGATTTTGAAGACGTACATTGGCAAACGTGCCTCGCATCATGACCTCATGGTTTCCTCGGCGAGAACCATACGAGTTAAAATCACTTGGAGATACACCATTTTCCTGCAAATACTCGCCAGCAGGACTGTCTGGTGCAATGGCGCCAGCAGGAGAAATATGGTCTGTCGTTATTGAATCGCCAACCTTAACAAGGCATCTTGCCTTTTCTATTGTTTCTAGCGCTTTTGGCTTTTCTCCCATGTTTTCAAAAAACGGAGGATGTTTAATATAGGTAGAGTCAGGCCAGTCATACACAGACGCATCACTCACGACTAAATCATTCCAAACTCCGCTTCCCTTGAACACATCAGCATACTTTTGTTTAAAAATATCGCCCGTTACATGCTCTGCAATATGGGATTGAATCTCTTCTTCTGTCGGCCATAAGTCTTTTAAGTATACCAACTCACCGTCGTTCCCTTTGCCAAGGGCCTCGGTGGTAATATCGATATTCATATTTCCAGCCAATGCGTATGCCACAACGAGTGGTGGTGAGGCTAAATAATTAGCAGCCACATCTGGATGAATACGACCTTCAAAGTTACGGTTGCCCGATAACACCGACGTGGCGGTCAATTTCGCTTTACGAATAGCATCACTAATTTCGTCAGGTAATGGACCAGAGTTACCGATACATGTGGTACAACCGTACCCCACCAGATTAAAACCAAGCGCTTCTAGCGGATCCATTAACCCAGCGTCTTCTAAATACTGGGTTACCACCTGCGACCCAGGAGCCAGTGATGTTTTCACCCAAGGCTTACGGGTTAACCCTTTCTCTGCTGCCTTCTTGGCTACCAAACCTGCTGCAACCAATACTGATGGATTTGATGTATTGGTACAGCTTGTTATCGCAGCAATAACAATTGCGCCATCTTCTAAGTTAAATTGCTCACCATTAAACGATACATATGAATCATGTTCTTCATCGACCTCGGCAAAATCGCCGCCTTCGGCAACGAAGTCGGTTTCTTCGTCTAACACTTTCACATCAATCTGTGAGCGGTGCCATTCGTTAAATGCACTTGCCGCTGCATCGAGTGCTATGCGGTCTTGTGGTCGTTTAGGCCCTGCGATAGAGGGAACTACATCCCCAAGGTCTAGCGATAATGACTCATGATACTCGGCATCTTTATCGTTATCGTCGTGCCATAATCCGCTTTGCTTCGCATACGCTTCAACAAGCGAGATTTGTTGTTCATCTCTACCGGTTAATCGCAAGTAATCAAGCGCAACGTCGTCAATAGGGAAGATACCGCAGGTAGCACCATATTCTGGTGCCATATTCGCAATAGTAGCTCTGTCGGCCGTTGTAAGGTATTTAAGCCCTGGGCCATAAAACTCAACAAACTTACCCACAACGCCATGGGCACGTAACTGCTGGGTAATGGTAAGCACCATATCAGTTGCTGTTACACCAGCAGGCAAACGCCCAGATAATCTAAAACCAACTACATTTGGTAGCAACATGGTGACTGGCTGGCCAAGCATTGCGGCCTCTGCTTCTATACCGCCAACGCCCCAACCTAGAACACCTAGGCCGTTAATCATTGTGGTATGCGAATCGGTCCCAACGAGCGTATCTGGGTACACCAAGGTGTCGCCATCCACTTCTTTTGTAAAAGCGCATCGAGCCAGGTATTCAAGATTCACTTGGTGAACAATTCCTCGCCCTGGCGGTACAACCTTAAAGTTCTCGAAGTTAGATTGGCCCCATTTGAGGAATTGATAACGCTCTTTATTTCTTTCAATTTCAATATCGGTATTTTTTTCAAGTGCGTTTTCTTGAGCAAAATAGTCGACCATAACGGAGTGATCGATTACTAACTCAACAGGGTTAAGAGGGTTAATCGCTTGCGCATCGCCGCCTAATTTATCAATTGCGTCTCGCATTGCCGCGAGGTCGACGATAGCCGGTACGCCGGTGAAATCCTGAAGAATAACCCGAGCAGGGACAAACGCGACTTCGTGTTCGCTAGGATCCTTGGTATTCCATTGCGCAACATGTTCAATATCTTCGCTTGATACGAAGTCTTCGTTTTCGTGGCGAATAAGATTTTCTAGCAGCACTTTAATGCAAAACGGCAGTCGTTCGAGAGCATATTTGCCCTGAAGCTTGTCGAAACTAATTGCTTGATAGGTCTTTCCGTTTACTTCTAACGATGAAAAAGATTGATATGACATGCGCTCACCATCCTTATTTGCTTTGCGTGAATATGGCAGCTTATGTAACAGGAAAAGCGTTACCTAAGCGAAAGATAACGAAAAAAGGGGCGCAGGCGACTGTGATCCACTTGCACATGTACGCTGGTTTTTCCTAAACACAAACTGCTTGTTGGCAATGTATACGTGCAAAGTATGAAAAAAAGTTCATGTAACGAGGTAAACAAGTTACGTCGTTATTTACATCTTCACATTAACATTTTAGCAACAACCATATTTAAATTAGAAAGGACAAAGAGTATTCTATCGCCTCGGCATTAGTGAGCCGCCCACGGCCTCACTCATTGGTAAAAGAACAATAATTTTAAAAGACGTACTAATGACTCACCCACTGGTTAAAAAGCATGGCCTTATTCCCCACCCTGAGGGCGGTTTCTACAAACAAATTTATAGCGCGACTACACACGTAAGTTCTCCATATCATGGGCAACCTCGCCCTGCAGTAACGCATATTTACTTTCTTTTATTGAAAGGCCAAGTAAGTCGATTTCATCGGGTACTTCACGACGAAATATGGAACCACTATGACGGCGCACCGCTACGGCTATTCCAGTTGCACCAACAGCAACTTTGGGAGCAGCGCATAGGTGGAAAAGAAGATGAGTATGCCTGTGTAGTAGAAGCAGGCCGGTATCAAGCCGCCGAGTCAATGGGCGACTATTCGCTCGTAGGGTGCAGCGTTGCCCCTGGCTTCGACTTTGCAGATTTTAGTTTTATAGAAGAACCTTCCATGAAACACTGGATAGAAGTATCACACCCCGACATGTATCGATTCGTGTAGCACACAATACCGCCATTGATTAGCCTCTTAAAGTTACAGTAATTATTCAATTTCAATGGTACTACCTGCGTATTTCCTGCGTCAGGCGCTGGATTTTTCGCTTCTGATCAACGATGATACATGGCAGTTTTTTCATATACGTCTGAACGTCTATTTGCTAGTCAATCATCAGACTCTTTCACTTTAACGCCGCAGGTAACATTACTATGTATAAACTGGTACTTATTCGTCACGGAGAAAGTCAGTGGAACCTTGAAAACCGTTTCACAGGCTGGCACGACGTAGACTTAACTGACACAGGGGTAGCACAAGCTAAAACCGCCGGTCAGTTACTGAAAGATGCAGGTTTTGAATTCGACCAAGCGTACACGTCTGTATTGCTTCGTGCGATCAAAACACTCAATATTGCACTTGAAGAGATGGGTCAGCACTACTTAGCCGTAGAGCGTCACTGGCGTTTAAATGAGCGTCACTACGGTGCCCTTACTGGTTTGGACAAAGCAGAGACGGCAGCAAAACACGGTGAAGACCAAGTGAAAATTTGGCGTCGTAGTTTCGATATCCCACCACCAGCGGTTGGCGATGATAGCGAACATTTTCCTGGTCACGATAGCCGTTATAGCCATGTTGATGCTGACATTCTTCCTCGCGGAGAAAGCTTAAAACTGACCATTGAACGTGTGCTTCCATATTGGCACGACGTGATTCGCCCTGACATTCAAAACGGCAAGCGCGTGATTATTGCTGCGCACGGTAACAGCCTTCGCGCCCTAGTAAAATACTTAGATGATATGTCTGATGAAGATGTACTGAGCCTAAATATTCCTACTGGTGTTCCACTGGTTTACGAACTAGATGAGAACTTAAAGCCGATTTCTAAGGAATACCTTGGTGATGCAGATGCTATCAAAGCCATGATGGATGCAGTAGCTAAGCAAGGCAAAGCAAAATAAGCGTATCTTCAATACGTGTAAGAAAGGGCTGCTTGGGCATATGTGCAAGCAGCCCTTTTATTTATGGCACACAATAAATGGGAAAAATTGGCAAAGCTTTTCCTAACTCTCTACATTAGCGTAACGCTCTAAGTAATTATGCATGGTGAACACTAATGTCAGATCTAGAAATTACTCGAAAAGTCGCACAGTTTAAATCGGCAAACACGCTGTTAACAGGCCATGGTGCCCTGAGCGCATTACCTGAACACCTTGCTTTACTTGGCGTATCAAGGCCCGCGATTATTACCGATAAAGGGGTAAGTAGCTCTGGCATTTTGCGCTTTGTTACCACCTTACTAGCCGAACCTGCGGTATTAATCATTGATGACATTCCCCCAGAGCCAGAAGTGTCCATCATTGATGTTAAGCGTCGGCAGCTTGCTGAACACAATGTTGATGGCATTATTGCGGTGGGCGGCGGTAGCGCCATTGATAGTGCTAAAGTGTTAGCGGTTACGTACGGGTTTAATGGCGAACTCCATTCGCTTTTTGGTGAAGGCCTTGTGCCTCCCAGAACGCTTCCACTGGTGGCCATTCCAACCACTGCAGGTACTGGGTCGGAAGTGACTAATATTGCGATATTGTCTGATGAAAAAGCGCAGCTAAAAAAAGGTATTGTTAGCCCCTACTTACTACCCGATGTGGCGATTGTCGCCCCAGAGATGACCGTTACATGCCCTTCTCATATTACTGCTGCTAGTGGGGTTGATGCTTTTGTTCATGGCCTTGAAGCTTTTATTTCAGTAAACGCAAGCCCCATTACCGACGCATTGGCAATAAAAGCCATGCGCCTTATTTATCATGCCCTTCCTTTGGCTTATTCAGACGGTAACAATATTGAGGCGCGCGAAGATATGGCGACCGGCAGCCTAATGGCAGGGTTGGCATTTGGTAATGCTGGAGTGGGTGCGGTACATGCTTTGGCTTATCCGTTAGGCGGGCGCTACCATCTATCGCATGGTATGAGTAATGCCGTTATGCTACCGCATGTTATGCGCGTTAATGCGCCTTCATGCGAAGCAAAGCTTCTTGAAGTTGCTGCCGCACTGGGTATAAACAAAACAGATCGCAACGCCACTATTAACGCTTTACTTGATGCTATAGAACAGTTGTGTCGCACGGTAGATATTCCGGCCTCGCTACGGGCGTTTGATATTCCAGAAGAAGATATTACGCAATTGGCAAAAGATGCCAGCAACGTAACGCGGTTATTGCGCAATAACCCAAAGGTACTTAGCGTTGACGACATTGAAGCGATTTATAGAGCAGCATACTAAGACACTACAAACAGCCAAAAGGCTTCATGGCTAGCCAACTACACGTTATTATATTGCTACCATATTGTTGTAGGTGCCCTTTTAATGAACGAATTTTTTAGCGCAATATCGAAAGCACTTAGCCCGTATTACACAGAAATGAGCATAATGCTTATGGCCACCATTCTGGTGGTATATGGCGATATTATAAATGGCCATGCAAAGCGCCTATTAGCGCCATACCATTTCACTATTCGGGTTAGCTTGTTTGTAGTGCTGTGCGCATTTGGCTACGGCGCGCTTACCTTGTACGGTGCACCATTCTTAAAGCATGTTATTGCTTATTTACCGTGGCAGTATCAGGGTGCAGGATTTGTTGCGGCATTTATGATGATTGGCTTTTTAGCTGAGCGACGAAGGTACATTTAGCGTTCTAGGCAATCGCCTATGCCACCGCGCCCCGCTGGTGCTGTTCTACAAACTTCTTGGGCGATACCCCTTTAATACGTTTAAACGTGGTTGAGAAATACGATGCAGTACCAAACCCCACATCTAAACACGCATCAGTCACAGAGGCGCCGCTCAACAGCTGTGGCGTAGCTTTATCCACCCTAAATCGAGTTAGGAACTCACTAAAGTTATATTCAAATAGTTCTGATAGTTTTCTATTCAAGCTTCTCGAGCTCATCAACATCGCTTTGGCCGCTTTATCTCGGTTAAACGATTCATCTTTATAGTGATTTTCCAGCACGGAAATAAAATTGAGATAGAAAGACATATCCTTTTCAAGAACCAGTTCTGGGATGATAAGGCTTTTAGGAGTCCGGCTGACTTCATTCTCGATAGGCGCTTCAGATAAACTATCGCGCAACGATAACTGATGTGAAATTCTAAGAAGAAGTTCTTCATTTGATACTGGTTTAGTTAAGAAACAATCAACCTTCTTAGCGAGCGCTTTTCGTTTTTCTCTCTTATCAGAACATGCTGTTAATATAATAACAGGCATATTTTCATTTAGTTTTCTTACTTCGTCGGTAAGCGATAAACCGTCCATTGGTGACATCATTAAGTCACTAATAACTAAATCGATATCGTATGCACGCAAAAGTGCTAATGCCTGTTTACCATTACTTGCGACTAAGCACCTATATTTATTCGTAAGTAACGCAAAGAGATAAGACCGAAACTCACGGTTGTCCTCAACAATAAGCAGCGTTTTTCGCTCTGCCCATTTCTGTAAGGCTTCGTCGGCAGTTTCGATTTCGTTTATAAATGCTACGTCATCAACCGGCAGCTTTACGACAAATTTTGCACCGTTACCAGGCGCGCTTTCTACTGTAATGTTCCCTTGATTAAGCTTTACCAAACTCTTTACTAGCGACAACCCTATTCCTGCGCCCTCTTCATCTCCAGCATGAGCGCGCTTGAATCGTTCAAATATAGTATCGTGAGATTCTAGAGCAATACCTTCTCCTTTGTCTGAGACAGAAATTTTTAATGCCTTGTCATCACATGACGCTGATACCACAATGACGCTATGTTCAGGGCTATATTTAACCGCGTTTTCTACTAAATTACTGACTATCTTCTCTAAGCTATCGGTGATCAGAGGTATAGTTTGATTACCGCGTAGTTTAACATCGACTGTTTGACGCTTTTGATGGGCCAAGGGTTCTAAGCTGGTAATAATTTGTCTGAGATCATTCAGGCTGTAGTTTTTATAAAGCGCGCTTTTATCTTCTATCGAAGGGCCTGTTGCATTCATTTGAGCAACTAATTGTTTAATACGTTTTGCGTTTTGGTCTAATGAACCCCACGCTTCTGATATTGAAGCCTTGTCTGATTTGCTCGATTCCAGTGTTCCTAACATTATTTGTACAGGTGTTCGCATTTCATGGACGAGATCTCGTATATGCCGTTCTCTACTGCGCAGCATTTTTTCAAATTTTGATTGTCCATCAGTAAGTTCATAACGCGTTACCCAAGCGTAAAAAGGGTGTTTATGCATTCGTAATACTAGGGGTTGAAAGTAGCCGCGTTTAAAAGCGACTATTATCGTGATAACTAATAAAAAGTACGCTAACCAAGCAATATCGGTTAAGTAAAAAGGAGGAGATATATACAATAAAACCGTACTTATCGGTTGGCTATTATCATCACTGGCGACTCTTGTTTGCAACTCGTACTGCCCAATGCCTATATCTGAGAATAGAAGCGTTGCATAAGACTCAGGATGGGTTTTCCAAGCATCGTCGTGACCTAATAACCGGTATTGAAGCCTTTGCTTATCATTGTTTAAGAGGCTTGTAGAACTCATACTAACTGTGAGATTTTTTACATAACCTCTTATATTAAATGCATGTCCTTGAATATCTGAAAATAATTGCGTCGATAGGTCGTCAGAATCTAACCAACTCAACATTTTGAATTGCACGTGTGACTTTCTTTGACGCTCAGCATTTAGGGCTGCCAACATGCGCTTTTCATTTATAAGATAAGTATACTTGTCACCTAAAATAACTATCTTATTGTCTATTTTAAAAATACCTCCATATTCAAAGTCTCTATCTACAACTCCAACTCTGCCTGCTACATCAAAGCTTACGTCATTTTCGTGGTCATAAACAAAAAGGCCTGAATTTGTAGAAACCCATACATTACCTTCTGCGCTAACTAAAGCACCTCTTATAAACTTTACATGTTGTAGATTGAATGGAATAACATCAGTTAACTGTTGGCTATTTAGATCTAATCCTATTAAGCCACTCCCTGTAGTGCATAGGAATAAACGCCCAGAATACTCAAACATACAGGTTATGCCCTGCCAACCCTCTTCATTTTGGCTTATGCTCTTCCATTTAACTCTCGATAGTTGAATATGTAGCACATCAAATTCGTCGTAAGAAACAAGCTCACCTGTAGATAGCAGTAAAGTATTTACAATATTTTGGGGGGCGGGTATTCGATCAATTACTTTTTTATCAGAAACTAAGTAATACCAAGCCGCTTCAACATCATCAAAATAAGCGTAAAACTGTTTATCACTTATCTTAACGATATGACTGTTATTACGTGAGCAGTATACGTTAGCAATGCCACTTTCGATAACGAGTGATTCAAAAAGTAACGACTCAGCAGTAACACAAGATGAGCTATAACTATTATCTTTTACGATTGATAATTGACCAGAATTGGACGTTAAGCCAAATAGCCCATGTGTTGTTGCAACAAGCGCATTTCCTTCACTAAAAAGTCCAAAATCTATAATATTTTTCGTGAAGGGTTCATTTTCATGATGTATTAAGTTTATGGATTTATGGCCTTCTGAAATCGCCATCAAACCTTGCTGAGAAGATGCAATGAGGACCTCTCCATTTGGCATACTATTAATGACAGCAACGTTTTTGATATCATCTGACGTAAGAACTGGGTTCATAAATGACATGAGAGTGATTGTGTCGTCAATCAGACGATAAACGCCCCCAGCGGCGATCCATAACTCTCCATCTGCCGTTTTGTGTATGTCTTCTATCGGAGTCGTTATTCTTAGCTCATCTGAATAATTTATAAATGTTGGGGAGCTGTTTTTCAATGACCAATTATACATGCCAGTGTCACCAGCAAAGAAATTGCCCCCATCTATAGAAAAAATGGAAGTAACATAATTGAGTTCGGGGAAATATTCTTCAATGGAATAAACGTCAAAGCTTTTGCCATCTGGTTTTATCGATATAAACCGATTATGCGAACTGACTAAAAACTCTCCGGTAATCGTCAACGCCAAGGAATAAACATTGAGCAACTTTCCAGGCCCTAAATCGGACAACCAACTAACTTGCGATAACGTCTCTTTCTCAAAAAGAAGAACGCCATTTATAACCGATAACATAATATGGTCTTCAGACATTTCTATCGTCCATGAATCTGAAGATTCTTTAACGTCAGAAAATAATTGCTCTGAATTATGAGTGTTAATATCTAACCTAAAAACACCCACTGAATACTCAACTATCCATAGAAAACCATCTGGATCATAATGTATATCTGAGATGAGCCCCGAATTAGCATCACTGCTCTTGTAATTGAGTTTACTTGCTGTGCCGCCGACAAATTCGAACACACCATTTTCAGAGGCGATGTAAATAGTGTCACCGATTGTCTCTATATCTTTGATGACTCCCGTAGAAACATTATCAAATTCGGTTTTTTCCTTTAAAGAAAAGTCGGAGGCGTAAGAAAAATAACTGAAAAAAAGGCCAAAAAGACCTAAAATTGAGCCAATGATAGCAGGCAGTCCATACCTACAATAAAGTGTCCTTTTCGTCATATCCTTTTGACCTTAACTCTTTTAATTTTAAGACGCTAATTAAGCAAACAATCAAATTTACTAGAGAGAAAGTAGTATGAATATCGAACAACTATCGCACATGCAAGTACTTAACAAAGAAGATTATACTAAAGTATATGGAGGGGGCTCTCATGGATTACTCAGCGCAATGGAAACTCAAGAGATTATGCCTGTGGGCGAAGTTAAACCCAAAAAACCCGGTACTCGCGGGCTACACCATGAACCATTTCATACCGGCATTTTCGGCAGCTAGTTGGTCATAAATGAAGTCACCAACATAAAGGCAGTCTTCTGCGTTAAGCTGCCACTGTCTTGCCACCATCAATAGTGCGGTTGGGTCTGGTTTGGCGGGGGCGTCTTCTCGCGTTAATACAATGTCGATGGGAATGGCGTTGTTTGCTAACTTTATGGCCGTTGCTTCTCGGCAATTTCGCGTAACAATGGCCATGGGTAATTGATGGGCCGTTACTTTTTCTACCATCTGTTTACCAATAGGTAGCCACTTGGCATGTTTTGCGTCGTCTAGTTCATGCTGCAATATCGTGTTGTGTGCGTTTTGTTTGGCAACGTCACACCCTAAATTATCTACAAAAGTAAGTACGTCTTCATCGTGAGGACAGCCAATCTCATCACGAATTTTAGTGAAATTTAAGCTCGACTCTACAAGCGTACCGTCTAAATCAAAAATTACGCCTTTAATACCGTCTAAATTCATTTTTACTTCACCGTACTTAATATCAACTGTGCTTTGCAGAGTTGGCAAACTAGTCTTTGATAACCTTTACGCCGTTACCGTCGGTTTGGTGCATTTTATACTTACACAAATGCGAAGTTTGCATTAGCATAGCCGCTCTTTGTTCTTCACGTGCGCGCACGCGTACAATTTATAATGGCGGGTGTAATGGGTGTATTTGCAGCGTTAGGTACTGCACTTTGTTGGGCAATAGCCGCACGGCTATTTAGCGCTACCGGAAATGCGTTTTCGCCACTTTCTATGAATTTCTGGAAAGGGGTCGTGTCCATTGTCATATTAGCAGGTGTGTTAGCAGTATTTCCACCCGCCCCCTATAACATGCAAGATGTGGTGTGGCTGTTATTAAGTGGTCTTATCGGCATAGGCATAGGCGACACCTGCTTCTTCAAAGCGTTAAAAAGTATCGGCGACAGCCAAGCGGTGTTAGTGGCCGAAACACTTGCCCCTTTATTCACTGCACTGTTCGCCATGGCATTTATTGGCGAATGGATAACATGGCAACAATGGGTAGGCGTAGCGGTTGTTCTCTTTTCTGTCGATATGGTTATTAAAGCGCGTAAGCGAAGCGCCGCACATATTTTTGCTACCTCAGGTTACTTATACGGTGTAGGGGCAGCCTTGTGCCAAGCGGTAGGCGCTGTGGTTAGCCGTGACATATTAGGTAGTGGTGAAGTAGACGCTGCTAGCGCTGCTTTTTTAAGGCTTATTGGCGGCATGGCATTTGTTGTGCCCTTTATGCTGGTATCCAGGTCTAAATGGATGCCGGTTATCCATAAAAAAGGGCTCTGGCCTATTTTTATACTCGCTACACTGCTTGGTACAACGGCGGCCATTTATTTACAAATGTTCGCATTCGCCTATGCAAAAGCCGCCGTGGTTCAAACGTTAATCGCGACCAGCGCATTAATGTCCATTGGCGTGGCGTGGGTTATGGGCGAAAAAGCGACGAAAGCCACTATTGTATGGTCAGCTGTCGCACTATGCGGCGTAGGTATTCTTGTCAGCTTTGGCTCGCCATCAACGCACTAACACATTGGCGCTATCATGATCCCTTCGTATTTTTGAACGGTAACAATAGTAAGTTGTAAGTGCCTAACGAAGGGAATGATAACGGTGGCTACTATAAAAAACGATAAGTTGAATGCACCCAGCGCATTAGTTTTTGATGTTAACGAAACACTGCTTGATATGACCTCGGTTAAACAAGGGGTGACTTCGGTATTGAACGATGATGAAACACTTGTCGATTTATGGTTTACCACGCTGCTGCATCATTCACTGGTAGACGTGGCTAGTGCACAGTTTCATGACTTTATCGAGATTGGCGCCGCAGCGCTGGTTATGGTCGCTCACGGAAAAGGTATTACGCTAAGCCACGCAACAGCCAAACAAACCATCAAAAAGCACATTACGTCTTTACCTGCACACCCCGATGTAAAACCGGCGCTTTTAGCGCTCCAGCAATACAACATTCCCTTGATCGCATTGTCGAATTCGTCAATTGAAGGGTTGAAAGCGCAACTTGCTTTTGCAGGTATTAGTGAGTATTTCACGCATGTGCTAAGCACTGAAACCATTCGCACCTACAAACCCGCCCCCCAAGTGTATCACTGGGCGTGCAAGGAAGTCGGCGTAGAAGCAAGCCGCGCCATGATGGTGGCTGCGCATGGTTGGGATGTTAGCGGAGCGAAAGCAGCAGGCATGCGTACTGCTTTTATAGAGAGAGAAGGCAAAATGCCTTACCCGCTAGGGTTACCGCCCGACTATGTATTTAGCCACATTGGTGATGTGGCGTCGCTATTCGCAAGCGCTTAACAACATAATCGAGCGTAAATAAGGCTACTGATTAGCTGCAATGGTAAGACTCTTATTGTTGCTAAAGCCTTTAGCACCACATGAAGAACGCTTAGTTTCAAGGGCAGAGCGTTGGCGTTTTAACCACGACTTTTGAAGGCCAGACGTCGCTTCCTTCATTTCACCGCTAACACGCACAAGTTCTTTGCCAACGTTAGCACACTGCTTTTTATTTGGCTCAAACCCACCGTTTGCTAATGCAGAAGTAGATAAAAGAAGTGCAGAAATGGTAATAATAATTTGCTGTTTCATGGTAGTCCCCAACAACTGGAATATCAGTCGCGTTTATTTACTTTAGTACAAGAGCAAAATTGTGCTCGCGGTCAGTGAAAAAACTATAGCAACAGATGACTATTTTTTAGGTGCCGAATTTTATACGTGGTAATAGAAACCAAAATGTCTGCATTACGTATTCTTGTTTTTTGTGCACCTTGAATTTTCACTTACGTGCTATTAGCGCAATGCGAAACATTTCACGGTATTTCCATTTTTTATCTATTTTCAGTAACAGCTTTCTGAAAACGACACCGTGAGTACACTAAATAGCGGTCGATATTTAAACATTTCATGCTGCTTACCTCAAGCATCAAATGTTAGTTTTAATGTGCGCTCAATGAGGGAATGTTACAGCGGGGATTGGTAAACAGCGTAATAGCAGTAGTTAATAGCGGTGTTCTTGAAAACTGAAGGGTGGGATATTGGCTCAACTCAATACTGATATTATCTGCAACGCTAAAATCTACACGCGCTTTCAACACCATATCAACGCCAGCCTGCAAACTTTCTACCTCAACAATTTCAAGCCCTGCATCTAGAAATTGGGTATAAAACTCAGACTCATGAGATGTCCGCAGCAACGCGACCGAATGCCCGCTAAGCTCCGATAAGTCTTCCCATTCAAATGACTCCGTCTTTGACGAGTTCCTCACCAGCCCAATGGTTACCAAACTTTTTGACAGTTCTATTTTTTTAGACTCTATATTTTCGTTTACAGGATAGAAGCTGGCGCACCATTTCCCTTCTTTGATCAGCTGTGAAATACGTGCAGGGGGCGCAAAAGTTGGCACCCAATGAATACTCGCATTCGTGGTTCTTTGTTGAAGTAAGGTAAACACCACGCCGTTATTTGCCGAGGAAGGCGACGTAAAAGGGGGGTAATCAACAGCGAGTACTGCTATGTCTTTGGCAGCAGCATTATGTTGAAGAGTGAACATGCAGGTAATAAAAACGGCAAGCCTCCGTAAATGAACAACTTTCATAATCCCGCCGTTTAATAATCCCTTAGTTTTATCAAACTATAGCTAAATACCACTAATTTCACAATCTACAAAAGAGACTGCCCCAAAGCCACTTAAAGGAATCATTGAGAGGTGTAAAGGAGCGCGCAGGTATTGCGTACAGCACTTGCGCACAAACCAGTTACCACGCCACTTTTTTGCAGCCCCAAATGGCGTAATAGCCTATAAAGCAATAGCATGGCAGCATGACTACATAAGCTACCTGTCCTCCAATTGCTTCGCTCATCCCGCCATACACCATAGGCAGTATAGCGCCACCAGCAATGCCCATAATAAGCAGTGCCGAGCCTTGTGCGGTGTACTTACCTAAGTTGTTTAGTGCCAATGGCCATATTGCCGGCCATACCAATGCATTGGCAAAGCCAAGCAAGGCAATAAGTGCAACGCTGTTCGGCAGTAATGGTACGCCTGCCCACCCCCATAGAAATTCAGCAATGGACGTACTTGTGTTTGATGCAAATAGCATCGCCATCGTAATACCGAACCCCACAAGCGCCGAGCCAAGTAGTGCATGTTGCTGAGAAAATAACCGAGGTATGCAAAGCAACCCAATAACATAGCCAATCACCATGGCAACCATCGTGTAAGACGTCAGTGTTGTTGCATTCTCTACACCTAGCGAAGAGCCGTACAAACCAATAGTGTCGCCAGCAATAACTTCCACCCCTACATAGAAAAACAAGCTTACGGCGCCCAGAACTAAGTGCGGAAACTGCACAATGCGTTTATCGGTCGGGCTGTTAGGTTCATTCACATCGCTGGCAGAGATATCTGGAAGATGAATGCGAGAAAAAGCCCAAGCAACTATCAGTAATGCTATAGCCATGCCCACATAAGGCTGAATAAGCGAAAATGACATGGCATTGATAACGGCCGTGCGTTCATCTATTGGCATATTGGATAGTGTCTCCTGGCTTACATCAGGCAAGCCACTTAGCACTAGTGCGGTGAATACAATAGGAGCTAGCACGCCAGCGGCCTTGTTCAGTAACCCCATGAAAGCAATGCGCGCTGCTGCACTTTCTTCACTGCCTAGACGCACTATGAAAGGGTTCGACGCAGTTTGGAGAATCGTTAACCCGCTGCCCACCACAAACTGCGCAAGTAAAAAGATTGGAAACCACGCAGACAGCGCAGCGGGCACAAACAGAATGCAGCCAAAAGCTATTATGGCCAACCCTAAACTCATGCCCTTTTGATAGCCTGTTTTTTCAAGTATTTTTGCCATTGGCAACGCCATCACCACGTACGCAATGTAGAAGCAGAACGCAATTAATAACGCCTGAATCTCGGTCAGCTCACATACCATTTGTAGAAACGGAATTAACGCGCCATTCAACCAGGTGATAAAACCGAATATAAAAAATAATAGGCCAATACTAATAATTGGAATAAAACGCCCTATTCCTTGTTGAGGTGCTGTGTTCGTTGCTACGGTCATAGTGAGTTACTCGCTTTTTTATTATCTTTTTTACAGATACCGTTTTGCCACACTTGATTTAACGCATTATTGTTATCAAGCACTACGAAGTTGGCCGCGTACCCCACCGCAAGCTGCCCCACGCGGTCGCCCACGTTGGCAAAAGCCGCTGGGGTTTCGCTAGCCATAACACTGGCTTTTTCAAGCGGAACTGACACATCGTTCACGCAATTTATTACCGCTTGGTGCATATCCAAACAGCTGCCTGCTAGTGTGCCATCTGGTGTCGTTAATTTTTGTCCAGACCGCGTAATTTCAGTATCGAAAAAAGCAACCGTATCGTTAGACGCACCTACATGCGCCATAGCATCGGTGACCAACATAATTTGCCTTTCACCTTTTATTTTTATGGCTAACTCAGCAGATTTTTTATGCAGATGTTGATGGTCAACAATAAGACCACACGTGGCGTCTGACAACAGCGCTTCGCCTACCATTCCAGGTTCTCTGGAGGTAAATGGCGACATAGCATTTAGTAGATGGGTAAACCCGGTAGCGCCGGCTTCAAGCGCTCGCTGAACGATATCATGAGAGGCATTAGAATGGCCCAGCGCGACAATCACGCCCTCTTTTACTAACGCTGAAATAACGTCTGCCGACACATTTTCGGGTGCTACCGTGACAATAACTTGCCCAATGTCTTTTCGTGTATAAATCGCAAACTCTTTATCAGACAAAGGCCGAATATAGCGAGGTAAATGTACGCCTTTTTTGGCAACAGAAAGGTGCGGCCCTTCGAAGTGCACACCTAATACCGAAGGATGCTGTTCACCTATCGCCTCTGCAATAGCGTTAGCAGCATGTTCAATAGTCGTGAGATCGTCAGTGATGAGTGTGGGGAAAAAACCCGTCGTACCATATTGTAAATGAGCATCGGCCATTAACGCGATACTCTCAACTGTAGGCGCATGGTTAAACATGACGCCACCACCGCCATTCACCTGCGTATCGATATACCCTGGAAGGACTTTACCTTGCACATATTCATCTACCGTCACAGCTTCTGAAAACGGTGAAATAGTAACAATACGTCCATTATTTACAGTAAAGACAAGGTCTTTCACCCACGTACCGTTTATTAACGCTTGTTGGATGCGTATATGCGTATTCATTGTGTTTTTGTTACCTTATTTAAACCCGGCGGTGTATCTGGGTTAAGCCCCATTGCAACCGCAATTTGCTCTACATCGAGATAAAAACGCTGCAGTAAAAGCAGTGGTGATAATCTAGGGTGGACGTTATCGTTACACGCATTCATCTCTAAACACTCTGCTCCGCGATGTTTCACGTCTTCGATTATATCGTGATGATACGCTGCACTTTCGTCCTGAATGTTTAACGCAATAACCTTTAGCTTGTTCTCTACAAGCGTAACCGGCCCATGAATAAATTCTGCGCTACTAAATGCTTCTGCATGAATACCTAATACTTCTTTAAGTTTCAGCGCAATTTCACGACCTATTGCATAACCAAAACCACGCCCTAATACCACTGCATTACGCGTATTATGAAGAAAAGTGTCTACTAATTGGGCTGGCTCATCAATGACTTTCTCAAGCGAGGCTGGCAATGCCTGTAACGACGTCAGCAAATGATCATCGTTATTCCAACGGGCACACAAATGCAGCAGTGCAGACAGCGTAGCAAGGTAGCTTTTGGTGGCGGCTACCGCTTTTTCTTCCCCTGCGCCAATCCCAATAACCGCATCGGCCAGTTCTGCGAGCGGCGACGACTCGTCGTTTACGAATGCAATAGTAAACGCCCCGCCTTGTTTTGCTGATTCAGCTTGGCGAAGAATATCGGGGCTTCGACCCGACTGCGATATAACAAACGCGACGGCACCGCTAAGATCTAACCGTTTACCATATACGCCTGCAATAGAGAGCGCAGCAGAGCTCACTGGAATACCTTTTTCAATTTCAAATAAGTATTTAGCAAACACGCCAGCATGGTCTGAAGAACCACGCCCAATAACGTATATAAGTCGAGGCGCTATGTCGTTCAATGTGGCAACCGTGCGCTGAATTACGTTTTCATTATTTACCAATTGATTGCGAATTACAGACGGCACTTCTCTGGCCTCACGGGCCATAATAGACTGATTCATTTAACACCTTTAAATTGAGAATGAGTAGATTTTGCGAAAAACAGTGCGCCTTGCTGGGGGGACGCCTGACACGGGACAAGCCGTGTTTTTACCTGTGAAGAAAATTTGGACGCATAGATATCACTTAACCCGCCTATCATGGCAAGCGGTGCTTTATTATCAGACAGTAGCCTCTTGGCAACCCGTTCTATGTAATTCGCTCCCTCTTGAAAGAACGCCACCACCGATTCTTCATTGGTGTAAAGTAGCGGCAACATAGCTTCAACGAGCGACGCATAGTGATGGGTGTTGAATGCAGCACAAGCACTAACAACATCTTCTGCTTTTTCAGCATTGAGTTTGTCACGTATTGCATCGAAAAGGTTGTCTGCAGGTGCTAGTCCATCGAAGCATAATAATGTGTGCTGAACCGCTTTTAACCCTAACCACGCGCCGCTCGCAATATCACCAACAGGAAAGCCATGACCACCAACATCATGAAATTCCCCGTCTTTCCAATGTGTACCCGATGAGCCGGTTCCGATTATAAGGGCTGCCCCTTCACCACCATTATGCGCACCAATGCAGGCAGCATGCAGGTCGCTTAGCAAATAAAATGAAGCAAAAGGATGTGCCCATGCTTCGCACTCCTGCTTTGCTTTTGAAACATTTGCACCCGCAAGACCAGCGCCAACCACACATTGATGCAACTCAATAGGCTTTGACGACTGGGCTATTGCTTTAGATACTGCGTCGAGCATTGACGATATCGCTAACGTGCAGTCACGCATAATATTGGCAGGTCCACTAACACCCTCACCCAACAGTACGCCACTTGCATCTTCAAGGCGGGCACGACACTTCGTTCCACCGCCATCAATACCGATAAAATACAAATCAGTTTTCATTTATCCATCTCATTTGCGAAAACGCATTTACATTCGCCATCAAAATGATGACAGCGCTGTCATTTTTATTCATTAAATCAACACGTTAAAGATAAACGTGTCGACTCGTTCTTACTGTTCCAGCAACTCTTGATCTCACAAGAGTCTTTCCCTTAACCATTAACGGGCGCGAATAAACCGACCAGTTGCTACCATCTTGGCTGTACTCCATGACTAGCCCTTCAACCGGGTGCATATACAATATGCTATCGGCAATCTTGGCCGCAGGAGGCGGTACGCGTACATTTATGTTTTGCTTAATTAACGCTTGAAAATGCGTTGTGAATAACGCCGACTGGAAACCCAACCAGTCTTGCTGTCGTGCATCTAACAGGTCGTTTTTCGCTGAAAGCGTTTTAGCATTACGTTGCCAGTTAGACTGGTGCCACGCGCGCTCTGCCAAGGCAAGCAAGCGCGGAAACATCATATACTCCATCGCACCTTGGTTTACTGTCACTTCTGTCCATAGCTGGCCTTGAATGCCCACAAGCGTTGATGTGTCTGCATCTGCTTTTGGTGTGTAGTGGTTACCCATTCTGTCTACCCACTCGTTACTATGAAGCGACACGTGCTCGGGCATCAGAGAAAACACCTTTTCAACACTTGTTGCTTTCGAGCCCCAATAGTAACCAGGCTCAAAAGGGTGACTTGCGTAAGGGAAATCAAAATACAAAACATCGGGGAATGACAGCACAACCGGAATATCGGCTTCGGAAAAATGCGATATATTCTCACTTCCGCCCGCAGCTAATACATCCCAAACGTTTGCATAGGCACTCTCGCTATCTAACGTAGATACCGCTTTTTCCATACCATCACTCCAACCACCAATACGTAAATCAAGCGTTGAGGCAATGCGCTGAACCTTCGTTACGAACTCAGGTAACAAGGTATTTGGGTCTTTGTCTTTGGCAAGGCATACCGGTGATTGCGACCATGCGCCCGATGTTTCATCAGCACCAATATGAAACGTAGTTAGCGGCACACCTGCTTTTTCGTGCAGCCTTTTTATTGATACCATTACCGTTTCAACAAACACGTAAGTGCTGTCAAGGCAAGGGTTCATTGTATTGTCGTTATAAAACTGCACACTTTGGTATTGCGTCTTGTCATTCGCATCTGTTAGCAAATATTGCGTCGCAGCGATTTCGTTTTGTTGCGACAACAAACGTTCGTGCCTGGCGTTCATTGCAACAATCGCGGCTCTAGCATGGCCAGGCATATCAAACGACGGAATAACCTCTATTCCTCTCTCATCTGCCATTTTGACGATATCGATATAGTCCTGTTCGCTAAGATAACCGTTGCCCACGGCATTACGATGTGGACCGCTTCCTAACTGAGGCATTAGGCAGCGCGTTTCATTTACGTCATGGCAGCGAAAGCTGCCGACCTCGGTAAGCTCTGGTAATGCGTTAATCTCTACACGCCAGCCTTCATCGTCGCTTAAATGCAAATGAAGTTTGTTCAGCTTATAAGTAAACATTTGCGTGATAAGTGTCTCTATCGCTTGCTTACCAAGAAAGTGGCGCGCCACATCTACATGCATGCCTCTAAAGGCGAAGCGAGGAGCGTCATTAATTGTGGTAATGGGTAGGTGCTTTGTCTCACTATCAAATAACTGCATTAACGTAAGCAGCGCATAGTTTGCGCCTAGCGCTGAAGCCGCGTTAATTTCAATATCAGTGTCTGAAATAGCAAGGGTGTAGTGCGCACGCGTCGCATCGTCTGCCGATATAGTAACCGTCACTGGCATGCCATTTTCTATTTCAGGCAAGCCAAAGCTGGTAAGTTGAGCCCTTGCAGGTGCAAGTAATGTGGCTGTTTCAGGCGTAAACGTAACGCCATTAATCACTCCCGTTTTGCCGGTGTCTTCTCGCGCTGCGACTTGTGGGATCACCCTGAGTGATTTTTCTGAAACCGCGCGTTGTGCCGCAAGCGAATGGACATCATATAAATAAGTACTGTCCATGAGGGGCATGCTGTCTTCACTGCTGCGTAGGTACTGATTTTTTGTTGACCATTGTGTTGCATGTTGGTTTACCAACAGCTGTGAGCCAGGTTCGGTAATGCGCGCCGTTGAATTCACGACTACAGGCTGTAAGTCACCGAAGGTAATGTAGTAGTTGGGCATAGCATCCGAACGTGACGCATGCCAAAACGGCGATGATAAAGTGGCGGTAATCTCTGTGTTCGGTGGTATAGATTGATTAAACGAAACACGGTGCAAATCGCCATTCACATGTTCAATGTTTACGTTACTTTGCGATGTAAACCCTTTTACCGGCGCAATATGGCTAAAAAATAGTGTCGTTGATTCAGGAATAGCGTGTGCTTTTGTTGAAAGCGTTATGCGGGAAGAAAAACACTCACCTTCTTTTATGTGCGCTCTGCACATCGTGTCGTCAAGGTTACTTGTAACGGCATACTTTACCGTTAATTCACTTCCAAGCTTGTCTAATAGCGCCTGGTCAACCGTGCGTTCATCAGACTGCGCCGCCGAGCACGACATCAATACCAACGACAAGCCAAGTATACTTCTCACTTTGCAATTCCTTGTTTTACTTACTTTCTACAGCAAAAAAGAGGGCGGAGTATTTTACTGCGCCCTCTTTAGCGCTTCTTTTTTACAACAACTTAGAACTTCATACTTGCACCAACGAAGATACGACGTCCGTTGGCACTTTGCGTACCACCCAATCGCTTACCATCGCTTTCACGCACGTAGTAGTTCTCCCAAATTTCATTGGTTAAGTTTAGCGCTTCCGCTTTTAGCGTAATCGTTTCCGTTACGTTCCAGCTTAGCTGCGCATCAAGCTGGGCTTGCTCGTCGCGGTAGCGGTCACCAATTTCTGTTTGTGCACTGAAGTACTCAGAACGGTAGTTGTAATTAAGTCGTGCGCTGTAAATGTCTGTTTCATAAAACACACCTACGTTAAACGAGTCTTTTGATGTGTTTGGAAAACTTACCGCGCGAGACGCCAACGTCGCACCCGTAATGTTTCCGTCCTCATCAGTAACGACTACCGCGTCTTCTACCAATGCATCTGCCACGTCGGTATAGGTGTAGTTTGCATATCCACCGAAACCGTTGTCGAATACATGTTGAACCTGCAATTCAATACCATCAATCGTAGTCGAGCCACCATTTTCAGGGGTTCTTAGCTGGTTGATTTGCTGGCCATCAATTTCACGAGATACCGTTTTAGTGAAGATAAAGTCATTAATGTCTTTCTTAAATATAGTAATGGCTGCAATAGATGACTCGCTAAAGTACCATTCTGCACCAACCTCAAACTGATTCGCAGTCAGTGGGTTTAATTGTGGGTTACCTGCCGAGCCTGAGCTAGTCTCTGGCGTTAGGTTAACCGCTGGTGCCAACTGGAACGGCGCTGGACGAGTTAATACACGCGAAGCAGCCATTCTCAGTAGCACGTCATCACTTAGGTCATACGATAAGTTAATACTAGGTAGCCACTCGTTATATCCGCCGTCAAACGCAACCGCTTCTCCGGTGTTCAAGTCGAACCCGTTTGAGGTTGAATCTGTCTCTACATAACGAAGACCTACATTACCTCTGAAACCATCACCACTGAAGACAGCCATGGCATATAGCGCCGTAATATCTTCTTCAATTTCAAACGACGATTCTGATAAAAACTGGTCAGTTCTACGACAAAGCGTAGTGGCATCGCCTGAACACTCAGCGACGTTATAAAGCGCGCTATACATACTGTCTTTGTTTGGGAAGAAATAGCTAGCACCTACCGCATTGGTATCTGAGTGAGATACATTAAGCATTTCACCCGTCCAGAAGTCTGACGCTGGGCCTAAGCTTCCCTCTCCGACTGGCGCTAAGTTAGCAAGGTCAGTTCTAAAACGTGACTGAGAGAAACTTCTATCGCGACGTTTAATCCCTGTTTTTATTTCCGATACCACACCCCAATCTACGCTATGTGAATAATCGAATTGAACATAGTTCTCTTTATCTTCGGTAGAATTTTGTTGATCAAAAATGCCGCCTAACCACATTTCATCTGTTGGGTTTTCAAGCCATGGGCTTGCCGTGGTGAAATCGATGTAGGGCGCATCGCCACCTGGATTGTAAAAGTCAAAGGCAGCACGTGGGTCGTTTGCATCGGCCCAAAACTCTGTGAAGAAATCACGGTTTTCGCCTTCACCTGTTGTGGTACCTATTTGAAAGTGAAGGTTGCCATCACCAATAATGTAATTACCTTCTATATCCAGTAATTCTGTCGACATCTCAGAACCGTCGCGGAAAATATTGTCATAAGCAATAAAACGCGCCCATGCTGGTCGCTGTGGCACACCCACCACATTCAATGACTCAACAACGCCGTCGCTACTTACCGTTCCGGTATTTGTGTCTTCGCCCATATAAGCGATGCCGCGAAATGGAATACCAATTAAGTTAGAGTTAACGTTGTCTGCTTTTAATGTGGACGATAAATAATGCACAGACACATCGAAGTTATCTGTCGGCGCCCATTGCGCAGTAACGTCAAACCCTACACGCTCACGCTCTTGTTTAAATAATGCAGAGCCCATTCCCCATGGTAATGCCCCTTTTTGTGTTGCGCCCACGGGCGCTTCAATAAGTGGGTCGATACGTGGAATGCTTGGTCCAAACCAACCAAAGTCTTCGTTTGTTTCACGCTCTACCGTACGCTCTTGATATGAGCCAGAAAATAGAATACCGAACGTTTCATCGTCGTTTTTCCAGCTGTAGAGTCCTGACAACGATGGGTCGATTTGATCTGCAATATCACCATACTGGGCTTCTACAGAAATTTGACCCGAGTTTGCATCTAAGTCGAAAGGCTTTCTGGTTTTAAGAATAACCGTTCCACCTAGGGCGCCTTCGTCTATATCAGCCTGAGAAGATTTATAAACTTCTAGCCCTGCGATCATCTCAGAGGCAAGAATTTCAAAGTTAAAGTTACGCGTTGCGTCTGATAGTACAAACCACTGACCTGTGCCTACTGCTTGACCGTTGACTAACGTTAAGTTTTGGTCTGGCTGTACACCACGAATAGTCACACCCTGGCCTTCGCCAAAATCTCTGTCTATTGTTATACCCGGAACACGAGCAAGCGTCTCCGCGACGTTTTTATCGGGGAACTTGCCGATGTCTTCTGCGGTTATTGCATCGACAATCGCATTTGAAAAACGTTTTGCGTTTATGTTGGCCTTTTGGCTTCCACGGATCCCTGTGACTTCAATCACCTCAGGCTCAGCTGCCTGCTCTTGGGCATAAGCCACCGGCATAGCGATACTGCTGAATGCGCCCATAGCAATGGCGAGGCGAACGCTTTTTGTTAGTTTACTTTGTTGGTTTTTATACATTGTGTGAACCTTCTCTCAGCCAAAATGACAACGCTGTCATTTATTATAATAATAAAATGACAGGCGTTGTTATAGGATTGCATTTTAAGATGACAACGCTGTCATTAGATGTTAAGTTACATCACGAAATGTAAAGCTGCAAACGCAAATTTAACAATTAAGTAATAAAATTTGCTTTTTTGTTGATTTTTAAAGCAATTTTTTATTCAGGAGAGTACGTTGGCTGCCACCATTAAAAGTGTTGCCGAGTTAGCGGGCGTTTCTATTAAAACCGTATCTCGGGTGATAAACAAAGAGGGCACTGTTAAGCCCGATACATTAAAACGGGTTGAAGATGCCATTGCCTCGCTTCGCTACACTCCGAATAAAGCCGCGAGAGATTTAGCCAGTAAAGCGGCATCAGTGCTGGGCTACGTTTATGACAACCCCAATGCCTATTATATTATCGATATGCAAAACGGTATTTTGGATGTCTGCAAAAAGAATAATTACGAATTGCTTATTCACCCATGCGATGCAAGCTCAACCCATATTTCCCAAGAACTCGTTGAAATGGTAAATGCGGCGCAACTCGCTGGCCTAGTACTATCGCCACCGCTTTCTGAAATGCCTAACGTACTGTCGCACTTAGATGAAAATAATATTAGCTACGTGCGCATATTGTCTGGCGAACGAGAGCAGGACTCTTCGCTCCCATACGTGCTTGTTAATGACTTTAAGGCCGCATTTGACATTACCAACCACCTTATAGAAAAGGGCCATCAGCGCATTGCGTTTATCGCCGGTGATGAAATTCATAAATCCACCATTGAACGGTTAAATGGTTACAAGGCTGCGCTGACTAACGCGAATATCCCCATAGAAGAGAGCCTAATTATTCAAGGGTCTTACTCTTTTGAAACCGGAGTGAAAAGCTCAGAAACGATTTTATCTATGCCGGTTCGTCCTACTGCAGTTTTTGCCTGTAACGATGAAATAGCAGCAGGTACGCTTTTCGGTGCGCGTATGAACGGTATCGATGTCCCAAGCGATCTTGCCATTGCAGGTTTTGAGAATAGCCCCTTCTCTCGACAAACCTTTCCACCGTTAACCACGGCATCGCAGCCAACCGACCAAATTGCACAGTGCGCAACATCTTCACTTATCCATTTCTTAAAAGCGAAGAAGAACAAAGCACCTCATGAGAACTTTGCCCATACGTTTACTCCTGAATTAGTGGTACGCGAGTCAACAGAGGTATTGAAATGAACGCATTACCTCACAACATACTTATTGTTGGTGGCGGAACTGCGGGATGGATGACAGCATGCTATCTAGCGCGGGCACACGAGTTACAACAAGCCAACGTTGCTACGCCCTCACCGTGCAACATTACTCTTTTGGAATCTAATACCATTGGTACCATTGGCGTTGGCGAAGGCTCTACCCCCTATTTGCGCCACTTTTTCTCCTATTTAGGCGTAAATGAAGAAGAGTGGATGCCTGCATGTAGTGCGACTTATAAAATGGGGATTAACTTTGAAGGCTGGAATACACCACATACTAAAACATCCTACTTTCACCCGTTTTTTTCCGAACTCGATTTCACAACAGCAAATCAGTTTTTTGATGCTGTAAACGCGCGAAGAAAAGGGGCGGCGACAGACGTTAACCCTGCTCACTATTTCAGCGCTGCGCAAATGGTTAAGCAACATATCGCCCCCACCGATATTGATAAAAAAATACAGCTAGATTATGCCTACCATTTTGACGCGGGTCTTCTCGGTGAGTTCCTTAAAGCCTACGCGCTCAAAAAAGGGGTAACCCATAAAGTAGGAACGGTAACCGATGTTGTTGCTACTTCAGAGAATATACAGTCGGTCGCAACCGACTTGCACGGTCAACTTAACGCCGACTTATTTATTGATTGCTCAGGTTTTGCCGGGTTACTAGGAAAGCAGGCGTTGGCAAGACCATTTACGTCATTTTCGGACACGCTATACAACGATGCTGCAGTTGCAATCGCAACACCTCAAACATTAGGAGCAGCGCCCCAATACCAAACACGGTCTATCGCACTGAAGCATGGTTGGCAATGGGAGATACCGCTTACCTCACGAGTAGGCAATGGGTATGTCTACAGCTCTCAGTTTTGTTCAAAAAGCGACGCAGAGGACGAGTTAAGACAAGCGCTACAAATAGGCGATGGTGATGCGCGCCACCTTAAAATGGAAGTGGGCCGGTTAAATGAACATTGGCAGGGTAATTGTTTATCGATTGGACTTTCGCAAGGTTTTATTGAGCCGTTGGAAGCTACGGCCCTTATGCTTGTTCAATATGCGCTGCACCACTTCATTGACAGTTGGCAACATAATGCAACACCTTCGCTTGCACAGCCTGCTTACAATAAAGAAATGAACAGAATGTTTGATGGTATACGCGATTATATTGCCGCGCACTATTATTTAAATACGCGAACTGATTCTGCTTATTGGCGAGCATGCCGAAACGACATAAAAGTACCCGACACGTTAGCGTTTCTACTAAAAGCATGGGACAGCGGCGAACGCTTTGAAACCGCACTCAATGCTGTTGACGCAAACCTCGTCTATTTGCGCCCTTCTTGGTACTGCATTTTTGCCGGCATGCAGCGGTTCTCTCACCAAGTAAACCACACTAAATCAAACGTAGGCGCGCTGCAAAGCCTGTCGGAAACACTACGTCAGCATCAACGTAAACCATAAGCGTAGTGTTGATGCTGTCAGCTTAGTTCGCTTTTTAGGTCAGATAACAAATTCAATGCGCTCTCACCTTGCATCGAGAACGGGTTGAAAATATCTGTACTTGCGTACTTCAGCATAAGTTTTCGCTTCAATTTTGACTCTGAGACATACCCCATATCCCAGTCACCGAAGTCTCGTTTATAAATTTCTGAATACGCTAATATCAGCATAGACTCGTGCCTTGAGTCAGCACTTATAGTATTAAAAATTTTGTTTACCGCTGCGCGAGAGCCCTCTAAGCACTGAAGGAAATAGGTAGAATTAAAACAAAGCATTCCCGTAATGCCTAGCGCCTTATTGTTGTTACGCGCCGAATCCAAAATAGATTCCACATCACCGGGTAAAAACATATCACTTACTTTACTGGCGTAAATCAGTTGAACAAGAAACATCTTAACTCTCCCAATCTAAAAGATAACATTTATATCAGGCGTCAAATAACACCTTATCAGCAGGGCTCCTAAACGCTATCGTCCTATGATTGGTCTCAATAATTCCTTTATTACTTAGCCGCTTCATAAGGCGACTAAGTGTCTCTACCGCAATGCCTAAGTAATTGGCAATGTCTAAACGCGACATTGATAACTCAAAGGTATGCTGTTCAGGGTATGTACCGCTATATTCTTCATATAAAAAATGAATTAACCGCGTTTCCGCTTCCATCGTGTTAATTGCTGAGTAATGGTGCTGACGCTTCACTAAACGCTCGCTTATTACGCTAAGCATTTCTGACGCCAATACAGGTGATGCGTGCAAGGCACGCTCAAAATCGCTTTTCTCAATTTTGAGCACCTTGGTGTACGCCATCACTTTTACACTTTCTTGGTAGTGCGCATTACTAAAACCTGAAAGCCCGATAAGATCGCGAGGATGGTAGAACTCAAGAATACGGTCACTACCCGCCTCTTCTTTTAACATCGCTTTCGCGCTTCCTTGACACATGACATAAAACCCATCGTAGCGCTCGCCTTGTTTTATAAGCGTATCGCCTTTATCAAAGGTTAACACTCGCTTAGGTAGCGCTTTTAAACTGCCCTTGTTAGCGCAGCATTCACTTGCAAAGGGGCAGTAATTACACGCGTCAAATAATGTATTGCTATCCATAACTTTTACCTCTGTCGTTCTGCAAAGCGTATTCAAAACTCGAAGTACTTATACAAAAGTAGTAGTTTTTTTTGCATAAAGTTATTGTGTGTATTATCACTATAAGTAAGTAGAAACCACAATCACCAGTGAGTGGGCGCAATTAGCCATAGTTTTGAGTTCCAAAAAAGGGAAAGGGATTTGCAAAATTCTCGTAATGTAGTGCATATCATCGATGACGATGCGTTGTTGGTTGAAACCATTGGGCTAATTTTTGACACCATTGGTATTTCGCACGCTCATTACAATAGCGCTGAAACGTTCTTACAGACCTTTCCTAAAGACGCATTTGAAGAAATGTCGGGCTGCATTGTCTGTGACATTAGGATGCCGGGCATAGGCGGTATCGCGTGTCAGCATATTCTTAATAGCTACGACTCCGCATTGCCTATCATTTTTATAACCGGCTTTGCTGATGTAAAAATGGCTGTCGATACCATGCGCGATGGTGCATTCAACTTTGTTGAAAAGCCGTTTCGTCATCAAGTACTTATTGAAACTGTCCAACAAGCGTTTAGGCATAATGAAGAAATACTTACGCAGCGCAGCAAACGTCACAGTGTCGAAGTTGCTATGGAGCGTCTGTCAAAACGGGAGCTATCCGTACTCGACTTATTAGTAGACGGCCACCCTAATAAAACCATTGCCTCTATGCTAAATATTAGTCTTCGTACCGCAGAAGTGCATCGCGCGCATGTGCTTGAAAAAATGATGACCAAGAACGTCGCTGAATTGGTCAAGAAAGTGATGATGATTAAACAGTAATGACTAACGAGTGACGACGTCATTGTCTTTGACATATAACGAATAAGGCTTGCCTATTAGTGGCAAGCCTTCTTACATAGTGATACTGATAAGATTACTTGGTAAGTAGCCTTACAATCGCTTCACCCACCGCATGTGCGCTAGCGGGGTTCTGCCCTGTGATCAAGCGGTCATCTTCGATAACAAACGTTCCCCACGGCTGTACTTTATTAAAACGAGCGGCTTTACGCGTTAACGCCTCCTCCAACAGGAATGGAATATCATTAATAGTGCCATAATCAACTTCTTCTTCACGCGTAAAACCCGTAACCGATTTCGTTGCAAGAAGTGCGTCGCCGCTGCTTAATGTAATAGGCAGCAATGCACCAGGGCCATGGCATACCGCGGCAATAACACCACCGTTTTCATAATGGGCAGCACTTAATTTGGCAAAATCTTCGTTAGTAGCTAAATCAGATAGCAAGCCAAACCCGCCAGGATAGAAAACAGCATCGTAATCGCTAATCGTTACCTGTGAGACGGGTAAAGTATTGTTGATACGGTTTTGGAAATCTTCACTCGCTAACACGTTTTTATTTATGTCGTCGCCTTCAATGTCTTGTCCATATACCGGGGCTTCCCCCCCTTTTATAGAGGCAATATCGTAATCAATTCCTGCTTCGTTAAATACATGCACCACATGAGTCAATTCAGGAGAGAACGTACCGTTTTCCTGATCGGTGTCGCCTAACGTTGCATGGTTTGTTACTGGAATAAGTACTTTTTTCATCGTTTTTCCTCTCAAATATTAAGTTATAAGGGGTTTTTCACCGTAGCCACACTGTAATTCATTGCCCTATAAATGATAATATGCAAAATTCAATAAACTATATTGCTATATAGCAACAATAGAGCCCTAATGGACAGTTTTGACGGAATTATCGAGTTTGTTGCCGTTGCCGAAGCAAACGGTTTTTCAGCTGCTGCCAGACAGCTAGGATGCAGCACCAGCCATGTAAGCCGGCAAATAGCCCGTCTAGAAAAACGTTTGGGGTGTGCCCTTCTCGCCCGCTCCACCCGATTGGTAACCCTTACCGAAAATGGCACCGAATATTATCACCAAGCAAGAGCGCTCGTCGTTGGGTTACAACAGGCAAACGACCGCGTTAACCAACAACAGTTTTTATTAAACGGAACATTAAGAGTGAGTGCCGCGGGCGGGTTTGCCGAACATTTTGTCGCCCCAGCTTTGATGGAGTTCGGTGCCCAACACCCAGAACTGAGTATTGACCTAGACCTCAATAGCCGCTTTGTTAACCTGCTTGAGGACGGCATTGACTTTGCTATTCGCTATGGGGAACTGAACGACTCTAACTTGGTGGCCCGAAAATTGGTTAACCGCCCTATGATGGCCGTTGCAAGTGAGCTTTATTTACAAAAGCATGGCACTCCAACACTGCCTCAGCACCTCAAGAAGCACAGCTGCATTGTTTCTAATAACGACACCTGGAAATTCAATGTTGAAGGCAATCAAGAAGCAATTAAGGTAAAAGGGCGATGGCGTAGTAACAACACCAACGTGCTTTTAGACGCTTGCAAAAGAGGGTTAGGCATAGCCTATATGCCCAAAAGCACATTCAACGATGCGCTAGAAAAAGACCAATTAGTGCCAATACTCCAGCCCTACTGGGGGCAAGGGGCAAGCAGTTGGATTGTATATCAAAATAAACGTTTCATGCCTTCCCGGGTAAGACTCGCTATAGACTTCCTTGTTCAGCATTTTGCAGATTGGCACGAGTAACTGCTGAAACCGCCTAAAGTGCAATGAAAGGCTCGTAGTATTTAAAGTCGCGAGCCGCTGCCCGTTTTTCTAATATAGTCGAATACGGTTTGTGAAATATCTTTTATGTCGCATACCACCGATGCTGCGCCGAGCTTTATTGCCTCACCAGGCATACCAAACACTACGCATGAGGCCTCGTCTTGTGCAATCGTATATGCTCCGCTTTGCTTCATAGCAGATAAGCCGAGCGCGCCGTCTTTTCCCATACCCGTCATAATAATACCAATCGCATTTTTGCCGGCACACTGACTAACTGACTCAAATAACACGTCTACCGAAGGTTTGTGACCACTAACACGGGGCTTGTCTATCAATATGGTACGGTAATCAGCGCCACTCTTTTCAATTCCCATATGAATATCACCAGGTGCAATAAAAACCGACCCCGGTAGTAAGCGTTCACCTCCTTTTGCCTCACTAACATTTACGCTGCATAACGTATTTAAGCGATCGGCAAAGGTTTTCGTAAACCCTGGCGGCATATGCTGTGTAATAACCACGGCGGGAGCGTTTGCTGGCAAGCTTAATAGAAATGTTTTTATTGTTTCAGTACCGCCCGTTGATGCTCCCACTGCAATGATTTTCTCAGTGCCGCTTATGATTGATTGTTGCTTTACATTGCTTTGAGAACCTTCTCGCTTTGCGACCTTCGACGACGCAGCAACTCTCACCTTTTCAACAATAAGCTGGCGATATTCTTCCATCCCCTCTGCAACTCCTATTTTAGGCTTAGCAATATAGTCAATGGCGCCTAATTCCAAGCATTTAAGGGTCGCATCTGCTCCCTTTTCAGTAAGGGTAGATATCATCAAAACGGGAGTAGGACGGGCCTTCATCAACTTAGCCAAAAAGGTAATGCCATCCACTTTTGGCATTTCGATATCAAGTGTTATGACATCAGGCGAGAACTTATTAACCATATCTCGCGCCACGTAAGCGTCGGGAGCAGCGCCCACTACCACCATGTCTTTTTCTTTAGACAATATTTCTTTTAGCAGGCTACGAATTAACGCAGAATCATCAACAATGAGTACTTTAATCATGAATGCTCCTAGAAAAGATCAACGTTATCATTGCCTTTGGACTGGCGCAGGCGTAATCGATATTCGCTTTCTCTGTCTAATATAGTGGTATTGTGCAACGAGCGAATCTTCTTGATATTAACCACCCCGTCATTTGCTGAAAAATAGACTTTGCGAGGGTAATCAGACAGCACATCGTTGGCGATAACCGGAATATGCTCTCGTTTTAAGTAGTCAAACGTAAAATCAACATTGCGTTCGCCCACATTATTTTGAATAAAGCCTTTCATTACGTTTCCACCGCCAAACACTTTGGCTACCAAATGCTGACGCTGTGCACCTAATTTAAGCATTTTGTTGATTAGCAATTCCATGGCATAACCTCCATATCGCGCTGACTCTGACACGATTGACGAGCGCCCTTCGTCACTTGGAAGTAAGAAGTGATTCATGCCTCTTATGTTATTGATGGGGTCGTACAGACATGCCGCGACACAAGACCCCAACACAGTGACAATCATGGTGTTGTCGCTGGTTGCGTAGAACTCTCCAGGTAAAATTTTTACGGCATGGCACTTAAAAAAACTATCGTAATATCGGTTTGCATAGAGGTTATTGCCGTACTCGTCGATCATTCCTGTGGTACCCGGTTTGTGCGTATTTTTCGATAAGCCGTTTTCCCCACTGGCTTTAACACGTTGGTTGTCCCCGCAAAACTCTCAGAGTGACCGGCAAAGTAAAGGCCGTCGTCTTTTAACGTCGAGACTAATCGAGTGAGCACTTTCGCCTGGGTGGGCTTGTCGAAATAAATCATCACGTTGCGACAAAAAATAATATCGAAAGGCCCTTTAATGGCCGGCCATTGAGGCTCAATTAAATTTAATTTTTGAAACGTGATTAAATGACGTAACTCGGGCACAACTCTTACTTTACCCTCATTGGCACCTTTCCCCTTGTGAAAGAAGCGTTTTAAACGCGTTCCAGCTAAATTGGCGACGCGATCCTTTTGATAAATACCCTGCTGCGCTAAGGTTAAAACATTGCTATCAATATCCGTAGCAATTATTTCTACCGGTGGTGTTAAGGTCATATAGGCTTCGGCAGCGCACATGGCAATAGAATAGACTTCTTCCCCTGTGCTGCTTGCCGTGCACCAAATGCGCTGGTGCCCCTGCGCGCTTTTTAAATAGCGGCTTAACATTTCAAAATGGTGGTTTTCACGAAAGAACGATGTCAGATTCGTCGTTAAACCATTAATAAAGTGCTCTAACTCTTCAGTATGGGTTTCCAAATAGTGTAAGTAATCGGTAAAGCGCGTTATCTTCAGCGCCCTTAAGCGCCTTGCCAACCTGCTATAAACCATAGAGTCTTTGCTATCTGCTAGCTTAATGCCTGCAACATCATAAAGCATTGCCCTTACTCGATTGAAATCGCTAGTACTAAATACAAACTCTCTAGCTTCCATCACCATAATGTGAGCCCTTTATCAGAAAGATTCCCACTCATCATCCTCTGGTGACGACGTTTTTATTTGTCTATCCGTATTGGCTGTAGGCTTAACATTTGACGCAATAGCACGCGTCTTATTTGACACTTTCGTCTCGGGCATATCTTTCAATTTAAACACCGATATTTGACTGATCATGCTCTCTGATTGGGCTTGTAAGCTCTCTGCGGCAGCAGCAGCTTCCTCTACAAGGGCAGCGTTTTGTTGTGTTACTTCATCCATCTGAGATACCGCTTTACTGACTTCGTCAATACCAGATGCCTGTTCGGATGAAGCCGCAGCGATTTCAGCCATAATATCGTTGACTCTTTTAATCGACACCACGATCTCTTCCATGGTTTTTCCCGACTGATTTACCAACTCATTGCCGTTTTCAATTTTGTTCACCGAGTCTGAAATCAGTGATTTAATGTCTTTCGCGGCGTCGGCCGAACGCTGAGCAAGTGAACGAACTTCCGATGCGACCACCGCGAACCCGCGTCCTTGCTCGCCTGCTCTTGCAGCTTCGACCGCTGCATTAAGGGCAAGAATATTCGTTTGAAAAGCAATACCGTCGATTACACCAATAATGTCAGAAATCTTTTGTGCGGAGTCGTTTATAGAGCCCATCGTATCGACTACTTTGTTGATGAGCGTGCCACCATCAATGGCTATGGTTGATGCTTGAGAAGCCAAACCATTTGCCTGATTCGCATTTTCAGAGTTAAGTTTAACCGTGCCAGTTAACTCTTCCATACTTGACGCGGTTTCCTCTAAGCTAGATGCCTGCTCTTCTGTTCTACTGGATAAATCGCTATTACCCTGTGCAATCTCGGTCGCCGCTGTGTTGATTAAGTCTGAAGCCGTTCTGATCTCAGAAATCATCTCTACTAGGTTATTGATAAACGATGTCATTGCATCACTTATTTCAATAAACTCGCCCTCGAAATCAACAGAAACTTCCGTGGTTAAATCACCTTGTGAAAGGCTGGTTAGTACACGTTTAATCTCATTAACAGCGACTTTTCTGCCCGTAATATCGGTCGCGTATTTAACTACCTTAAAGGGCTTTCCATTGACGTCAAAAATAGGGTTGTACGTGGCTTGGATCCACACTTCCTTCCCTCCTTTGCCAATGCGCTTAAATTCATCGCTAGAATGAACGCCTTCATTCAATTGGTTCCAAAATTCTTGGTATTCGTGAGAGCGCTTATACTCGGCGTCTACAAACATACTGTGGTGCTTACCTTTTACTTCAGAAAGTGTGTACCCCACCGTATTCAAGAAATTATCATTGGCTTGAATAATGGTGCCATCCATCTCGAATTCGATCACAGCTTGAGACTTACCTATCGCTTCAATTTGCCCCGCATAATCTGCGTTTTTCATTTTTTGTGCGGTGATGTCAACGGCGTATTTGACCACCCCTGTTACATCGCCAGCATTGTTCAAAATAGGGTTGTAGGAGGCTTGGATCCACACCTCTTTCCCTGCCTTTGTGATGCGTTTAAATTCCCCGGTCTGATACTCGCCTGCTTGTAGCTTCTTCCAAAGATCAAGGTACTCAGCACTGTTGTGGTCTTTAGGGTCGACAAATATTCTGTGATGCTTTCCTACAATCTCGTCGAGGGCATAACCCGTTACTGCCAGAAAGTTTGCATTTGCTTTTAAGATATCGCCTTGAGGAGAGAATTCTATTACTGCTTGAGAGCGATCAAGGGCGTCTAACATCCCACTTTTTAGAATTAATTCACTGATGTCTAGCCATTCAACGGCAGTGCCTAAGCTTGTACCAGAGTCATCAAATAAGGGCATGAGTGTAAGACGGAAGTTTAGCGTTCCAACCGTTATTGACGACACCATGGTGTCACGCAAATTCGCTAGCATATTGCGTTGGTGTGAGGGATTTTTATGAAAAATATCAATATTCTGGCCAATCAAATTGTCGGCTGAAAACTGCGGTAATGCTTTTTGTAGTTCCTTTTCGTTGTGCTTCAACAGTGACAATACTGCTTCATTTGCGTAAACGATATTGCGATCAACGTCTGCAATCATAAAGCTGGTAGAACTTAGCTCTAATGCCTGCAGTTGTCTTTCTGTGTTTACCGATTGTGAAGATGCTTTAAACAAATTTAAGACGTTCATATGTCACTCCTGACCACCCTGGTTACTGGTATCAAATAAGGCTAGCGATTCGCTACTGATTAAGCTTTCAATGTTTACGATGATGACCATAGCGTCGTTGACCTCTGCCAAACCATGCAGAAACTTAGTATCAAACGCCACGCCAAACTCCGGAGGTGGCTTAATATCATCATCGCTAAGCGTTATAACGTCGGAAACCGCATCGACAACAATCCCAACAATCCGGTCTAAAACATTCAACATAATGACAATCGTAAACTCATTGTATGTAGGTTCCCCCACGTCGAATTTAATACGTAAATCAACGATTGGAACGATGTCACCACGTAGGTTAAGCACCCCCTTAATAAAAGGGGGGGCATTGGCGATTTTGGTAACAGGTTCGTACCCCCGTATCTCTTTGACGGACATAATATCAAGCGCGTATTGCTCTTCGCCCAATACGAAGCTTAGGAACTCGCGGTCATGATGCACGTCGTGTTCAGACCGCATGTTTTTGGTCAACGTTTCGCTCATTCGTTTGCTTCTCCGCTATTTCTTCATTGATGTCGTCTGCTAACGACTCGACATCAACAATTATGGCTACATGTCCATCACCCATGATGGTGGCACCTGCGGCACCTGGTACGCGTCTGTAATGCTGCTCCAAGCTTTTTATAACAACTTGTTGTTGGCCCAACAGCTTATCGACCATCAGCCCGAAGCGTTTTTTGCTGCTTTCAATAAGGATAATGATCGCCTCTGTCGGTGACTTTACGGCGTTATCTATATCCATGCGTTTGGCCAAATTTAAAATGGGCCAATAACGGTCGCGCACCCACAACAACTTCTCGTTACCAATAGAGCGCAGTTGCTGCTTATCGGGTTGTATCGACTCAATAATTGCCACCAGAGGAACGACAAAAACCTGATCGCCACTGGCTACGCACATACCATCGACTATTGCTAATGTCAGTGGCACGCTGATGGAAAAACACGACCCGTTACCTTGGGTCGAGGTAATGTTAATTCTGCCGCCGATACTTTCGATATTCCGTCTAACAACATCCATTCCCACCCCGCGACCCGATATATCAGTCACGCTTTGCGCGGTAGAAAAACCGGGGGCAAATATTAAATTCCATATATCCTCGTCGGTGCCGTTTGCTGGAATACTCAGCCCATTCTCGCTTGCTTTCTCAAGGATCTTTTCTTTGTTTAGTCCTGCGCCATCGTCGCTTATTTCTATAACAATATTGCCGCCACGCTGAGCCGCTGAAAGTGTAATGATGCCGGCAGAAGCCTTGCCTTGGCGTTCTCTGGTATCCGGTAATTCGATGCCATGGTCTATGCTATTTCTAACTAAATGCGTAAGTGGGTCGACGAGTTTCTCAATCAACCCCTTATCAATTTCAGTGCTGCCTCCAACGATATTAAGCTCTACCTGCTTTTCTAACTTGTCTGCAAGGTCGCGAACCAGTCTTGGGAAACGATTGAACACGAATGAGATAGGAAGCATCCGCATAGACATGACGGCTTCTTGTAACTCGCGGGTGTTACGCTCCAGTTCCACCAACCCCGTTTGAAGCTTTTCTTGTGAATCAGGGGCCTCACTTGAGCCTTGCACCATCAGCATAGATTGGGTAATGACCAACTCACCGATGAGGTTTACGAGTAAGTCGACTTTTGATGTATCAACACGAATCGATTTTGACTCAACTGATGTGGATTTTTTTGCAACTGTTGGCGCCACTGAAGAAGGCGGTTTTCTGTCTTCAACCGTTTCAGCCTTAGTAGGCGCAGTCTCTTTTTCTAAAGGTTCATCATCGAACAAACCAAAACCGATATCTTCAGACGATGATTGCTTTTCGTTTGCTGGCGTTTCATCGTTATTCTCTTCTTCATCGAAAAAGCCAAATGCATCTGAGTCAGTCTTTTCAGGTTGGTCAACGTCGTCAAAAAAGCCAAAGGTTTCATCATTGCTCTGTGCAGTAATCGATGATGCGCCATCGTCTTGGTTGATGGTTTTTTCAAGTGCCAAAATGCCTTTGTCTATTTCGTCTTGATTAATCGGTTGTCCTGAGCGGTAATCGTCGAGAATACTCTTGAGTAAGTCAGTTGTGTGGAGTAATTGGTTAACAATATCGGTAGTAAGCAACTGCTCACCGTGGCGAGCTTTATCCAGTAAGTTTTCCATGACGTGGGTGAGCCCACCCAAGCCACTAAAGCCAAAAATACCGCTGCCGCCTTTAATAGAATGCGCCGCGCGAAAAATGCTGTTTAATGATTCTGAATCTGGCGATGCGGGATCAATGGCCATAAGCAATTGCTCCATGGTTTCCAAGTGCTCTTCGCTTTCATCAAAAAAGACTTGGTGGAACTGCTCTACATCGATAGACATGGATTAACCCAATACCTTAGCAACAAGCTGTAGTAACTTTGTAGGGTCGAAAGGTTTTACCATCCACCCTGTAGCGCCAGCGGCTTTACCTTGAGATTTGATATCTCCACCCGCTTCAGTCGTAAGCACCACGATAGGCGTTGCACTAAATGCGCTCATTGCTCTTAATGATTTTACTAAGGTAATACCGTCCATGTTGGGCATGTTTACGTCGGTTAGTACGAAATCAAAAGTACTGTCTTGGCATATATCCAGTGCGTTTTGGCCATCGACCGCCACGGTAATGTCATAACCTTCACTTTGAAGCGTCACTTCGACCATCTGCCTAATTGAAGGTGAATCGTCTACAATTAAAATCTTTTTACCCATGTACTTCTCCTTCCCGATTTCTATTCATTACTTAGACTTAACTGAATATTCCTTGTCGGAAAAAAGTATAGTGCGCTCTGAATAAACCACGCTGAGGAAATGTACAAAAGTTGACATATATCAAGATTTGCAATAATAGCCCTCTCGCTTGCATTTAGTTCCACTATATTTCAAGAGCGCATACCAATAGTGGAACGTCGTTGTGAAGCAAACTGCACTGATAGCTGATGATGAGAAAGACATAATCGATCTTCTCAGAGGGTTGTTTGAAGACGACTTTCATTTGGTGTTTGCGTTAAACGGTGACGAGGTATTTGAGCAACTCAATGCGTCTATAGATATTATTATTTTAGATATGCACCTACCTGGTCGTTCAGGAATAGAAATCTGTAAGCATATTGCCACTCTCGATTCCGAACGCCGCCCAGCCATTATAGTTATAAGCGGTGATACCTCAGACGCGCTTGTGAAGAGTGCATACGACTTAGGCATTAGCGACTACATAGGAAAGCCATTTAATCTTGTCACTTTTCACGAACGAATCATTCGATTCTCTCGCGATATTAAAGCGATTCACGAGCTAGAACAAAAAGACAAACGAATTGAAAGTCTTGCCCAAACTGCCATGAAACAAGCAGCTTCCTATGGGCGAGCGCTAGAATTAGTCGCTAAATTAAACGACTGCCGCTCTCCCCTAGATATCATGCATGCGGTAGCCAGTAACATGCTCAGTCAAGACTTAAAAATTGCAATTCAATTGCGCTCTGACACCGAGACATATAGTTACGATGTAGATACAGGGGAATGCTCTCCCGTTGAATTACAAATTTTTGATGTGTTAAAAGAGCATGGGCGCATTTATCATTTCGGCAGAAGAACAATATTCAATGACCACCACGTTTCAATTCTTTTTAAAAATATGCCCTTCGAGGGCACATTATCTTTTGACGCAGTGTTGGATGTAGCAGCAAAGTTTATCCTTGCTGTGAACTCTCGGTTTATCTCTCTTCTTCAGCAGCAGTCACTGATTTCAACCAAAGATAAGCTGGGTTCGGCCCTAGAGATGCTTGGTCAAGGCATCAACAGCATGGAAGCTGAACGTCGCGAACTCATCGATCAAATAGAATTAAACATTAGCTTAAGCTTTCACGAATTAGACATGAGTGAAGAACAAGAACAATTTTTTGTATCACTTATTGAAAAAGAAGTAAGGAGCCGAGAAAAAAGTACGAATTTGAGCGCGCTTCAAGCCCTGATTAAACAGTGTGTAGACGAGATGATGCTGTCAGAGGTCGATTTTCCCCAACAGGATGAAAATAATGGAGTGTCGGATTGTGATGTCGAATTATTCTAACTACGGGATTTTCGCGGCGTTTGTAAATTACAAACTAGCATGTCTTGAACAGGCGGTAGCATGGCGAATATTCTGATAATTGAAGATGTTAAAGAGATTGGTGATAACCTTTCTGAGTTTGCTCGCCTTGCAGGACACTCAAGCCGCTACGCACAAAGATTTGCAGACCTCACGGTCTCGCATTTACACGAAGCGACTCATATCATTCTTGATTTGAACATGCCTGAACATGATGGCATCGATATACTCGAAGCCTTGAGCGAAGAACATATTGAGGCGCCCATAATCCTATGTTCTGGTATGACCGAAGACATTATTTCTAGCGCTATTGATGTTGTGAATGAGTTGGGTTTAAGCTTCGGCGGCGCATTACCTAAACCCTTCACGTACGATCAATTTCGCCATACTGTCTCCAGCGCGAAGAAAAATAATTCTTCGGGGGCAAATCAACGCAAAGAGCGCGACGCTATTAGCCTTACCCGAGGCGACTTGAGAATAGCTATTCAGCGAGAATGGTTCTATCCCGTTTATCAACCTCAATACGACATCATTAATAACCGTATTATGGGAATAGAGTGTTTGGCTAGACTTAATCACCCGCTATTTGGACAATGTACCCCGGATGTTTTTATCAATAGATTGATTGAAACCGACCTAATGGATGAATTCACGGTAAGTTTTATAAAGAACACTGTGTCGCAGCTTAGAAAAAGCGGCTTTCCCGTAGATAGACGTATTTCATTCAATATTGCGCCACAATCGCTGCATAAACCACTTATTAACGAGCTTTTACGGTACTTTTTAGATCATGGAATAGACCAACACCAAATCTGTTTCGAAATTACTGAAGTGTCAGAGATTAAACTGACGAAAGAACTGAAAACCCTTTTGACAAAATTACGACTGGGTGGCATTCACATTTCTATGGATGACTTTGGAACTGGCTTTTCTACCATCCATGAACTCGACAATTTACCGTTCGACGAAGTTAAAATTGATCGTGAATTTGTTTTCAAAATAACCGAGCGCTCAGGCTCTCTGGCTATCGTCAGGAACATTGTTGCGCTAGGGAAAGATTTGGGGATGGTCGTCATTGCAGAGGGCGTAGAAACACTAGAGCAAGCCGAATTACTCGCATCGGTTGAATGTCGATATATGCAAGGTTTTTATTTTTCAAAACCTGTCGATATTACAACGCTGATGGCTCAGATGTAGCTGCAACGAATAGTCTAGCGCATATTTAGGTGATTTGAGGTATTGCCTAATTAAGGAACTATTAAACATATGAGAGCACCACAAAAGTCATCTTCAACCAACAAGGGAAAAGCGGTTTATAGCCCTACTGTTTTGGTAGTGGCTATTGATAAAAACGGCCGAATTCTTCGTGTGAATAATGGCTGGACGACACAATTGGGTTGGGAAGCTGACGAACTTGTGGGAGGCCCCTTTGTCGCTTTTGTGGGGCAGCAAAACCAAAACAGTGCTTCTCGTATGTTGACTAACGTTATCAAGGAGATGCAGGGCTCATTTACACTTAATTTAAAGCATAAATCTAAAGAGGACATCGCTTATTCTTGTCATGCAACTATGCTGACAGGCCTCGATGACCATGAAATATATATTCGCGCACAACGGCACCTGAATGACGACGAGTTGAACGTTGAGGTAAAACAATATGATGACGCGCGAAACCGCCACCATGATATCGTTTCCCGGCGGCTAAGAATGCATGCAGTAGCGCAACTTGCTCGTCGTATCTGTCACGACATTAATAATATTATGACAATCATCTCTGGGAACATTCAATTGCTGGGCATGAGAGATAATGATGAGAAAAGTAAAAAATATATTTCAAATATAGAAATAGCAACCGAGCGGGCCGCCTCTGTTACACAGAATCTATTAAAGATTGTGAGAAACGACCAACAACATCAACAGCCGCTACATATTGATGAAGAAATTCGCGATATTTTGACGATTATTGCCAATGCATTTCCGCCCTCTATCGTCTGTACACAGCGCTTGCAGAGTGACCAACGTGTAATGATTGATAAAGCAATCTTTTCTCACGCCATAATCAATATCATTATGAATGCTATATCATCGATAAATGATAAAGGAGAAGTTTGCGTTGTGACACGTAACGAGGATAAATTTCTCGAGCAATGTGGTCTTATCATTTTTAAACCCACAGACGCCCAGCTATACGCTGTCGTTCATATTAAGGATGACGGAATAGGTATAGCAGAAGACGACATTACGCAGCTATTTAACCCGCAGTCTGAAAACGCAGTGTCGACACAAGACTTAGGGCTAGGCTTAAGCCTTCTTAGCGACTTTTGCTCCAGTAATGGCCTTGGATTACAAGTACAAAGTAATAAAGGTATGGGCACTTCCGTATTTATGTGGATACCCGTATTGTCGACTAATTGAGTAACGTTATGGATAACTTAACAATAGTAATAATTGACGACGAAGCATTAATTACGGGCGTACTTAAAGCGTTCATGGAACACAGCGGGGATACCGTTTATGACTTTAACGATGCTTCTGCTGCACTTACCTTCATTGAACAGCATCATAACGAGATACATGCTGTTGTGACAGATTACAAAATGCCAGGGCATATTAATGGTAGCGATGTTTACACGTTTATTAAAACAAAATACCCCACCATTGTGTGCTATGTCATTACCGGTTACATGGATGTAATGAACAGCGATATCGACGATAACTTTATTATCGATAAGCCCATCGATTTCAACACATTCTTACCGAAGCTGTACGATTCAATTAAGAAAAGTGGAAGGTGACAGTATCCTCACATTAGGCGTATTACCATGGCACAGTATAAAAATAAAGCGGCCCTTGAACAGCGTATTGAACAGTTAGAACGAGCGCTGGCTGAGGCCAATGAACAAAAAAGCCGTGACTATTATTACCAAATCCTCTTTGAGAATATGCAGCACGAAGTTCACATATGGAAATTAGTGTACAACGACGATGGAAGCATTAAGACGTGGTATCTCGCAGATGCAAACAATAAAGCGCTCACATCATGGGGTAAGTCGCTAAACGATATAATAGGAAAAACAGCTGACGAGATATTTGAATCTAATGTCACGCAACAATTTTTACCTATCGTAGAACACATATTTAGCGACAATCGTCCCTATTCATGGGAGTACCAATTTGACCCCACCTCCCAATGCTTAAGTATGACAAGCTTTCCTTTTGACAACTATTTCATCAGTACCGGTGTCGACATTACATCGACCAAACAAATAGAAATAAAACTTCGAGATACTGTTATTAAGTTAGGAGAAGCTATTTCCGCTGGAAATATTGGCCTCTGGGATTGGGATCTAATTACTAATAAAACCTTTTTTTCTCCCGAGTGGAAAAAGCAATTAGGGTATGCATCGCATGAAATAAAGAACGAGTTTACTGAGTGGGAAACACGCGTTCATCCAGATGACATACAGAGGACACTTAATCATATAAACCGTACGTTAATACAAGGCGAAAACTATCACGAGATTGAGTTTCGCATGAAGCACAAAGATGGCTCATATCGATGGATACTTGCCCATGCATCAATTATCAAAGATGGCGATGATAAACCGATTCGACTAGTTGGTTCGCATATCGACATTACGGATCGTAAAAGCATGGAAGAAACCGCACTGCAACAGCAAAAACTTCAAGCCCTAGGCACCTTGGCCGGAGGCATTGCTCATGACTTCAACAACCTATTAACGCCTATCTTAGGCTATACACAACTGCTGAAGACTCTCACACAGAGCAGCAAAAAAGAGTACGAATATTTAACCCATATCGAAGACTCTGCAACGCGAGCACGACAACTTACTCAACAAATCTTGATGATGAGCCGAAAGTCGGTACAAAATATTGAACCGGTTTATTTGGATAAACTGGCCGCAGAAGTATGTTCTGTCATTAAAGGCGGTAATTGCGACAATATAATCATAAAGTCAGACATAGAAGAGGAATTACCAGCTATTGGAGCAGACCCAGATCAACTGTACCGTGTAATGCTGAACTTATGTACTAATGCCGTTCATGCTATGCCAAATGGTGGAACACTTAGCTTGGACATTAAAGCCTGCTCAAAGAAAATCGCAGCCCTTGATGATGATACGCCTAATGATTATATCTATATAAAAATCTCAGACACAGGCAAGGGTATAGAAAGTAAAAATCTCGACCGGATTTTTGAGCCTTTTTTCACGACAAAGCTTCATACGTCACAGCGTGGAACGGGATTAGGTTTGGCTATTGTAAATAGTTTGGTAGAACAGCATCGAGGGCATATTGAAGTAAAAAGTGTCGTAGGGAAAGGTACCGAATTCATCCTCTATCTTCCTGTCATTTCTGAAGATATTTTAGCGCGAGAGTATCATGTAGAAACAATGGGCACGTTCAAAAACTGTCACGTGGTACTCATTGATGATGAACTAGCTATTTGCCAGCTTGGCGAAGCATTACTCAGTCAAATGGGATGCAATATTGTAACGTTTCAGAACACCGAAGCCTGTATTAGCTACCTAAAAATTCATGAAGAGGAAGTTAACGTTGTAATTACTGATTACGCCATGCCAGAAATGAACGGCGATGCCTTTATCGCAGCACTTCGCGCAACAGGCATTTCACTTCCATGCGTAGTGTCGACAGGCTTCACTGACTTGGTGAGTAGCGATAATTGTGCGCAATGGGATTGTGCAGCAATAATTAGCAAGCCTTTTAATATACAAGAGCTTAGCACTGCTATTGCAACCGCTCAGAAAAAAAATGACGTTAAAAAATCAAACACTTCTTGTCGTTAAGCAAGTGCATCAATATTACGCCAAAAATGCAGCGCTGATTCGCATACAGCATCAGGCGACTCTACTTGAGGGTAATGCCCTGTATTTTGTAACCGAACGACGCTTGCATTACTAACTCTTTCTTCATAGGCGTTAGCAAGGTGTCCGCCAGAAATAGGGTCATCAATACCGTTGATCAGTAACGTTGGGCAAGGAGGGTTATTTGTCGCTGCCCCCCACCGCGCTTGGTGCGTTTTGCGCTCAGCCATATAGCGAATTAATGCCGGCAACATTGCACGACCATTATCTCTGACCATCAGTTCCCAGTATATTTGCATGTCGTTTTCACTGATAGGTTGAGTACAAATTGTTCTCATGGTTGATGCAAAGCGCTTATATGAAGTTAGTTTTGCAACTAGGCTACCAATCGGGCTCATCAACAGTTTTTGAATAAGTCGAGGCCGATGTACTCCAGGATAGAGGCCACCGTTCAGAAAAATACACGACTGAGGTGCAAACACCTCATCGCTTGCTGCCAGCAACTCTTGCCCTACCGAAACCCCATAGTCGTGACACAAGACATGCGCAACCTTGATACCTTTCTTCGATAGCACAAAACGGCACATGTCAGCTTGCTGCATTATAGTGATAGGGGCATTTTGCGGCTTCGATGTAAGCCCAAAACCAATCAGGTCAAACGTAATACACCGGAACATTTTTGCTAAACGTGGCCAAACAAGCTGCCAATCTATACTGGCGGTAGGAAAACCATGAATGAGCAATAAAGGCGGCTTTTCGCCACCACTATCTTTTACAAAAACATCTAAATTGTTAAACGTAATGTATTCGGCGTTTTCCTGCCATTTCGTTAAATTAAGCAAAGTGATGGAAAAACCCCGATAGATAAATTAAGCCTGTAATAAAGACTACCTTATGAGGCCCTGTGAATATAGCTTTAGTTATGGAGACACGAATGCATTGAAACCGTCACATAACGCGTGGTGCAGCCGCAGGGGCTTCTGTGATGGTGCCTCGACCCGGGGTCGAACCAGGGACACGCGGATTTTCAATCCCTACAAGCCTTGTACCAATGATGACACCTATTGATTTTAGCGGCCTGTAGCGCCGCTTTCCTGTAACAAAGCAAAAAATCGTCACACTTTTTTATTGGTAATAACATCGCTGTTAATTTCTGATTTTGCTGAAAAAACAGTAGCCAATGTAAGTTTAATAAGGGAGGCAAATGCCTCCCTTCGATTTAACCAAAGTTCTAGATTATTCCCGTTACAAATTTTGTTTGATCAATGTTTTGCTCGTCTTGTGGCATTAAATCCCACAGTCTGGCATTTACGAGACCTAAGTCGCTCCATTGTTCGCTTTGGATTAAACTTTTACCAGTTTCTATAAGTGAATTGGCTTGAAGCTGATCGTTCATCGAAACTCTGCTATCTACCAAGTGCTCGAATACGTTGACCAAAAATGCTGGAGTTCGGAGCAGTATAGTGTTTTGAATCGAGCTTAATTCACTGATCGCGTTCTCAATGGTTGAATAATTATTTGAATTTAGGAATACCTCTTCTCTTCGAACAATATCTTTCAAACGATGCTTCTCTTGATCATTGCCCGCTTCTTGGACGATTCCTGATACCAGTTCCTTAGCCTCTTTATACTCTTGTTTGCAGCTCTCAAGTCGCTTTCTCGATGTAATTTGATGAAGTTTCTGTGCCACACTTCGCTTTTTATCTTCAAGTTTAAACTTGTCATCAGTTATAGAGTCTTCAGATAAGTTTCCTGTTTCTAATAGCAGCTCTTGAACCTCTCTTTGTACAGCCGCCAATTCTTTTTCAGTTTCTGTATTATCCGAAGCTGACTCCTGCTCAGAGAGGATAGTTTCTTCTAATTTAATAATGTCTGAACCCAACTGCTTTGGAGATACATCACGCTTCGTCGGGTTAAAGATTTGAGAAAATTCTTGCCCTGTACCATTTAAATAAGCAGATACAGTTAGGTCTCTCGACGTAGAAATTTCGAAAGTAATATCGATTTCCGTACCTTTAAGCAAATCCCTAGTTAACTGCTGTCCATCTATCTCTAAAGTACCAATTGGTTTATTGCTAAGAGGGTGATTATTAGAATTTCCTTCCACCATTATTATCTTTAATGGAAAATCACTTGAACCTTTCACTATAGTTTTGGCAACTTCAACTGTCCGTGTTGCTCTAGTTGGAAGAATACAATTACGTTCAAATATCTTGCGTAAGACCGTATCATTAGAAGCTATATCGTCCGTTACCAAACTCAATTCTTCCGGAAGGACTTGGCCTGCAACACTGTAACGACCTTGTGCAATTTGAATCTGTTCGTGTGAATGTGAAACGTTATTGCCAGTTGAATCCAAGATAGTGAATGAGAATATATTGAATTCACCTTTCCTAAGCGGTAATTCTTCATTTATCCGTGCAATAAGAGGTTTTGTGCCGGAATCGAAAGATCCGTCTACACTATGGATTCTGTAAGTGTAGTCCTTGAAGTCACCAACAACCTTAGCAGCAAATATTTCTTCCTCGTCTTGTGTGCTGGTCACATACGTTGCTTTTACCTTTAAAGAGGAATTACTGCCAGTTTTTTCTGATGAAGCATTTGTATCTGATTTTTGGCAGCCTCCAGCATAAAATGCAGAACCAATGGCAATAGCATTTGTAGGGTCAATATCGGTATTTACAGGTATGTTCATTAGCTCTTCAATTAAGCTTCGAACATAAGGTATGTAAGTAGAGCCACCCACCATCAACACAAACTCTAAGTCACTAGGCTGAAGAGACTGGCGAGTTAAGATCTGCTTCAACATTGTTGCAGTGCTTTCGATTTTTTCCTTAATTAAAGATTCAAATTGAGAACGGGTGACAGTTACAACCCCTTCAACCTCTTCACCATCATCGTCTTCGAGTTCAAATTCAATTTCAGTTGACATGTCTGTAGAGAGTTCAATCTTTGCGTTCTCGCAAGCATCTAAAAGCCTGTACCAACTTTTTTCATGTTTGCCTGAAGCGCTTTTCAATTCCGCTAGAAAGTTATCAAATCGTCCAAGAGTCTCGATATGAGGAGCGACAATCTTCTCGACAATCAATGAATCCAGATCTGTTCCTCCAAAGTAGTTATCACCTTCGTGATCAACGACAGTAAGCTCACCCTCAACAATTTTTACTAGTGCCACATCAAAAGTACCACCACCTAAATCATAAACAATCCACTGACTATTCTTAAGATCGATTGAATTGTCTTTATTTGCATATGCCAAGCTAGCAGCAATCGGTTCTTGAAGAAGTATAATTTCTTTTAAGCCTGCTAGTTTTCCAGCTTCTTTGGTAGCGTTAGACTGGATAGTATCGAATGAAGCAGGGATGGTGATCACAGCTGATTCAACATTCTCACCTGACTGTACAAATCCTTTTAATTCTTTCAGTACGAACGATGAAAGCTCCTCTGGGGTTTTAGAGGCTTTAATAGAGTCTATTTTTAAAGTTTCAGATGTACCCATCTTACGTTTGAATCGAGACTTAACATTTTTGGGATCTTTAGCTGAAAAATCTCTAGCTTTGTCACCAACGAGAATTTTGTCTTTTCTAAAACCAACAATAGATGGAAGACCTTCTTTATGGCCCCTAGGGTTTTTAAAAACTTGAACTTTACCGCCACTAAATTTTGCAATTAGAGAATTAGTGGTTCCCAGATCTATCCCGAAATCTATTGTCTTTGACATTATTTTTCATCCTTGATGTTTTCTTTTGATGTAACTGAAACGAGGCCACGCTGAATCACCTGCGTTAAGCCTAGCTGTCTATTGCCATAACGGATTATTGGTTTAATAACATCCACGACAATCAAATCCTGTGTATTCTCACCGACGATGTGTACTTCAAGGTCATTTCTTGTCTCTGAATATTCCTCACCTGTCGGATCTTCATAGAAAATTTCTCCGCTTTGATTATCTTGAATTAGTGCAGATTTTATTCGTTCGATATTTCTGGCGATCTTATCGAGATGACCATTTTCTTTTGACTTTCTCTCTATCTCAAAAAGTTGATTTAAAATTGTGATTATTTTTTTATCTACAGATATGTTTTTATTATCTAAAATCATGTTCGATCTTTCCCTATAAGCAAGAGCATGAATGCATTATCAACATCCCTTAAAACAAGAGATGTCTTTGCGCCCCCCCTATTGCTGAAAACAATTACTTCGCCATTATCAGCCTTAACTTCATAATCCGACCATTGAATGAAGTTTGTTTTTGAGAACACGAACCAACCACTCTCGAACTCAATACCTTTTGGCGTTAGAGTAATATGACCAATCTTAATTGAAGCTCCTTTTTCCAATTGAGACGAAATATTAGACATCACAACTGGTAAAAGATAAGCGAACAGAGCATTATTCAAATCATCAACCAATTCTTTATCCAGTTCGGCACGGGGGCTATTGTGCTGGAAAGAGTAATTAATTGTGATAACTTCACCATCGTTTGACTTAAATACGAATAGAGAGTTGGTTTCTACTCCAGATGCAGTTCGTGTATTCAAACCTCCCCATCTGAGTGACACTAGATCTTTAGTTGCAATACGCTTTGAATCTCTCTTAATTTCACTTTCAGTAATAGAAAATTTTGAACCAGAACCAAATTCAAGGTGCACTTCGTCTTTCTTTTTTTCCTCAATAATTTCATTTATCGCGTCAATATCTTGCTCAATTTTTTGCTTAAACATTCCAGATTTGAAATCGAAAGAGTGCGTCATTTCGATGATCTTCTTTGACAAGTCAGCATCACCGTGCAAATTGAATGTCGAAATTGCGATATCTCTAATGTTACTCACAACATGGTCTTGTTGTTCCCAGAAGAATGAAGGCATGAGATTTAGTAAGCTCAAAAGGCCATTATGTTTCAGATATTTCTCGACATCCTCATAGCTAACCTTTTGCGATTTCGATTTATCGACTAACCCATCAAGCTCCTCAGCCAAAAGATCTAACTCTCTTATGGCTGACTTAAAGCAATGCTCGCTATCCTCTACCGTTACCCATCGCCGTCCATCTAGCAATACTTCTACAATCGCAAATGATTTTTTCTTGATCGCCTTAGATAAAACCCTATCAAATTGAGAACTGAAATACTTACTTAGCCATGTCTTAAACCCAGAGTCTTGATCATCAAGGACTTTAATCAATTCTGTTGGGGAGCTATTTTGATCTACGCAAAAATGCTTATGATTTCCCGTTGAAAGGAAATCAAGGAGAGGTTTGTTGTTAAAAACTAAAGAGTGATAATAGCGCTTTTTTTCATCATACAACTCGTCACAAAGCCCTATCGCGGCTGACTTGGATATTTCTATATCACCAAGCCAGTAAACTTTACCGTCCTCTAGTGAAATTTCTTGCAACAAGTGCTTACGGAGTTTCTGGGCCTTTTTAAAGTCAAATTCACCTTCAACATCCACAAATCCAGAGTAATTGAGAAGCAAAAATGGATTCAAATAGACATCATAGTAAAGCTCTTTTTCTAAAACAGTTTCACATTCATTTTTAGCATTTTCTGCCAGGTCTAGTAATCTTGGTAACAGTTTTTCGATATTTTCTTTAGACCTATCTACCATTACGTTTCGTTCAATTGCAATTCTCCAAATATCAATTGCATCAACGTCCTGAGATACTTCTGGGTTATTAAAGGCAAGGCCAAGATTGTAAAGGCTGGCACCGCTTGGTGAATTCAAATTTTGTTCCCAAGCATTTATAGCCTGAAAATAATTTTTGTTTTGATAGTGAAGTATTCCAAGGCGATTAAGTTGGTGTGGGGTCAACCCCTCCATTTTCTTAATAGTTTGCAACACCTTGATCTCTTCTTCTGATTTCGCCTTATCATCCAATTTTCTATAAAGCCGCTCTAATGTAAGAATGGTTGATAAATGAGAGGGATCGCACCTGAAAGCCTGTTCGTACGCATCGATTGAATCTTCATCAAGCTCATCATCATAGAGATGTTGAAGAATCAATGCGTATTTGGCCCAGCCATTAGCGAAATCAGGTGTTAGTGAGAGTAGAGTTTGTGCACTTGTTGCGGCACTTGGGAAATCTTCCAGTTCATACAGAGCAAGAGTGAGAAACCACCAGGCATTTGGTTCCTCTGGGCCAAGTTCAACTGCTTTTTCTGCGGTTATTTTGGCTAGTTCGTCATTGCCATCGTGATAATGTTGTCGAGCAATATCGATTAACTCGATTACTTCTTCGTCCATTGAAATCCTGCACATTTAGTCCTTTATACTTATACTAAAGTATCATAAAATTCTGCTATATCAACGTCTTTTAATTCGGAATGATGTTTTAAGGCAGACAAAACAGGTAAAGCTAAATCGTTCAATATAAGCAAGGTTAACTTCTACGGACTAATTATTGTACTATTAAAAATTCGCTACTTTTAAGTAGTTTCTAGTAATATCCTTAGGTTAAGTGCCGCAAAGTTCAGTTTTAATTGTTGTTCAGACTGTATTGACGTTTAGCACTTTCTGGTAATTTCGAAGAATGATTCCAATAGTTAACAATGCGCTCTTCGGCAATTTTAAAGCGCAGCTGAAAGATTGTCCGGCAGTACAGTTTTTTAGGCATCATCGTCATCATCTTTAACTTTAGTAAACTTGTTTAGATCCGCTTCATGTAGCCACTCATCTATCGTTTCATCCGTCACATTCTCATTTTTTCTTAGTGCATTGATTACTGATCCGATCTCAAAGCTATTCTCAATTTGATCATTTTCACCGCATGCGATTATTAATTTCTGTATCTGCTCTTTGCTGTAATCACCCGCGTAGCTTATAACGGTAGAGGCAAAATTATTTGCTTGTTGATATCTTCGAGATTCGGAATTTAATCGAATTAAGAGCTGTATATGACGAACTATTTGCGAAGCGTCTTATAAATGAAAATATCAAGGCGTGCTCTTTCCAATCAGGAAAACGAGAATTAATTGAATCGTCTACTAAGCAATTTACTAACTTCCGCGACGAATATGTTCAATGAGCTACTGAAGCAAACCGACTCACTTTTGCGTTCTACTCTGGCATACGCAAAACGTGCCTACAGACGCTTTCTTAAAGGGGGCAAAATAGTGACCAAGAAAAAACGCAAACCCAAGGAGGCGAAATCGTTAAAGCCGGATGTGGATACCAATAAAGACCTTCCGCCTTGGTGCTTAGACTAGCTCGCACGTCAAGTGCGTGGAGCTATACGGTAACTTCTATCGCTCCATATTTCGTAATTACAACCGTTAGAGCTAATTAGAAGGCGATGAGTCTACGAGAGATAGTCCAAAATGATGGACGAGGAAAAGAGGTAAGCCTGACAAAATGAAGATGTGATCTGACGTTTGCACTTTGGCTTTTTGTGATAATAGTATCGACAGTTGATTGGTAAGTGCTTCCTGAGCTTCGTTCGTTATATGACATGCTTTTTGATGATTGATCGTCGCTAACTGTATCCAGTAAGCAAGTGTTATCTTTCTCGCATCACTTAACTCTTTGATTCCCTCATCAGCTGAAAGACGTTTGTATATTTTTCCTCTGCAACTACTTACTGCTATTTGGCTCGATAAAAATGACTCCGGCGTTTTGACATGCCTTGTAGCTTCGACCATAGGGTAGTTGATGAAGGCGTATCCCAAATCAGTCTCATCAGAATAAAGCCTAATGAATGACTCTAGCGTTTCGAAGGAAAACTTATCATCGTTGTATTCGAGATCGAAGAACAAATAAATTTCTGTGAATTTATGTCGAGATATACCAACTAAGACTTCCTTATTCTTTGGCTGAGTTTCCGACTCTCGCAATAATTCGACCACATCTAAATCAGGGTCCTCCAAAAGCTCTTCGGAAAGCTCATAAACATCATTTCCAAAAACGCAGACGCAAACCGCTGTTTCGTCGTGATCGAAAAAAGCTCTTTTAAGACTTTGATAGTAGTTAAGCTCGGTTTTTTCCCCCTCAAAAATCAGTAAAATGTGTCTACTCAACCCTCATTCCTCTGTAGATTTTCTCTATATTATGAGCTTTCCGTAGTTCTTTATGAACTAAGCTTGAGAAAGGAACGATTTTGTTGTCGTTTACCTCGAAATAACAATCTGGCCTCAGGAGATCATTGTCCAACAGTGATAAGTTATGAGTCGTTAAAATAGTCTGACATTCTAGTTCGCTGAGTTTGTCTACAATTTTTCTCGACAGCTCAAAATGATAAAAAGCGTCAAACTCATCAATAAACACGAACTTTATTTTTCTGTCACACAACTGCAAATACCAATAATAAAAAATACCCAAGGACAATGTTCCAGTACTGGCTATTCTTGAAAATTCTATTGTCTTGTTCCGATACTTAAAGACAATATATTGGTCGTCTGATGCTCCCTTTACATCAAGAATGCAATTCACACCCACTTCATTCAAAAATTTTTCGAATTCTTGGACTTTACCTTTACCTATTATTTCGTCTGAAAGCTTACTTGAGCTAATCCTTTGCCCTTGATATTCCGTCCGATTGAGGCTTCGAAAGAACACCATACCACCTACAAACTCAATAAACTTATCGAAAATATAATTAAGTCTAGTCTCATCCAGCACGGACATACTGAGGTAGCGAATGATGGAGATATCAGCTCTGGATAAGTCAGTCTTCAGATTCTCACTACCATCTAAATCAAAGAAAGCCTTATGACCTTTGTCTCTGTTTATTTCTGCTACTAGTTGCTTGTCTATATGGAGTGATTCATACACGAGGCTCAAATCGTCAGTTTTACCATAGCGATATATCACCTCATGTCCTTCGATCTCAAACTCATACTCAAAGTTTGCGTGTCGCTCATCCGTATCCGCATTGAGAAAGTTATCTTTCAGTGTATTTATTTGCACGGTTGAATCAGGTATTACGTGAGAAACGATATCTAATATCGCCAAACCGACATTTGATTTCCCACTACCGTTTTCACCATAGATGACACTATGGTTTACAATACCGTTTTTGAGAGCATGTGTATTAAATTCGTACTTGTTAGTGCTTCGCAGATCGAATTCTAGTTTGTCTTTAAAATTCCTAAATCCTTGCACCGAAAAATAAGTAAGCATCGTAGTCTCCAATATTCAGTGTCAAGATAGCACAGCTTTATCATGCCGTAAAAAAATTACGGTACAGTTTCTTATCTTTTGAACTACATTGGTTTCGTAAGACTCTTACGGCACTTCACACTTCTTCTTGGCCTCAACAAGCATTACAAACGATAAACCAATCGACTGATCAACAGGCTCCAAACTTGGGGAAAGATACCCGATTCAAACAATTGATTGGAAGTTATTCATTGTCTTAACCCCCCACTAAAATTCAGAAGAAGTAGGTGTAAATGATTATTATTCCCGCATCGATATAAAGAGGAGACAGTTGCAGTTAATAACTAATGGAGGCCATTCCTTTTATCAAGGAAATTACAAAAAGATAGCTCCCCGTTAATGCAGCTTAACAGTAACTTACTGATTAGCCAATTCACTACTGCTCAATTGACTTGAACTAATACAAGTAAAAATCGTATCTCACGCATTAGCCGCTCTTTTTTGAGATTTGTATTGTTTAGCTAGAGAAACCAAATCCATGTGAGAGTATCTCTCATTAGAAGACACTGGATACGTAGAATATACGTAACTGATGAATTCATTGAAGTACATTGATTTCGTCTTCTCAATGATGGTGTCTATGATATCTTTCTCGCGGTCAGTGAGATCTACAGAATTCAGGTTTCCGTTGAACGCGATAACGAATTTATCACCGCCATATATTGTTTTTTCAGGTTTTATTGAAAACTCGCTGTCTGTACTTGCAACATCATATACATCGTCAACGTAAGGACCATAGTGATTGAAAAGCCAATCAATATCCGTCATTTTCTTATCATCTAGCAACGAAGAAAACCAATCCGAAAGATATACCAGCTTAGTCAACCGTGCCTTCGACAATTCATTTTTGTGAGGATATTTTGTCGCAATGTAGGCCATGATCGAGCGCAATTTATTCATGACTTCCTCCTAAAAGTAGATACGAATTCATCGTCAACATCATGATCAGCAATTGGAGTAACTTTTAAAGTTTTATCATATTTGATCGCCCCATGAATAAAGTCGACCATATAGCTTTGGTAGTCAGAGCAGTATCTTTTGATTTGAGCTACCTTTTGTTCTTTCCATAATGACTTCTTGTCAGACTCAAAAACAATTACACCTATGTGCTTGTCAGCTTCAACTACCGAGATGGCTATGTACTGACAACTTTTCATCGTAAGCTTTTCGATTTTGTCGTGCTCATAACCATAATGTGCTTTCATATACTCAATGTATTCCTGTTTGTCCTCATCAAAAACAGGGATATTTTCAATATCTACACAAACTCCATGTTCCCATGCTTGGCTTATTACGCCTTTGTTTCTTGGAAATGTTAGTCTGTGAATTTCTGTATATTTAGGGTTTTGTGAGTATCTTGCTATTAAGTAAAACTTCTCATTAATATAATAATAGATTGTTGCACGGCAATGGGTTCCTAGGTTTAATTGCCTAGCACTTCCTTTTAACCAAGTCGTTACTAACTTAACCTGTAATTCTGCAAGCTCATTTTGCAATAGTTCAGAATCCTCACTAACACTGTTGATTTGCTCTTTTAGCTGATCAACGTTTTTTATCTCTTCACTGAGCTCTTCATTTCTTAAATTGAGATTTTTTTGATCAATATAAGTTCCTTTTCCTCCATAAATTATCATCAGAGAGCCCAAGACCAGCCAAGCCCAAGGCATGAAAAGTACGAATAATGCAAAGTCTGCAACTCCAGAGGTCGATTGCCAACTATCACAAATGTCATAACTTCCAGCGAATGACGCTGATACACTAACAATTGCTGAACCAACGGCTGCCGCAAATATGTACCACCACTGCCCTAATTTGGTAGAGAAATCCTTTAATGAGGAAGAGCTTCCAGTAAATCCAAAATTTAAATCGCTCATTGGTTCCAATTCTTAGTAATTCAATCTGCTTTCACGTAGTTACATTAACATGCCTTCGTATACATTCAGACTGTACGCTTGATATATGTTCTATATATTCCGACGTCATATACTATTAAATCAGAGTTCGAGATTGAAAATCTGAATCATAACTGATGTAACCTGATTTAAATTTGTTGGGTCGAGTTCGTTGATGATAGTACGAAGTCTCTCCAAAGCTGTATTACAAAGCACAACCCGCCCAAGAATCACTGCCAACAACAAATCGGGAAATGCCTCTCCTCTCTCCTCTTTAGTAGCGCGTGATAGTCGCTCCATAATCGCAACAAATTCATCAGATAGCGTTTCATCATAGCTGTAATCAAGTTCTGAGCCTTTAGCAGCACGCCATAAACAAGACTGTAGTAGTGGATCGTTATACCGAACAAAGTTATCAGGCGATAGGATTGCTTGCTGGTGTGGTGTTGATTCCAAACTATCCTCAGGTGAGTGCTTAAAATTATCTCTTGCGCTTTGTAGTATTGACGCAACTGTTAAATATACTGCTTCTGGTTGCACAGAAGCGGGCTCATATTCAAAGTTCCAGAATGCGAAGTGACGAGTAAAGGAAAGATGTTCCGAATGTGACCGTCCATTAACGCCTATCTTTCCTTCCAGTCCTTTTGACACGTCATTCAAGCGCATGAATCTATCGTGAAGCTCCGTGTAATTTATGAGGTCTTCGTGTTTCTGCAATAGGAGACGTTCAGCCAGCCAACTACTCTTGTCAATCCTTGCTGGAACGTTGATAGAATATTTGGAAAAGAACTTGTACTTCTTAAACACTGGCCCAAAAATCAGGGATTTCTCGAATGTTGCAAGGGCTGATTTACCCTTGAATAAATGGAAAAACGTTACAAATACTCTCAGTCCATCGTGGCCTGCTAATCGAAGATCTCTATTGGCGGCAATAAATTTGTCGCCGGAACCCAGAACAGGGAGGAGAAGGACGGCAGCTGAGTTTGCAGACTGAAATTCTTGATTTATAACATCTTCAAAGTCGATAACCTCAACAGTGAGGTGTGTTTGCAATGATTCGATATACTTTTTGAGAAACGCGTCCGTTTTATCTGTAATGATATATTTTGTAGTGACTGGAATATGCCAATTGACAATATCATTCCACCAGTCATCCAGCTTACTGAGTAGACTCTCTGGTATTTCATTCAGGTCCACAGTTAATTCTTTTTCTTTATGCCCAGCTATTTTGGGTCTATTACATGCGTGGCTAAGAGATTGATACAGCTGTTTGAAAGGCCACTTAGAAAGTTCCTCTCCATGTATTTTCTTAATGACCACGCTTTTGGGTTCAGAGTGCTCTATGGTGAAGTATTCATCTACCCTTTTTACATAACGTTCAATATTGTCCGGTCTCCTTTTTATTGAAGACTCGAGGGAGCAAAGAACATTCTCAGACTCAGTGAATGACAAAAGTGTAATAACGTCCTCGTTTTGGAGCCTATTCCATTTCTGATAAATCTCTTTCGCCATATTGTTGCTCGATGATGCTGATATGAGGATTAAGGCTTTTTCACCGAGAGGTATTCGAAGATTTCCTAGTCCTCGATAGGAATGAAATGATTCAAACTTTGGTTGATAGTTAACGCTTTCCTTTAGTCGGTTTATTAAATTTATTAGCGCAAGGACAATGTGATTTATCGCAGATGTATCAATGTATATTTTTTCGTACTGGGTGATGTTTTTGATTTTTGTCAATACGCAAAAACCAACGAATACACATTCGGAATAGCTTTGCGCCAGTCTATTTGTTGCAATAAATTCTGTGCGCTGATCTTGAGAAGGTTTTATAAATGAGGAGCCAGGGGGACTCATCTCTACCACTTGATTTTTCGACGCCAAATGCCTGATCCCTTGCACTACAAGCTCATCTCTCAGTGGACCAAGCGCATCACTATTCAGCTCGACTCCGCTCACTCCAGATAGATCGCCTCGTTCGTCGAATGCGACAACAGACAGCTTAACTTTTTCACCATAGCGATATAAATTATTCGTTAAATCTTTAGAATAACTCAGAGAGTTGTTAAAGATGTCTTTTTCACATAACGGGATAACCACAATTACTTCATCAGGCCTATGGTACTTCTCATAAGTTTGCTCAACTATATCTGAGAGAGAAGGTGATTCTTCCTGAATTAGGGGGATGAACAAAACAAGTCTTATTTTTTCTCTTTGTGCCATCTCGAAATGAAGCATCAATATTCATCCTTAAATATCAGTGGTACCAGAATAGTGAATGAAGTCCCAGCTAGCTCATAGTCTTCAATTTGTATTGAGTTTTTATCGATACTAACCGCACCATCCCTCGCGAAACTTGACACTGTTGTGTGACCGGTTTTAAGAATAAAGCCGGCATTCAACGAACCCAGGCTATCCAAAACATTCGTTAAGCCAGACCCAGCATAACTTTTATTTTTGGTTGTATTATGCTTTTCGAAACAACTTAGAACTGCATTAATTTCTTCATTAATGGATATTGATTTAGCAGCGTCGCCTGTATTCCTAATCCAACTTTTTGCGTATCCAATACCTGTGTCAACAACGCTCAGTTCTAAAAAAGTGACTTTAGGAGGGCCGTTGTATAAGCAATTGATATACGAACTTTCTTTCTCACCCAAAAGTAACAAGAGTTGATTTCTTTCAAGAAGAGAAATGTTTAAATTAATACCCCTTACAGAATTTAAATAGAAGTTACCTTTTTCATCCCGCAAAGAGTGGTCATCAGTATTTTTAAAAAGTTCATAGACGCAAGTAGCCAGATTAATAAACAGGTCTGGTTTTATTATCTTTCTTTGTTCATGACCTAGAAGAAAATCCAATGCCTCCTGAAATATATATTTGAATTCTCCTCTTTTTGATATTTCTCCCGCTTGGTATAAGGGCTCTATTAATCCGTTACTTTTTGATGGTTTCAAGCAAGGAAAAAAAAGCTTTCTACCTTTGAACGCATTTTTAAAGTCAAGTTTTTGCAATTTTTCAATAGAACTAATTGCTGGTGAAAAGGCTTTGCCTTTCGAGAGAAGGGTCTCCCCATCTGAGAGAAGGATGTTGTCACATAAAGTCAGGTAAGCCATTCCAAGTAAACTTTGGCATAGGTCACCTAACTGCGGGTCTTCAACGTAGCCTAAATAGGTTTGAATTGTTTTGCTGGATTTTTTAGAACGGAACCAACTGGCTAATAATTGTATTACTTGAGACTCTAACCCGAGCGAACCGCTAAATTTAAGACCCTTAGAGCTCATACGAATGAATGCTTCAGGATTGTCTAATACTTTTTTGAAAACGGCGCTTTGAGTTTTAGGATTTAAATCCTTCGGAATAATTAAAGTATTCATAAGTCAGAAGTACCATCCTGTTGGTTATTGTATTGCTTAAGCTTCCGAGGCATTGATACCTATCGTATCAAATACACCCTCTATCTTTATACTCTTTTGTCCATTCCTTGAACTGTTTCTCATCACGCTCCTTACTCTTTTCTTGCCTTGCTAAAGCTTTTCTCGATTTCTTTTTTGGTTTTTCATCATCAAAAGTAACTCCAGACAGTGCATCTGCAAACATCTCAGGTTTAAGATGGCTATAGTGCTACTCAATCATTGCTGCACTGGTTCCACATTGGCGTGCAATAACGTCCATGCTTGTCCCAGCTAGTAGCTGCCAAGTAATGTACGTATGCGTCGAAGAGTTGAGTGTTCAAAGTCCCCAGAATCTTGTAGTAGCGAGCCTTTCAGTGGTTTGGAAGGAACTGGTCGATAGAGAAGCTGGTTTGGAGCTTCTCCAGTCGACTATCTTGCTAAAACCGTGAAAGAAGTGCCATGAATTTATTGATGAATTAACTGCTGAACAAGAGCTATGTAAGGATACAAAAAGAAGAGATGGTACATTGGGCGGACTTGAACCGCCACGCTATCGCTAGCAATGGATTTTGAATCCGATGTATTTACTACCGATAAAACAGTAAGATCAAAAAAGCCCTCGCATTTCTGCAAGGGCTTCGATGATGGTGCCTCGACCCGGGATCGAACCAGGGACACGCGGATTTTCAACGCATTACGACGTCGCAACCCTTTGTTTTCATTCAACTTATAATTTCTTTGCAAAAACTTTGCAAATCACATCATTTCCTGATGTACTGGTCGTATGGCTAAACAGATTGCTAGACACGACATAAACGACGAACTGTATATCTTTAAACAAGATAACAGCGAACGGTGGTATGCCCGATTCATACTAACCAACCACAAAAAATGGCTCTGCAAATCCACCAAAAAGAAAGATAAAGACGAAGCCATAGCGATGGCTCACCGCATATTTCTTGACCACCAAATTAGACACGAAAATAACACCCTAGTCCAGAGTAAACGGTTCAAGGACGTTGCTGACCGTGTTATCGAAAAGCTTGAGGAGCAACTCGAACATGGTGGCGGCAAACGTAGTTTCGAGGACTATATTCGTGTCTTAGAGAAATATCACATCCCATTTTTCGGACGGACATTCGTTACTTCCATAGATCAAGAGGCTATTTCGAAATTTGTTGAGTGGCGAAAAAAGAAAATGAGTAAGCCGCCAGCCTCTTCTACCCTATTAACGCATAATGCTGCATTGAATCTTGTCTTCAAGGAAGCTATCGAACAGAAATGGATGATTGCAGCTCAGGTTCCTGTTCTTTCGTCAAAAGGTGAAGCCGGTACTCGCCGTGCTGCATTTTCAGAAGATGAGTACGACGCAGTCCTAGAGGCTATCTATGATAGTGAAGAGCAGGCTCATAGTGAAAAAACAAGGCAAATACGTGAACTGTTGTACGACTACTGCGAGATTGCTGTAAATACGGGCATTAGACCCGGTACAGAAATGGAAAACATTAGATGGAAAGACATCGAGATTAAAACGCAAGGTGCCAAGGCCCAGTTCTTCATCCATGTGACCAAAGGCAAAACAACGAAGTACACGGGTGCTAGAAAAGTCGTCTGTAAACGCGATGTTATAGGCGCGTTGGTTCGCCTTCGAGATCGTTTTCCGTTACGTACGCCAAACCAAAAACTTTTCTTACTTAAAAATGGTGAACCCACGCCACAGCTGGGTAAAGCATTCGAGAAAGCTCTTCAAAATTCCAAGTTAAAAGACTCACCCAGAGGGCCACGAACACTCTACTCTTTACGACATACCTATATCACTTGGCAGCTGCTAGCCGGAACCAGTATGGACGTTATCGCTCGACAATGTGGAACAAGTGCTGCGATGATTGAACAATATTATAGCCATGTAAAACCTGAGATGTTCGCAGATGCGCTGTCTGGAGTTACTTTTGACGATGAAAAACCTAAACAAAAATCGAGGAAGGCATTAGCCAGAAGAGCATTAAGCAGCGAGCGTGATGAAAAACGTTTCAAAGAATGGGTGTCTGAGTTCAAGCAACGAGGCTGTATCTGAATAATTAAAAATCAGACCGAAAGAAAATGTTTAAGACTTTGGATCATTATTTACGCTAGTATCATAAAAAATAAACAACTTATTCTAATTAAAGGAAGATTTAGAATGGCGGAAACAGCCAAAAATATCATTCCAGTAGAAAATATTACTGACGAGACTAATGCAAGAATAAAGCCTCCTAAACTAAAGGATCGATTAACAGAAGAATTGATATTTTCCTTTGTCGGTCCAGTTGGTTCAGGGTGTACTGCTTCTGCTGACCTACTTGAACAAAAACTAAGAAATGATTTTGGTTACGAAGTTCATCGATACAAACCAAGTTCGCACATCGAAAAAAATGCTCACTTAGTTGAGAAGAAAGTTCCACCAAACTTAAGTCCTGCCGACAGAATATCTTTACTTCAAGGGATAGGTGATGATTTGCGTAAGAAATTTGGCAATTCTTATTTAGCAGGAAAAGTAATCGAAGATATAGCATTACTAAGAAATAAAGATGGATTTGGAGAGTCAGAGAGCAATATGCAAATACCTCTCAAACTAAGACGGGCACATATCATTGATTCATTGAAAAATCCTGAGGAACTGGAATTATTACGTTCAACTTATGGTGAGATTCATTGGTTATTTGGCGTGTTTGCACCATTTGAGATTAGAAAAGTCAGGCTTCAACATATTCAAAATGTTGAACGTGAGCAAATAGAAAAAATTGCAAGCGTTGATTACAAAGAAGACCTTAGTCATGGCCAGAATGTGAGAGATGTGTTTCATCAATCTGATTTTTTCATTCGTAATGATCGAGAAAACACAAGTTCATTGGAAGCCTTTTTGGACAGATTTCTAGAAATACTGTTTTCTTCGCCTGTACACACTCCCACTAGCGAAGAGTCTGCAATGTACGCAGCATACGCAGAAGCAACGAAATCGGCATGCTTATCTAGACAAGTAGGCGCGGCTATCGTTAATGAAGAAAAAGAATTGATTGGCGTTGGAAGAAATGACGTTCCTAGAAGCTCTGGTGGCCTCTACAAAGAAGATGATGGCGAAGATGACCACCGATGTCATGCGTGGCAAGGAAAGGTCTGCCATAACGATAGAAAAAAATCTCAATTATACGAGCAGATATTCAATGCTCTGAAAGCTGAGGGTCTCTTAAAAACAGAAACCGCACAAAACGATGTGACGAAAGCAATTAGCTCGACGGATGTAAAGTCGTTAATAGAATATTCAAGAGCAGTTCACGCTGAAATGGATGCGATTGTATCTGTAGCAAGAAGTAATAAGTCAGGTTTGAAAGGCGGAACTCTATTCTCTACTACGTTTCCTTGTCACTCCTGTGCAAGACATATAGTGGCCAGCGGTATCATGAAAGTATATTTTATTGAGCCTTACCCCAAAAGTCTTGCGATTGAACTGCACTCCGACTCAATTTCTGAAGATGAGACGAACCACAATGATAAAGTAGTCTTTCTTCAGTATACTGGCATCGCTCCTAAAAATATCCTAAAGTTATTTAGTTATAAGAGCAAGCGCAAAATAGATGGAAAATTACGCCGTTTCAATAAGTTAGAGGCAAAACCAGTCGTTTCCGTTTCACTGGACGACTACTCTAGTCACGAAAAATTAGTTATCGCAGAGCTTTCTGAGAATGAAAAAAAATCAAAAGAGCCACAAACAGCTTTCTCTGACATTTGATAGCCAAATCCAGTCAGAGTACCTTGCTTTAGCAACAAAAGAGCCCAGCCACGAAAAGTGCGGCTCTTTTGTTCAAGACAATGTTATTTCTTTTGATGCAAAAGAAGTGGCTAGAACTAAATTTATAAATAGTGTTTTGCAAGATGTACAGCAAAATATGGTCATTGTTTCTGATAAGTAAAATTGTAGATTCCATTAAAACATCTGAATTAGACTATTTTGCGCTGATTCCCTTATAAATTAATAGTTCGCAACACAAAACTTTTCTTTAATAGCTTCGTTGTTGTTCGCAACTCACGACGTATCGAGATAAGTAATGTGAATCACTATTCACACTACCAAAAAAACGGTAATGAGATTATGTTTAGTGATTAGCATACGAACGTTTCTTGATGTCGCCTAACTGCAATTCACACCGTGCAATTAAAATAAATCAGACAGGTCTATTACTTCAAAAGGATTTTCATGAATTCGGCGAGCAACAAATAAGCCTCGAACCTGTATTTGCGGGTACAGTCTTTTGAGTGCAATTTCAGCACCTTTGTAATGACTGCCAGTTGTCAACATGTCATCTATGAGGAGTACACCTTCTGTACCCGCAGGTATTAATCCCTGATGAACTTGATAAGTATCAGCCCTATCTTCTGGATACAGCCGACTATCATCAGACTCATGATCGGGATCAGCATTATGAATTTGTGTGATGCATTCAGCTATTGGTAGATTGCAATTTAATATTGCTGCTGCCTGATCCAATGTCTGTCTCATTCTCGGATCATAACCTGGATCACCAACAATCTTTGAAGGAGGAATCGGGACGAGTAAAAACCTTTGAAGCCTCTGGGGATCGATGACACTCGCGAACAAATCAGCTACTTGCGCAATTGCTCTTAATTTATGAGGCCATTGATTAGTACCCTTTAAGGACATTTTCTTTTTCAAGTTTTTAATGAGTTGGTTGGTTTCGCTAAAAGACCAATCTTTATAAGCAGTATATTCGCCAAAGTACCAACACTCATCACTATCGGTTAAATGATAATGATCACTAAGACTCAATTCATCTACTTTTTGAAGTCGAAAAGTCAAGGCTGCAAATGCTCCTTGATGTCATCGTATTCTCTTACCCTAATAGCGCCTTTCTTTTCAAATGTACTTGGCCAAGTAATATTAGTATTTTGAAAACAACTTTCTAAAATAAATAGTTTTCGTCCTTGCTCTAGAGCAGCTCTTGCTTGAACTAAAGTACCAGACGTTTCGCTGGCTTCAATTATTACTGTCGCTTCAGTAATTGCCGACATCAACTTATTTCGTTCTGGAAAGAAAAGCTTGTTATACATCGGTGTTTGTTTTGAATAACGAACAAAAGGTACTTGGCTGATAACTAGAAAATTTTTACTTAAAAACTCCTGAAGCTTCTTATTTTCTTTTGGATAGTTTTCAGATAACGGCGTACCAATTACTGCCATTGTTCTTCCACCTGCTTGTAGTGCAGCTTTATGCGCGGCGGTGTCGATTCCTTTTGCTAGACCAGAAGTAATCGTGTATCCATCTTCGACCAGTAATTTCACTAATTTGCGAGTACGCTTGACTCCATCATCAGAGGGATCTCGTGTACCAACAATCGCAACTGATGGTGAGCTGGCAAGATCCCAAATCCCTTGATAGTACATCAATTCAATAGGATACCTAGCGTCTCTCAATTTCGGAATATACTCAGCAGTACCATGAATACGAATACCGAAATTTTCAACACCAGCTTTATGAATAAGTTCTAAGGCTTTCCTTTTGTAACTCTCAATTTCATTGGGTTCAACAAAGTCAGATGGTAGAGAACTAGGTGAACTCTTAAATTTTTCTGCAATACGTTTAAATGTCGCTCCTTGTTCTGCCCATAAAGCTTCATAGGCCCCCATCTCAGTCGCAGGACTGATAGGTTCGAATTGGCTTCTGTTTGAAAGGTTTAGCTGCATTTAATTTATTTCTCACCAACTGTATTTTTAAACAGTTTATCATTGAATTTAAGTTGCCGAAACGGTGAATAGATGAACGCTATAGACACATACTGTATAAAAAGTCGCACTAAAGAAAGTTACGAATATCCTAAACCGACTGACGTTATTTCATTTATGTTTGATTAAACAAATAAGTTGTTAAGTACACTAAAAGTGATAACCAGTTATCTCAAATGTTCCACTTATACTGCGTAAATAAATTGTCTTGCTTGTTACTACTAAATTAGTATTTTATTTCGAAGACTAGATCCTGTTTTACCGGCTTAGGAGACAACCCCTGAAAAACCATGTTTCGTGTTTTCATGGCAAGTTTTCTATGTCTCAAACACCGGTTGCACGTAGCCACGTCTAACGCGCATTAACTTGCTAACTCCTGCGGTATTATCCCTGCCCTACCGCCAAATCAAGATTATTTTGCTCGGGCATACCCAATAATTCACTAATAAGAGGCTCATCTTGCAACCCGTCATAACGGCCTTCGATTTTTTCTTTAAGAGAGAATAAGCGAGCCTCAGCACTTCTTACCAGTTCGCCATATGTTATCGCATGAACCTCTCCGAACTGTTCATCTTTTGACTTTCCTACCGATTGGTATTTTCCAGTTAGATTATCAATGCGATCACCTACTACATAAGCCTTAATGTAGGGCTGTGCGGAACCCACTCCCGCATGCCAAATGTCTTCAACATAGTATTTAGCTTGATCCATTTCACCTCGACCAATTTCAAAACCGCCCTTTTTCAACTCAATTAGCAAGACCTTTTTTGTTTTTTTAATTTCCTCAGAAAACTCTTCTAAACCTAATGAACTGATCGACGAATTATCTCCAACTACAATATCAGGCCTTTTTGATGAGTTGATAAAATTCTCTTTTTTAAATTTTTTCTTAAAAACGATTTCCATCGTTTTCCTCAGACCTTTGTTGCTTGCATATTCTGGTGTGTCAAACTCAGGCCCGAATACCCAGCGAGCTCTTTCAATTAATGGATGGAGTGTATGCAACTCATCAACTGTGTGATCACCACTTAGCCTATCAATTGCTTCAATGACTTTAATTCTCGAATCAATCTCGGCGAGAATAGTCATCGCATCTGAAACAGTCCATTCTTGAAGAAAGTTATTCAATGATTCAGAGTCATCTGGGGATATAGTGGTCAGCTTATGCAGGAGAGAGATACCTGCTCTTGACCTTTCAAGGTTCAAGGCCGCTCTAAAAGCGAGCTCTAGAAGCTCAATTTTTATATCTGGGTTATCCGTCAACATTTGATCGACGAATTCTAGTAATTCTTTTTGTGCAAGCCTAGGCAGCTCTTTTAGTTCCTCTTTGTGAGAACCAACTACATGGCGTTTAGCATTTTCAACCTCGCTTTTAGAAAACTCCAAGTAACAGGCTTTAACAAATATAGATATTTCTTCCGTAATAAGGTTTAACGTTGCAAAGTCATGTCTAAAGCCAGACCAATCGGCTTCTATATAATCAAATAGATCGTCGGATTGCGCGATCAGAGTATATCTTTTCGCAAAAGACCTTCTTCCATCAAGAACCTGTTGGCCATTGATGGACCATGATGGATTACCTAGCAAGCGCCCGCCAAGCCAAAATGCAACGCCATGTTGCCCAGAAGTTCTAGAAACTATTGATGAATCGACAAGCGTTAATTTAATTCTAATATCGCCAATAGGGTTTATTTCAGTTTCTTTAACAATCCCAGGATGTTCAGATAATGTTATTAACTTCCCATTTATATAAACCTTAAATTCTGGGTTGAATAGAAATCTTGCGGATATAATTTCGGTTAACTCTTCTACGGAAATAAGATTTCTTTCAGCAATAACTTGAATTCGTGTGCCATGCCCTGCTTTTTCGTCTTTACGATGAGCAAGCACTTTAATGGGTTGCTTCCCGGAGGATATTTCCAAATCATATGAGTTAGAAATACTGCCACGCCATGTTTCAACCATATATGAATCGTTGAAACAAAGGCCGGCATGTCTCCCTACACCGTTACGGCCAAAGGCAAGTCTTTTTTTGCTTAAATGGTTGTCTTCTGGGATTTCAACGAATGCTCCTTGATGTTTTCTTCTGTCATAACGTAATTTGAGCCATCGCGTTTCAAACTCCACCTCGGTCAAACCCATTCCATTGTCTTCTACCGTAATAAGATCACCTTTTTCTTCAGGAAAAATGATCTTTACCTCTGATGCGCCCGCATCATGTGCATTAGCTATCAACTCAGTTATAGCCACATCAGCTTTCGTTGCTATTGAACCAATTTCCCTTATTAGGAATCCATCTTCATATGTGACTGAGTAATCCATGCCGTTCCTTTACATTTTTCACTTGTTCTTCGCTAATGGAGATTACTGCACTGAGTTAAGAGTTTAGTAGTGCGCAAATTGTGCATTTTTCTCCCTAGCCCATGCCCACTTTTATCCATAGTGCCATCATTTCGAATTTACTGAAAGTCAAAGCATACAAAGGTTACGCATAATTTGTGCTAATTACTTTTAGGACAAAAGCGTGCGTTTAGATCGTTTCCCTGAGTATACGGAGAACGCCGCTACTACTGTATACCCAAAAAGATACCTAACACTCAACAATAAAAATACTTTAGTCAGCAATGACACTGAAAGTAGAAGGTTGTTATCAGAAGTAGGAATGTCAGGAATTCGCGAATTGACGCAATAATGAACCAATGTTCATAAAGCTTACAAAGCCATTCTTAGGCCGTAACTCATTTTTCTCCAAAGGTCTGTTTGAGCAAACTTCCGTTTTTCTATCAAAGTCGACTTCTGTCTTATGTTTTTCAATGATCACTTGCTGACCAAGCGAGCTGTATCTTTCCGCAGACTCACCTTCATTTCCCATTATGACTAATCCGGTGAACAGCCATTCACACTACTTATTTGGAGCTATCTAGATGAACCGATTCTCCACAGCATTTTGTCTATGATTCTGACATCGAACTGATACGTCGTATTGTGTTTTTCCTTAAGTTTGTTTAGGGAATTTGTTTGACTTTTCATCACTTCTTGGACTAACTCAACAAAAAGAAAATAATGATTATTGTCATCAGCTATTTGTTCAGTATTGGAGACTGGAGAAGGAGCAGTCAATTTGCCCAATTCACTGAGCTTCGGATCAAGTTTTTGCAAAACTAACAAGGTTCTCCAAACAAACTGATCATAGATAACAACATGCCTCGGATACCTACACCATAGAAGTTTAGATGAGGCGGACGTCCAACGCTGTGGGTGAACTTTGTACAGAGTTTCATATATCCTGCGATAGCCTCTTTTATAGTTATCGATACTGTATCTATTAGATAGGCTCATAAGCGAATCGGTAGCTGAATCAGCAAGCGCGTCTCGTATACCTTTGCTTTTGCCTTGAAAGAGTCCATATCGCCTCATGAAGTCCGCTGTAACTGATGGAGCCAGTGAGCGTTTGCTCAATGCAGAAAGAATTTCAAAGTCGCCAGAGCCCCTATTGTTCTTATGATTTAAACTTATTTCTCTTACAAGGCTTACATAATTTTCATGTAAGTAGTCCCTTAGAAGCTCAGTTGACCCTTTCATTTCGAGCGATATCCTATTAGTAGTCCCTACTTAACGAAAAATCTATTGAAGACGGTATCGTTCTATTAAGCGTAGAATATAAAAAACATCTTGAATTTAAGAAACCAAGTCATTCGGCAATTCTGAGCATAAAGTGATCAAGGTTGTTAATCTCAATATTATACACCTCAAACTCCTTACCATTATGCTGAACAGTCTTTAAATGGGGGTATGCACTGAGAAAAAAGCAGTCAACTTCTTCATCCGAATCAATAAATTCTCGCATTTTTTCCTCAAAATAGGTCTTTTTGTAATAGGCTGCGATGCTAGCTTTAGGGATGTAGGCACTTATTGAATGGCCTGAAACTCTGTCTTTAAAAATTACACTAAATGAAAATTTGTAGTCCTTTATTTGTTTGATGCGACCCCAGTAAATAAGTCCTTCGCGATCTTCGAAATAACGAATTTGTTTAAAGAAGAAATTATAGTTGCCTCTTAAATCGCCAATAATCAGTGGCATGGCTTTAAGAGCGTCTCGGTCATGCTTATTTGCCAAGAAACTCTCGACTATATGCTCGAAAATGCTGGTTTTGTTTGGACTCGATTTAGTGTCGCTATCGCTCTTTTTTTTCCTAGGCTTTGTTTTTTGCTCGATGTCAGCAGGATCGCCTGCACCCTCATCATTACGCTTTTTCTTACGGACGTATTTCTTCCTTTCTAAAAGGAACTCAGATGGATGGTCTGAGTACTTTATGCCTTCATCATGAGAGGTTTCAGGAGCTCGGTCGATGATGTCTTTTTCTGGAGAATCATAAGGACAAAACTCCCAATGTTTTGTGCTTTTTTTGTCTTTGAAATGCGGGGTCTTTTTATACTTTTTGTTTCGCGCATTAAAAGTTGTCAGGACGCACAAGTTGTCCATTTCATGACGGCACTTATGATCTGGGCATAAGAAAAGGTCTGATGAAAGCTCGTAATCACCGTCTTCGGAAAAGATTAGGTCTCTAAGCTCGTATATCGTCACGCAATCATCTAACGCTTCGCTGTAAGCCTTATCAAACTTCATGATCAAATCAACTTAACATCTTTAATCCGAAATAAATATAACATCCTATAACCAATTGTTTGACAGAATAAAAAGCTAAACTCTTGTTTTATTATCAATAAATTCACACTATTTTGTTTTTTTCTGCAGCCTCGACGCTTTACTAAACGTCAGAAAATAACTGGCTAAAATTAGCGAGAAACAAGCAGAAGAAAGCTCTGATATGAAATACAGTGTTACTTGGTCTTTTTATTGTCAGCCCGGAGGTCAATATGTGTTAGACACTTTTTTCGATGTTCCTTACTGCTTCAATCACCACATGTGTCGGAAATCGCAGGACTTCTTGTCCGTTCTCCAAAGATTTGACTGTGGGCTCTGATTGCTCTACGCAAATTTTCAAACACCAACCAAAAACAAGCTGCAAGTCAATATCTTTGAGGCCTTCCGATTCGCAATATTCGGTGGCTGTAACAAATTTCGTATTTGGTGAGACTTCTTCCAACGTATTAAGCTTTGAACTTATAGATTTAATAACTTCTTCATGCTTGGCAAAGCGTTCCTTAGTCTCTCTTTCTAACCTTTCTCGTTCTTCTATTTCAAGTACAAGAGTTTTGGCTATTTTCATAACATCTGATTCTTGATGTACAAGTGGAGGCGGAAATTTGCCATATTTCATTATAGAGGGCACCACTTCGTGATAGAGCCATCTCTGAAATTTCTTACCTGCTACGCTATCATCGTATGACAAAACCCTAAAGAGGCCTGGTTGGGTGACAAACATTTCTTTCTTATCTAAATGGGTAAGACGTTCGTTGTGAATATAAATGTATTCATCACTCTCAAGTTGTTTGAGGCGGCCTTTCAATACACCAATAATGGATTTTGATACATGAGACTTATCTATATCCCGATTTTCTTTATTCAACGCAGTCTGAACATCTATCAGCGAAATATAAAGAATATTACCCTGCATTACGGTTTTAATATCTGATGTGCCCTCAGTTCCTTCGTAGCATACATTAATTAAATTATTTTCCATTAAAACTTCCTTTTTGGCTGCTGCCTAACAGCTTATTACTGAGACATAATAGTAACACCCGTTTCTCCATGACAAACCATCTTCCGTGTTTTCACGGGAAAAGTAAAATGCTTGCTACTCGTACAGGCTGTATGAAAACTATTTTAGTGATAACTCATTGGTGATACTAGACGTCCGGTACAGCTATTCACTTTACTAAACACCGATTCATTTGCATACAAGCTGTAGATGAGAGCCTTTCTGCACATGTCCTCTTAATACAATAAGTATATCTGCCTCTAGCAAAACCATTTCATCAATCAGCTCCTCGTCTGTAAACGCTGAAAATCTTGGATCTCTCCTAACATCAACAAGAGGTTTTGATCTCGAAACGAAGCGTCTAAATGCTTCTGCACCGTCAATATCAGAGGTATAAGCGAGGTAGGTGTCGGCAACAATAGCTTTCACTTCATTAGCGAATGAACATTCCATGTCAAAAACTCATTCAAGAGAACAATTCGATTAAATCTAACTTACTTTCATCGAACAAGTAACTGGACTAGCGCACGGTTGTTCTATTTTTTGCGATGACTCTTCCGTCATTTTACATGCGCTAATTACCGCTACAGGCTTTCTGCATTCTATTGATGACTCTTTTCTCGCTAGCAATAAGCAGGAGACCATATTTGTCGATGACGTACATAAATCGTTCTATGTATTCACATCTGTAGGCATGATTCGGAGGTAACCACTCGTCTAAGCCTTTGGCACCTTTTTGTCGATTAAGCGATGCTTTGACCAGTAAGAGGTTTTCAGGATCATTTGCAAATGTCTGTCGTTTGTCGCGGGACCATTTATCGCCACCATGACCATGTGCAAACTTGAGCGGAACAATGTGGTCAAGGTCTAGTGCGGAAGAATCGGCAAATGTTTCACCTGAATACGGGTCATACCATTCACCGACGGCGACTTGGCAGCCTTTATCGGTTTTAAACTCGACAGGAATGTTAGATGTTGATATCAACATTTCGTGGCGCGTGTTCTGGCAGTCACTATCATCATCAATCCAATGCGGCCAATCGGCTCTATCGTAGTCAGAGGTGAAGGCTCTACCTTCGTTTTGCGCCTCTTTTTCAGCTTGTTGGTATGCCGATTTTGCTTTGGGTAATCGGCCACCGCTTTCAAGACAGGCTTCAATAGTACTAAAGGCTTCGAAGTTCTTGGTTCGATTGTAGGATGCACTCGATGAGTCATGACATATGCCCGATGTGCTTTTCTTGACTTGGGCGTATGCGTCATTAGGAAACGTGCATGCGAATATAAAAAAGCTCAGTAGAACGAGTATTGATGTATTTCGAATCATGATTGCCTTGTTCTTGTTTCTTTTACAATTACCCTATATTGCCAAGGTTATTGGTTATTATCACCTTTGAACGAGTTCCTTATTTTTCCGATATTGGTAATACCTGAACGAGACAAGCTGGTAGGATTGAAGAAACGTCCTTCTTTATATTTCACCAGTTTTGCCACTACAGGCGCGGCAATTAACAAAAACATCGTTGCTAGTGCTCTTGCTCCGCGTCGTGCTTCTGCATTTTTCCCGGGCGGCGAGAGTAACCACCATATCGCCAACATCGTCAGCGTACCCCAGAACACTTTCGTCACAAATACGACAGGAAACATTCCCCTTACGCCCGACTGCCATGTGTAATGTAGCACCCCAAATAAACATGCTAAGACCGCGATGCCCGACAATATAAAATACAGGTCAGTAGAGAAACCAAATACCATCCACAAAAAACCAATTGCAGCAGGCGAGGCAACCATACCAAAGCACAATGCCAAATCATCAAAGTTATAAAATACCGTTGTGTTTTGTCTAAATCCGCTTATGGTGCCCCAGATAACAACAACCAACATTACGATGATAATCGCATCATACTGTTTAGCACTTATGGGCTTTAATCCCGACTTATCTTTGATGACTTCTACTTTATCTTGTGCCGCTTCTGACAGCGTTTGTTGGTCTTGATTTGTTTGTGCAGAAACGCTTAAGGACAAACAACACAACATAAATACACAAAAAATTACGCTAGCTACTTTATGCTTCATAGCTGAATTTCCTTATTTTTAAGAACGGCCTTGATGTCATCGACTTTGAGGGTCGTCAGCGCCAACTCCGTGTTCATGTTTTCATTAATGATGCGATTTGATTGGTGAACAATGGCTCGTTCGAACAGATTTCTCGCAAGGCGACCGTTCGCGAAGTTCTTTTTCTTTCTGCTAATAGCGACGCTGTAGACTTTATTTAGAAACTGTCTCGCGCCTTCATCAAGAACATAGCCATTTTGTTTGCAGATAAGGTCAGAGATTGATACCAGTTCGCTGGCACTGTAGTCAGGAAAGTCGATATAACGGTTGAATCGCGACGCGAGCCCCGGGTTTACTTGAAGCATCGCATTCATTTCTTTTTGATAGCCAGCCATGATAACCACCAAGTCATCGCGGCGGTCTTCCATGAGTTTAAGCAACGTTGCTATGGCTTCCTCGCCGTATTGGTCTCGGTCATCTTTCACCAATGCATAGGCTTCATCGATAAATAGCACACCGCCCGTTGCTTCATCAACGATATCGGTGACTTTGATACCTGTTTGCCCGACAAATCCTGCTACCAGCCCTGAACGGTCTGTTTCTACCATATGGCCTTTAGATAACACGCCTAACGTGCCTAAGATACTGGCAATCTGACGGGCGATGGTTGTTTTGCCCGTGCCCGGATTCCCCGTCAAAACCATATGAAGGCTTATAGAGAGCTCAGGCAAATCATGCTCGCGTCTGATTTTTTGGACTTTAACGAGGTTGATAAGGCTTTTGATTTCCTTTTTAACCGAGCCCAAACCGATAAACGCTTCTAGCTCCTCCATAAGTGTTTCAAGTGCTTTATGGCTAGCTTTGACTCCTTCAACCTTGGCCCATTCTTCAGGGTTTTCCACATCACGCCTTGCGCAAGGACGATTATCTTTTAAATAGCCTTCATAACCCAATTTCCCCTGTTCATCATAAACTTTACCCTTTCCATGCAGTTTATTATCTACCCATGTTCCTTCACTGAACTTGATTCCGTTTGGGAAGTAAGCAATCCCTTCTCCTTCAAAGTCACCCTCTGCAAATTCACCTACATAAAGTAAGTGCCCTTCTTCTGCGAACAAAACGCCCTTACCGTGAAACTGTTGCGTGACTGGATGCACCGTGCCGACGTACTCGATGTTGCCATTATCGTAAAAAAACTGAACGCGTTCTAAGTCACTCATACTGCGCTACTCGACTCCTAACAGCTCGCTTAGGCATTGGTCTAACTCATCTAACCCCTGCCTCACCTCTTGCTGGTTCTGTTCTTCGTCGTTGTTAAGCTTAATCACCTTTTTGATGATTATTATGCTCTTATAAGCATGTGCGTGAACGTCGAGATTATACTGAGAGGCTACTGTTTCCATCTCGCTGCAAATGTCGTTTAACGCACGGTGTGCCTTTCGTCTTCCGCTGGCATACTGCGCGATAATGTCATCGCCATCATCGACGGTAATTTCACAGACAAGTGAGATACTATCGGGAGAGTCGTAAGTGCGTTCTGCATCTGATATGGCAAATGAAAATGCCGCTTTGAAATACCGTGTCGTTTTTGCTTTTGACACGATTTTAAATCGTGTCGTATCCCCATCTCGCTTGATTTTGCACTCATCCAGTGTAGGAATAATTATGAAATCTAATGGTTGCTGGACTAACTCTTCAAATAGCACACTAAAATATTCAGAAATGGCAACCTTTCGCTCCTCGTCAGTACCTGTTCGTGAACTAGAATATGACGTGTCGTCATCATCTACTGAAGTTAACTGAAGCCCTTGCGCGATGCGTTTAACTTTCTGCATCTCAGCATCATCGAAATCTCCATCCCCATTCTCATCAACAACATCAGCTAGCAACCGTAAAAAGACTTTAGGCTGCTTTTTCTCAGCTTCAGCGCGTTTAAGAAGGCGGATGAATTCGGCAAGATGGGGATCCTCCTCGTGGCTGTCCCAATCTAGTAAATCAAACAGTAAGAAATCTAAGCTCTCTGTGCGATAGATAAAGGAAAACAGCGGCTCGTAAGCTATCTGAAAGCACGTAAATCCAAATAAAAGTAACTGATCGTGCTCATCGTTGTCTAAGTCTAGCTTTTCGTCAGAGGTTTCCAGACTGTGCGAAATACTCATTAAGGAGAGCACATTAATCAATCGTTTAATGCTTCTTGGGTTCGTGCCAATACTGGTCGTGAGCAGGTTCGCACATGTCGTTAGCCCTTCATCTGACATGCCATTGCCGTAGTTCGATCGCTCTAAGAGGCGAGTGAGGTACGTTTTAATGTGTGCACCGTATGTCACAGTAGGCATTTGAAAGGGCAACTGGATGATCTTATCGAAAAAACTGCGCCCTTCGGCGTCGACTTCATCGGTGCCAAATTTGGCACTCACGCCTTTTTTCACCACACTGATATCAAGTGCCAGCACGAATACGCACTTGGGGATATCGACAAAGAGTTTAAGTGTTTCAAGCAGTTCAATGGCACTTTCAGGCCGAATGCGATCTAAATCATCAATAAAGATAACGATGCGGTTAAGCCCTTCATCTTCACAGATTTTTTCGACATACATTGTCAAATCACGTTTAAGGTTAGAGAGTGCATCCGACAATGCCAAGGTATTCGTATTTCCTCCGCCCCCCTGTTTTCTTGCTTCGTCGTAAACCTCTGTCGCAATACCACCTGTTGCGGCATAGGCAACACCTCGTCCTGCTGCGAAAAGAAAAGGTTTAAGAGTGTTTAATGAACCTTGCACTTTCTTCAGCATATCAGAGCTTTTTTCATCCAATCGCTGTTTAAGCTGTCGCGTTAAACTTTCCAAGAAGATGAGTGGCAACAACGAACTATTCGATGAAAACTGCGAATACTGCCATGTGTTGAACCAAAATGATCCAACCTTTACCGCTTCTTCATTGGCCAGTGTCGACTCAATCAAGCGCATCATGCTTGTTTTGCCTGTACCCCAATCCCCCTGAATAGCGATAGTCATGGGCGTACCGCACTGCACGATGAACTGGCTAAGTGCTAATGCATACCGAGTGAGTCCCAACATTTCATCTTTAAAATCACTGCCTTCACCTAGCGGAATATCTTGTACAGCGTGGGGAATAGTGTGCATGAGCGTCGTCCTCTGATAAGCGTAAAACATAACGTTCGAGCGCAATGCTTGCGCTGAACATGTCACACACCAATCTAGCACAGAATATCTGAAAATCAGATATCTAATATTCAGATATAGAGTGCTTGTCCGCCAACAAATGAGATGCGGATATGTCAAAGACACTCTATACACGTGAACACGATATTTTTTTAAAACTTATTAAATCAATGAGAGCAGAGTCAGGGCTAACACAAGCTCAATGTTCAGCGGCGCTTGGCCGCCCTCAATCTTTTATGAGCGATGTCGAACGCGGCGTAAGAAGGCTGGACATTATACAGTTAAGAGAGCTGTGTCATGTCCTTGATACGACGTTAATCGAGTTAGTAACAAGACTTGAAAACACGATAGAGTCGTATAAATGCAAATAGAGGATTGTTATCTTTCAGTCAATACGCTTTACATCACATAGCTCTGGCAGGCTCGATACAACGTCAAGAATGTTAAGATCCTCTTCTTCTCCGTCTCGATAGAAGTGGGTGGTTGTATCCTTTTTGAGGATGAGTAGATTGTCACTAGGACGCGATAACGCCGTATATATGAGTCGGTGATACTCAAGTCGGTTTTCTCTTTTGGTGTTTGAAAACCGTGGATCGATTACGATACACGTATCGCACTCTATGCCCTTGGCTTTATGCATAGTAATGACGTTTTCGGCATTAACAACACCATCAAGGTCTTGTTGCAGAGTCTCAACTTGGTTGTTTGTTCTAGCAAGGACTTTGATATCAGAGCTAGATATTTCTTTGATATAGGCAATCAGTTCTGATTTTGCGTGCGCCAACTCTTTCGCTACTAACATCTTGGGACGTGTGCCTTCGCACGGATTGAGTGACGTTAGTACGTTACTATTGCCACCCGTAAACCCCCTAACGAAGTTAGTAAGACGCAATATTGAAAGATTAGCCCTGCGCTGCCTACTTAATCTGAATATTTTTGGTTCGTGCTTGGTTAAAATGCGATCTATCAGCTCAGGCTTACTACCTCGAAATGCATAGATTGATTGGGAGGTATCACCCACCATGAACACTCTAATACCAGCTCTGATCAATTTTTCGATAATACGCAGTTGAACGCGATTACAGTCCTGCATTTCATCCAGCAATAGGTGGGAAACACAATTTGCTACTTTCCTTGCGAAAGCTTCACCTTTTAGCTGTTTTTCTAATAACACGAGTACATCATCAAAGTCCCATTTACTAGAGCCTTTATGAGCTTGATAGGTTTGTATAGCATTGAGAATGTCCTCTTTTTGCTTTTCAAACCCTAGCTCTGCGATAGCCCACTCGTGAGACTTTATGTCCTTACACGCAAACGATAAGACATTATCAACCTTCTCTGATAGCTCTTTTACTAGACCAAGTTCTTCAACCAGATATTCCGAACGCTTGTTGCCGTAATCCTCTAAGTCGAGAAAAGTAGTCTTCTCAACGCTCTGCTTATCAAGATTGAGCATTTGCCCACACCAAGACGTGAATGTCGCCAAGGTAGGTAAGCCATGCTTTTGGAATACTTTACTTTGAAAACATCTTCCTTCTAGCTCATCAACAGCAGCGTTGGTAAAGGCGATGCTATATACGTTCTTAGGCTCAACTTTCCGCTCACCAATAAGCCATTCAGTATGTTCAAGCAATAGCCTCGTCTTTCCCGTACCGGCTCCGCCATACACAATCGTTAGTGGATGTTTGCTGACTCCTGCATTACGCCAACTTCGGTAGTCTTTTTCATGGTCAACCGTTGTAGGCACTGGCGTGTCATAGTTAAACAGTATGTTCGTGTCGCAGTCACGCCACCATTTAAAATAGGCTTCATACTGGTCTTTTTTTAATGCTTTTATTCGATGTAAACAAACAGTCTCAACCAACCTTGTTATTAATCGCTTACACTCTTTCTCATACCAGACTTCATCTAGCTTAATGGAGTACTTGCGCTGTTTAACTTTGGCTGTTCTAAATGCCTTCCATATCGAAGCAGGCTTGCCTTCTGACCAACCTACACTCTTATCAAATAACGCCTGCTTGAGCTTTTTCGTTGGTATGAGGGGCAATAGTTCCGGATTTAAAAAGTGAATATCCGAGAAGTCGAGCTGCACGTTATGCATTTCGTTCTTAAGGGTCTGAACTCCTATTGGTAGGGTTTTAATTAACTCTTTGAGTTTTAATAAGGGACGGTAAAGTTTTTTATTTGACGCTTTGTCGAGATAGCGTGGATATCTAAACCAGTGGCGACGCTCCACCCGTGCCGTTACAGTATGCTTATCTAGCTCACTCTGCCTGCGTTTTGCATACCACCCTTGTTTAAGCGCATGTAGCTTGAGTTCTTTCAGCAGCTTGTCGTACACAATATGATGATTGTTTTGAATTCTTCGTCCGATGTAAGTGGTCTGAGCTAGGACATCATCATCTTGTGGCCAACATTCGCCAGCTCTGACTTTCTTATTAAGATAATGGTTTATAAACAGAAATAGCTGTGACATTCCCGGCAGATTAAAACCAATGTCTATGCGTTCGACAAATGCATTATTCATTAGCGTATCAAACGCGCCTTTTCCAATGGACTTTGTGGCTACTGCACGAAGATGACTGAACATGATTTGTAATTCAAACGTGCTGAAGTGGGTAGGCTTAATGTCAATCTTTACCCAACGCTCACCATTACCTTTCGTGCCATCCGCAACATACAACTGAATCTTTTTATAAAGATTACCAAACAGGGAAAGAGAGAAGCGGTGGGTGTAATAAATGGTATCGCTCGTTTTACTGTAACCTGAATTTACCTTGCCTACATCGCTTTCTGGCTTGACTGTTAGGATTCGCGCTAACGCTTTGACACTAAAATGTTCAAGAGCGTTATGTGAGAGGATCGAGTCAACCAATTTATTTTCGTTGCAGTTCCACAACAACACAAATGCATCGACATCTAACTGCAAATATTTATCTGGTGATTTTAAGTACTTCTTCAGCAACGCCGATTGTTGCGCACAAATATCTTTGTTTTGTACAACATTCAGAATTTTTTCAACATCGTCAACGTAATCGAAAGTTTTTACGTTGATCAGTGCGCGGATTTCGGCATTGTATTTCGTCAGTTGTTTTAACGATGTGTGAGGTTCAAATTTCTGAGTCCAGTGAACATCTTCAAAGTGGTGATCTGGTGGAATGGCGTTAAACGATGTCATGGATTAGCTTCAGAATACGTTAGAATTGAATATGTGAAATAGTGATAGTGTCATACCTTCTAGTACATAGTCTAAGGGCATGTTTCTTGTTTTTCGCATATGCGAAAAAAGGTGTTTTCTGCTACTACTACGGCTGAAAGTCAAACTCACCAGCCTCTTTATCACCGTTATCTGCCAGCTTAGAGCCTATAACTCTGCTCCTCTTAACCCATTCATTTAGCAAGCTATCCAACTCTCCAATGGCAACAATTACTTCAGTTGATCTCTCATCATTAAACTTTTCATTTTCGAAAAATGAAATTTTCTGTACCAAATCATATTCATTGATCTCGCTAGGTAACATAAATTCAGGGTCAAAAACTTCTTCGTCAATACTAAAGTTTGTGTGTAATGTTTGGTTTGAACCGTCAAAATCTTCCTCGTCATATTTAATGTCTTCATCGTAATCAAAATTATTGCCACTAAACATGCCGTCCAAATCGTTTTCAAAAAATGCAATTGCAATGCTTAGTGCAAGTTGAATGGCGTTGCCATGAGATATTTCACCAGCACCAGAGAGCTCTTTCAGCTTTGCCAACTGCTCATCGAATGCTGTGTAATGAGAGTCATCAAGATATTTTTTCTTTTGACGGTTTAAATAGCCAGTACAACGTTGCTGTAGCCTATTCTCTAGCCGTAGGAAATCCTGCTCAATGCGAACGATCCGTTCTGTTTTAGATTTCTCTGGCACTAACAACAATTCTTTCAGAGCATTTTGAAATCCACTCGGATAAGCAACAAGTGACTTGGGTCTGGCGGTTAGCCATTTAGCAAGCGCCTCCCAATCTTTTATTGTTCGTTTTCCCATTTTATAAGCAGCACAAAATATTCATCATAATGAGAATTAATGGTTATTGATTCATTTTTGTCAAATTCTGTTAATTGTTTAAATATTTACACAGAAATAAATATCTAAACAATACAAAGGGTTACGGTTTTTATTTTCTTTTTTGCAGAAATCAAAGCGAACTTCCTAATTTCCCGGAGACCACTGTCAAATCCGCATTTAGGAGAAACAAAATGCAAAAAAAAACAAACCGAAACACGCCAAATCCAAATTCCCGACGCAGAGGTAAAGACGGTAAGCGCAACGATGAATATAAAAATCGCAGATCTCCGTCCGCTCGAGAGAAGAGTAAAAACGAGCCTGACACCGAGGAAGAAATATCACCTGCAAATAGAGCAAGAAATTCATTAGCGCGCATTCGGAATAGCGGTATCGCGTTAAGGGATTCAATCTATGAATTTCTTGATGACGGCCTGCATGAAGCTTTGAATTTTGACCCAGGAATCAAAGGTTGTCGGCAATGCTTTAAAGAGCGTTTACCTGCTGAGCAGCACTCTTCAGCATATCGATATTTGCAAGTTGCCTATGTCGAAATAGAGCTTAAGCTACCTCAAGGAAAGTGGCCTATGACAGTGGTTTTAAAATTCTATGCTTACGAAGAATGCTATTGGAAAACTATTGTCGACGCTCTTGGTGGCAAACCGAAGTCAGCAAAGCTGTTCAAGACAAAGTGTGACGATTTGGAAATAGATGGAAAAATTATTCCCAAAAAAACAAAGACTGAGAGCAGCTCAGATGATGCGCTTGGGAAGGTTAAAAAGCTACTGCCAGCCATCGAGCCTAATTTATTGGAGGATTTAATTCATGATATTCAAGAGATCATGGACATGGTAACAACGCCAGAAAATTAATTTTCCCGTACACAATCTAACGTTTTAAAACAGTGGTCAAGGGCAGCAAACGCTGCCCTCTCTTTAACCGCAAACCCCGCGAAAAACAGCCCTACAGGTCCTTAACTAAGCCTGATAGCGTGGTGTTATGACATCAACAACACCATGCTTTCTATGACAATAAACACCCCCTATTCACTGTATTTGAGCAGATTATCGCCTAGCGGCAGACGTGCTGTACGCTCTCAGCTTGAGAGTATCGCAAGCCTTTTAGACTGGTCTGCTACTGAAGCAGTAAACAATTTCACACAGATTGACTATCCCCAAGCAATGCACTTGCTTGCACTAATGCAACAACGTGGCTGGTCGGCGCGTTATATCAATCGCGGCATGACTGCGATAAAAGGCATTGTGAAGATTGCTGTGCTTGCAGGCGAAGCGTCTGAAAAACAGTCTTTGCAGCTACAAGCTTTGCCACGTCTGCGCCACGGTGAACATCCCGGTAAGCCACTATCTACAGAACAGGTCGAGTTCCTGTTCGCCAACTTTGAACACGATGGCTCTTTAATTGGCCGGCGTGACCACCTTGTATTCGCCCTCTTTCTGGGCTTGGGTTTACGCCTATCTGAAGTGATAGCACTTCGTGTTGAAGATATTGATTTTAGTGCTTCATCAGTCACTGTCCAGCAAGGCAAAGGCAACAAAACGCGCACCTGTTACCTGCCTAAATGGGTAAAACAGTGTATCAAGCAGTGGTTAAAGTACATTGATGATGATTCGTGTTGGCTGGTCTGCAAGGTATCAAAATCCGGTACGATTAACAGCCGTCAATCGCTGGCCTCTGCTGGCCTGTATAAAATCGTCAAAACACGGTTAGCGCAATGCGGTATTGATGCTTCGCCCCATGACTTACGCCGCACCTACATTACCCGTCTGCTTGACCAAGGTGTAGATATAAACACAGTGCGCCAAATGGCAGGTCATGCCGATATCTCCACGACCGCCATTTATGACAAACGCGACCACAAGACGATGAAACGGGCAGCGAATGCCTTGTCATACGGAGGTGCATGATGAAACGTCGTGACCTCATACTGGGCAATCCTATTCATGGTATTGCGATCAACATTGCTATCGACATTCTCAACTACGTGTATGACGACGAAGAGGTTATCTCAGCAACTATGATTGAAAACGTGCTCGATAAGCGTTTAGGCATTGATGATATAGGCATTGGCGATGCCAAAGCACTGCTAGAAGAACACCGTGTATTCGGCAAAGGCGTCAAGCGAATAACCACAAACTGTATGTCGTTTTGCGACCTGTTCAACATTGATGAACAGTTTGGCTATGTGCTCAGCTTCATTCTGGCGATGAATACGCATATGGGGTTTCGTGACTTCTTTTTTAAAGCGGAGTTCATGGATGCACGGTGGGATATCGATGCGACTTTCGCTGATTTGGCGGGTCTTTCCGTCAATGATTTGCAAGAGGCAATGCAGCGGTTACATCGTCTGCACTTGCTGGACACGTATCATCTAAATGGCATAACAGGTGAAGAGCTACCGCCAGCCCTTCAAGATGCTTTACTTCATAACACGCTCACCAGCAAAGCCGACTTGGTAGAGCGGATGGTCACGCTGTCTGAGCCCGCAGAATTTACGCTTGACCAGTTTAGTTATGTGGAGACCGATATTGTCGCTGACTACCTAAGCTATGCCAGTGAACAGCACTGTACTGGCATTAATATCTTACTGCATGGGCCATCGGGCAGTGGCAAAACACAGCTTGCCAAAGCTCTTGCCGAATACGCCTGCCTTGATGCCTATGATATTCGCAGTCGCAACCAGCAAAGCTCTGGATTGGTGGCAGAGTTAGACAGCGCCCATGCCAGCAAAACTCGTTTGCAACACCTTGCGATGGTCAGCGAACTGTTAAACCCCGATGATAACGTAGTGCTGTTAATCGATGAGTGCGAAAGCCTGTTTCATCAATCTGATGACAAATACAGCAAAGACACGCTGCATCGATTGCTTGAGCATAATGCATTACCTGTTATTTGGACCACCAACCATGTGCACTGCTTGGAGCCGAGTTTTATTCGGCGCTTTAAGGTGGTGCTTGATGTACAGCCGCCTGAAGGCGATACCTTGCTCACCATCGCTAAACCGCATTTAAAAGGTTTACGGTTAAGCAAACCGTTTAAACAATCGTTAGTGCAGCTTGATAACATCACACCTGCGCACATTGCCAATGCCGGGCATGTGGCAAAAGTGATTAAGCACACGAGCAAGCAGGCAGAAAACACGGTGACACAGGTTATCGAAAGCAGCTTAGATGCGGCAGGTTTACTTGAACGTACAATGCGTTATCGCGGTGATATGGACTTTGATATGCGCCTGCTTAACATCAAACAATCTACCGCCGAACTTGCCACTATCACTGATGCGGTGAAAAACAATGCATCGGTGCGGGTACTGCTCACAGGTCCAGCAGGCACGGGCAAAACGGCGTTTGCACATCATCTAGCTAACATACACCAACGAAAACTGAAGCGAATTACAGGCTCGGATGTCTTGAGCAAATATGTGGGTGAAAGCGAACAGCATGTGGCCGCACTGTTTCGTGAAGCGCACCGTGTCGGTGACATGTTACTACTCGATGAAGTCGATAGCCTGTTAAGTTCACGCGACTTTGCACAAGCCACTCATGAAGTACAACTCGTCAACGAACTGCTGGCGCAAATGGAGTGTTTCACCCACCCCCTGTTTGCTGCCACCAACTATGAAAAACGACTAGACAAAGCGGTGCTTCGACGCTTCGATTTTAAGCTTGAATGTGACTATCTAAACGCGCATCAAGTTATCACGCTATATCAAAACGTGCTGGCACTTACCCATGTACCTGCGGCAGATAAAGCAAGACTTACTGCACTGTCACAATTAACCCCAGGCGATTTTGCGCTATTGCAACGCCGCAAACGCTTTACGCCATTATCCGCGCTTCGCAAGCAAGCTTTCACGCTGCTAGAAGCGGAAAACAAACGAAAACGCTCTTCTAACCCCATTGGCTTTATCGCCAAGTAAATCGAAACATCTACACCAACCTAAGAGGTAATTACCATGACAACATCCGTATTGAGTTCACTCAAGGTCACTGCACGCCCTGAAATCAAGAAGCAACCGCCGATTTTAAACAAGCGCATAAAGCTAATTGACCGACTTGAACAACAAAAAGAGCTGGCGATTTGCATGCTCGAAAACAAACCCTTCGTCGCGTACAAAGAGAAAATGGTTAAGGACCCCGAAACGGGAGAGCGCACTAAACAACGCAGACAAGTGACCGTCAGACCGTGGTATTACGATACCGAAGGCCATTACTTTTTGGAGGTCAAAATTGGTATCAAGCCCATTGAACTGCAAAAAGGCAAACCTGCGATTGATGTCGGTGATAAGGCCAAACTGCCTGACACCATCAACACCTTAATTAGCGCGGTGGAAAAAGGCGAGTTCGACACATTCTTGTTGCCACCCACCAAACCTGAAACGCAGACCAAAACCACTGCCAACACCAAAACGGCGAAGCGTTAAGTCGGCAACTCATCATAGGCACTTTCAAGGTCGTACTCTGGAGAAATTGTTGGATAATCGGGAATGGGTGGATGGAGTACACGATCAGACTCATGACCGCGGATATGCGTTAGCACAAAGTCCTGCCAACACAGTATAAAGGTGGTCAACCGTAACCCACGCCGATTGATAAGGTGGTGGGTCTCGCCGTTGTTTTCCAACTTTATGTTATCGGCATACCCCCAGAGTTCAGCCTTGCCGTTGATGAGTTCGTAGCCTGCCAACTGGGTAAAGTAAAACTGCTCACCAAACCGTGAAAAGTGCGCACAGTAGGCTTCTCGGCAATGGGGATAGGCAGTCACGGAGTAGTGTTTGAGACACAAAGGTTGGCCTTTACGCCGCTGTGTGGATACCTGAAGCTCGGCCAATATATAGCGCACAAACTCAGGCTGCAATGGAATGTGTTGTGGAAACTTAACGGTTGCCATGATGTTTACCTGTTGTGGACTGGTTAACGTGGATTTTAATTGGCCTTTTAACTGACGGTGCCTACGGCAATAGCAGGCTTTAAGGTGTGTGCAAGGTGGTCGGTTGCTGGACAGCTAATCCACCATGGCAGGGTTAACGCAATGCCATGGTCATGACATTGCCTACCCACTTCAGAAGGAGGACAAAACAACGCGCTAATACCATCAATGCCTAGCAGCCATTTAACATGCTGTTGCCATGCCACCACGCGGTGCTCGGTATTGGCCTTTTCTGTACCGCCAAGCGAGGCCAACTTAGAAAGCTTAGGCAGCTTCACGCAGCCCAGCACATGTTGAAGTTGCCATTCACGGCGAACAACCGTGCCAGAGCACGCGAGGCGGCAAAACCAATCACGTTCATACACCGGCACACATTCCATGTAGCAGCAATAAAAACTGCGAAATCGGCGTGAGTGTTCGGGAAAGAGCAACAAACCCAATGCTGAGCACTGCCTATCTTGTTCGCGCCACTGTGCATCAAGAAAGCGACTGACGTCACAATCGAGCTGAAAGGGTAAATTCTGCTGACAGAGCGACATAACACGCGTTCTCATCGTTGAACTACTCATATCAGTAAATTATGAAAAACCGTCTCACAGACGCGCTCGGCAGCTCTCAGCACATTATTTGCTTCATCACTACGATTTAAGAGATTAAGACTATGCATATTCACTATGAGGGGCTTGCTTTGCCCGTCTCAAAGCAACTAGCAGATGCACTTGCCGACTTACTGACTAACCAAAGTGTCACAGGTGATAGCGTTACCATTAACTTTCGTGACCCCGGTTATTCGGCTGAAAGCGGCGGTTTTCATCCTGTTGAAATCAGGCTGGAGAAGCGAGAACAGCATTGGCACTTTTGCTACATCACCGACTTTACGTATGTAGGCAACGGTCCTTATGCCGAGCTTGCTAAAGACCTCGACTTTGATTTTGATGCCGGTGTTTTTCAAAACCTATTTGGTGTATTTCCTATTGAACAGGCAACCGATGTGTATCAGATATGGGAAGGTAACTTTTTACATTATTGGCTTGAGTTGGAGGCTTTCACGGTAAGTATTTCAGAGTAACGTCACTGCAAATTTAAAAACTGTAAACACATGGGGAAAGCAGACAAACCAAAGGAGGTAACTATGTCGAGACGCTTTTCCAATCACAACTTCACCAGCAAGAATGCCGCTTATGTCGTATTTATCGGTAGACAGCCGGGGGTCTATAAAACGTGGAAAGAAACACAAGCCCAAGTGAATGGCTATTCTGGAAGCCGCCAACAAGGTTTCACGTCACTTCCAGAGGCAAAGCGCGCCTACAGACGCTTTCTCAAAGAAGGAACGATAGTCGCTAGATCAAAACGCAAACCTAAGCGAGAAAAACCGCTAAAGCCAAATGTTATTGACGACGACCTTCCGCCTTGGGATATCGATTAGCCTAGGTGGTCGCCAAGATAGGGCGGTACAAAATAATTTGTGTCGTCCCTTTTCCTTTTTGCCGCGTCATTTCAAAGACGGTAGACAGACTTGAAATAATATCGGTTACTTTTGCTGCTCCATAGGTTCTTGGATCAAAGTCAGGCTTCGCACGTTTTAGAAAACTGCCGGCTGGTCCCGCGTTCACCCACCCATCGTCGTTTTGATAAAGCTCCCATGCCTTAAGTAGTGCCGGTATCAATTCTTCTGCACCGTTGGCCGCATTACTTTGCGCCTGTTTTGATTTGCTGGATTTAGAAACCTGCCCAGCTTCTAAGTTCTCCGTAAAAATAAAGTCATCACAGGCATTTCTGAACGACACTGGCGTCTTCTTTTCACCTACACCAAACACAAACTTCTCTGACTCTCTCAAACGTGACGCAAGCTTGGTAAAGTCGCTGTCACTGGACACCAATGCAAATGCATCGATTTTCTCTGAATAGAGCAAATCCATAGCATCAATGATCATCGACGCATCCGTTGAGTTTTTACCTGTCGTATAGGCAAATTGTTGAATAGGCTGGATGGCTAACTCATTGAGTGACGTTTTCCAGTTCTTCAGGGCTTCAACAGACCAATCACCATAGGCACGCTTAATAAGCACATGACCGTGCGCGGATATCTCATCCAAAATGGCAGATAGCTTCGATAGTTGGGCGTTATCGGCATCAATAAGTACCGCTACTTTTTTATGAACATCCAAGTCTTTCATCTATTTTCCTTAAAATAATTCTTCGGTGTAACGGCATTTGGGGAAGGCAGAACAACCCAAGAAGGCGTTTCCTGCATGAGCGCCACGTTTTGCTTGCCGCTCTACAAGTTCACTACCACATCTAGGACAGACGTTTTGATTTATCGCTTCTACTTTTGGTTCTGTTTGCACTTCATGAATAAGAGAGAGTAGTTCATTTCCGTCAATGAGTGTCACTGGTTTATCAGATGCGAAATCTATCGCCTGTTGGGTAAATTTACCTGAACAGATGACAATAACCATGTCTGCATTACTGGCAGTTAATACACCAAACATCTCGCGTACCACGCTGACACCAACTTTTTGTGCCTTCCATTGTTTACACTGAATAAGTACAAGCTCTTCGCCTTTCCCCAGTTCTAGGTCAATACCACCGTCAGCACCAAACCCTCCTTCAGTTACTCGATAACCTTGTCTTCGATAGGCTTCTGCCACTAGCTCCTCAAAATTGCGCCAATGCAGTTGTCTAATGGTCTCAATACTTTTTTGAGCATCTAATTGCTTGGCCTTGCGTCGAGCATTAAAAAATGAAAATGGAGCAATGAGTAATATGAAAATTGCGAAATAAGGCGCAGGAACAGCGAGCGCCTTAAATACCATATTGATTAGCTGATTATTCGTCTCGATAGAAGGCAGCAAATGGCCCATCAATAAATAGGTAATTGCCGATGTTGTAACTGAAACCCACCATGGCGCTCGGAAAAGAAGGTCAGCAAAAGATGTATTTTTTCTTGGCATAATTGAACATCCTTGTTAAATATCGAAAATATATTAACTCAGGCAATGTCTTGATTGGGTATTAATTCCAATCGTGTAGTATCGTTTAACAGTGAAATATTCATTCCTGACAGATAGGAGAGACAAACATGGACGTGTTTATCGGTATCGATGTCGCTTGTGCGAAAGGTAAATACCTGCCACTGGTGATTTGTACTCTAGAAAATGGGCGATTATTGCCGTTTCCGTTAGCCAGTTACCCAATAAAACCACCGAGAGGTTTAGGCAACGCCCGGACCTTGGACGACAAGGTTAATCAGGCATTTGCAGAAGATGTCGCCAGTTACATAGAAACGGTTTGCGACGCATTCCATTTAAGCCCAATTCGAATAGGTATCGACTCACCGCTTCGGCCACGGGATAACTATCTTAATCGCAGATTTGCAGAGCAGGCGCTCGATAGAGCAGGTATTAGCTGTTACACCACACCCTCTGCCGATGATTTTAGGATGATTAAAGCAAAAGGTATTGCACATCTTGAGGCGGGTAAGCCGATACAAAACCTGCCTCATGCCCACCAAATCTTTATGCTGTTAGGTTTCGCCTTGAACGAGCGACTGAGTAAAGTTGCCGAATGTATAGAGGTCTATCCACACGCGACAGTGAAACAGTTAGGTGTCGCTGATATCCATAAAAGCAAAGGGAATCAGGCTGAGTTACAGCTGTCTGCCATGTCGCATTACACTGGTTGGCCTAAAACCGACGACGATTGGTCGCAAGCAGATAATATGTGCCTTGGACCAATGCACGATAGAGTGGATGCCTACAGTGCCGCATGGGTAGCAAGCTTGCCTGAACAGGAGCGTATCTGTTTTGGTGACCCAGAGAAAGGCGATGCTATCTGGATACCTAGAGTTAAGCCAATAAGCAGTGCAGCTGCCAATCTACCGACAAAGTCTAAACCTATAACAAAGACAAAACAGACTGTTTCCAATACTGCACATCAACGCACTTGCCCTGCCTGTAATCAACATCTATTTAAACGCTGGCCTTTTGGGTGGAATGCGCATGCTGCTCACAAGTGCACAGGATTGATAGAAGGCGAACCTGACGCAAGGAAGAAGGAGTTTAAGCGCCGATTTATGAGCAGTTAGACGCGCATATGCTTTACAACCGTCTCAAAATAAACCACACTAAACCAAAGTATAAAAAAGTAAACAGGGACGATGCTCGACTCTATCAGCTTTGCTCAAAAACAACGCCTTGCCTATATCGACTTTTGCCTATTGTTTAAAGGTGCGATTTACCGTCAGGACTTAATTAATCGTTTTCAGGTCGGACTGTCGGCAGGCTCACGCGATTTCGGCATTTACAAAGAGCTTGCACCGGATAACCTGTCTTACGATTCGCGAGAAAAGCGATACTTTCAGACACCTCAGTTCAAGCCTGTGTTCGAACACGACGCAAGGCGTACCCTAACCAAGCTCGCAAACGATATTTCTGATGGGTTTGATGCAATAGGTGACATCCATTTCCCAGTAGAAGCTCCGTCCAGTCTGAATGTACCAGACATCTTTATCGTGGCTCGTCTGGTACAAGCCATTCTCAATAACAAAGCGGTTAGCGTTATCTACACGTCACTTTCTAGCGGTTCGAATGCCAGAGAACTTGTACCACACTCCATAGTCGACAATGGCCTACGCTGGCACGTTCGCGCCTTTGATCGTAAGAGTCAAAGCTTTCGTGACTTCGTGTTAACGCGCATTAGTAAGGTAACGATTAAAGACACGCCTATTGAAGAAGAAAGCGCCCAAACAGATACCGAATGGCAGCGTCTTATCCCACTTCAACTAGTGCCGCATCCCAAGAATGTTGAACATCCAACCGCGATAGAAATGGATTATGGTATGCAAAACGAGCAACTGCTTATCAACGTAAGAGCGGCGATGGCGGGTTATCTGTTGAGACGATGGAATGTGGACTGCACTGAGCGCGGAACGCTAAAAGGTGCGGAATACCAACTTTGGCTACAAAACCGTTTTACGCTGAACAATGTACAGAACTTGGCTATTGCGCCGGGGTATGAAGCTAAAGATAACGGAAGCGGAGGTGGTAATTGATCCTCCATTGCACCAAGAAGCTTTACGCCAAGCTACCTGAGAAGATGAAAGCCACAGAGCAACCTGCGACTGCTATAGGCATTCAGGCGAAGTGGCTCAACTGGCATGCAAACCTCATTACCATCCAAAGAAGGCAATGCGTGATTGCAGTGCATGACGCAACACGCTTCACTTTGTTTATTCCATGCCTAACCAAGAAAGACTTCGCAAACCTCGACTGGCATTTTAACGATGTGTTTATTAACGCCTTGCTGAAAAGCGATATGCCGCATGAGCTAGTTAATGCCGCTGCGACGAATTACCAACCACTTACGTTCGATACAAACTGTAATCGTTCGGTACAAGGTACGATGAATCAGGTAGCTCAGGAAATAGATTATGGGTTGTATTACAAGAACACGGCGGTAGCGGATATGAACCCGTACCGATACAGCGCAGACTTAAGCCACAGACCTTGCGGCGTAAAAGGTCAGAAAGATTACATTTGGCCAGAAAGAGAAATGGCCCAGCTTTTAAACAAATTAACGCAACAAACACCGAATAAAGCATTAACGCCCAACTAATAAAGTCGCAGGAAAGATGTAGCAAGGAATAAGAAACAATGGTTGAACAACATAAGAAAGCATTAGAAAAACAACTCTGGAATATTGCCAACGCGCTTCGGGGCAATATGAGCGCCGATGAGTTTCGCGACTACATACTCGGTTTTATTTTCTATAAGTATCTCTCTGAACGAATGGACATCTATGCCGACGAACTTCTCAAAGAGGACGGCATTAAATTTGATGAAATCGACGAGAATTTACAACAGGGTAAAGAGTATCTGGATGCCATTCGCGAAGAAGCGATAGATCACTTAGGCTATTTCCTAAAGCCCAGTGAGCTTTTCCACGTGCTGGCTGAAAAAGGTAAAAATGGTGAGTTCATTTTAGAGCAGCTTACTGAAGTGCTGAATCATATTGAGCAAAGCACTATGGGAACAGCGGCTGAGGATGATTTCAACGGCCTATTTGACGATCTCGACTTAACCTCAAACAAGCTCGGTAAAACAGAAAAAGCCAAAAATGAGCTGATCTCTAAGATACTGGTCCATCTCGATGATATCGACTTTCTGCATCATGAAACGGAAATTGATGTACTGGGCGATGCTTATGAATACCTGATTGGTCAGTTTGCATCTGGTGCAGGTAAAAAGGCGGGTGAGTTTTATACACCACCTATGGTATCGAAGCTTTTGGCGAAACTGGTCACCCAAGGGAAAGACAAACTTCGCAGTGTGTACGATCCAACTTGTGGTTCAGGCTCTTTGCTTTTGCGAGTGGCAAAAGAAGTAAAAGACGTTGGACATTTTTACGGACAGGAGCAAAACCCCAGCACCTACAACCTCGCTAGAATGAATATGATTTTGCATGGTGTGCACTATCGTCGATTTGATATTCAGCAGGACGACACACTTGAACATCCACATCACTTGGAACACAAGTTCGAAGCCGTTGTCGCGAATCCTCCATTTTCAGCTAAGTGGAGTGCATCTCAAGGATTTCTCACTGACGAACGTTTTCAAGACTACGGCAAACTTGCACCTGCATCAAAGGCAGACTTTGCCTTTGTACAACATATGATCCATCAGTTAGATGAAAACGGAACGATGGCAGTTGTTTTGCCTCACGGTGTGCTATTCCGAGGAGCTGCAGAAGGCCATATTCGTAAGCATTTAATAAAGGATAAAAACTGCCTCGATGCAGTTATCGGTTTACCTGCCAATATATTCTACGGCGCAGGAATACCGACATGCATTTTGGTCTTTAAGAAAAATCGTCAACATAGCGATAATATTTTATTTATAGATGCAAGTCAGAATTTTGGTAAAGGAACGAATCAAAATTACTTAAGAGATATTGATCTTGAAGCGATTTTAAAAGCCGTTGAAAAGCGAGATTTTGAAGAAAAGTTTGCCTATCTTGCACCATTACAGGAAGTTGTTGAAGAGAATGAATTTAACCTTAATATCCCCAGATACGTAGATACCTTTGAAGAAGAAGAGCCTATAAGCCTAGAAGAAATAACATCAAGTCTTACTAAAGTTGATTACGAACTAAGTAAAGCAACGTCTGCAGTAAATGCATTTTGTTCTGAGTTGGGTATAGGAGAGCTTAAGTAATGGTTAGTAAATTACCTAAGCTGCGTTTTAAAGAATTTACCATGGGTTGGACTCAATCAAAATTAGGTGAGCTTGGTCAAACTATTAATGGGCTAACTTATTCTCCAGATAATGTTGTTGATAAGGGGTTATTAGTTCTTCGTTCATCAAACATAAAAGATAATTCCATTACGTATGACGATAATGTATATGTTGATTTAGAAGTTTCAGAAGAAAATCTCTCAAAAGAAGATGACCTACTTATATGTGTTCGAAATGGATCTAGAGCACTAATTGGTAAGTCTGCTTTAATACCAAAAGGCATAAAATACGCCACACACGGAGCGTTTATGAGCGTGCTCAGAACAAAGCATCCTCATTTTATATTTCAGCTCTTCCAGACAGGCCAATTTAGAAAGTTAGTTCACAGAGATTTAGGGGCAACAATCAATTCAATTAACGGTAAAAACTTATTGAAGTACAAGTTTTTCCTTCCCAAGGACACAAAAGAAATTGAAAAAATTTCTAATTTTCTCACTTCAGTAGATAAAAAAATCAGTCTGCTTAAAGAAAAACGTGATTTGTTGACTCAATACAAAAAAGGCGTAATGCAAAAGCTTTTCAAGCAAGAGATTCGTTTTAAGGATGATAGTGGAAACGAGTTTCCCGATTGGAAAGTTCGCAAGTTTTCAGAAGTTTTATCTTTGAGCCTCAACCCAATTAATATGGGTGACAATGAACAATATGAGTTAATTACAGTTAGACGCAGAAATGGAGGGGTTGTCAGTCGAGGCCATTACAAAGGTAGTGAAGTTTTAGTTAAAACACAGTTTCGTTTGTCGGCAAATCAGTTTGTTATTTCTAAGCGACAAATAGTTCATGGTGCCTGTGGTATTGTTCCAGCGACTCTTGATGGGGCGATTGTTTCTAATGAGTACAATGTGTTTGATGTTAATACTGACTCATTGGACGTGAATTTCTTTAACTATTATTCAATGACTAAGGAAATGAAAAGGGCGTATTACATCAATAGCGATGGTGTACATATTGAAAAACTTTTATTTAAAACACAAAGCTGGCTAAAAACACTGATGCCATTTCCATGTGTCGAAGAGCAGAAAAAAATTGTAAGTTTTATTGAGATACTGTCGTCCAAAATTGGCTTGCTCGAAAATCAAATAGAGCTAGCCGAAAAGTTCAAGAAGGGCTTATTACAAAAGATGTTTGTGTAGGTAATCTAATGAAGATAGATATTGGATATATTAGAGCAATATTAAACGTGTTTCTTGAGGCTCCAACCGCCCATATAACTATCGAGGATTTGAAGTCTTCAGGTATAGACTACACGGATAAATCGGGGGATATAGATCAGAAGTTTCTCTTTCATTTTCAATTACTCATTGAAAATCAACTGATCGGAAAGCAGTCTTTAAAATACGCAGACCTTGAGGCGATGGGATTTGTCCAATGTATGGGGGGAGATTGGGCCATATGTGCAATAAATCTTCGCCTAACTCAAAATGGACATGATTTTGCGACTGCATTATCGAATAAAGAAGTGTTTTCGAAGCTGAAGGAAGAATTCAAAGAGTTCCCTTTCAAGGTGATGTTTGAATCGAGCAGAAAGCTACTTGAGCATATTGCGAAAAAGAAAATGGATGAGCTTTTAAAAAGCTGATAAGGAGTATAGGTGGCCTACCAGTCTGAACAAGAATTAGAAAATAAGCTCGTTGCACAACTCGCTAAGCAAGGTTTTGAACTCGTTCAAATCACGGATACCAAATCGTTACGAGCAAACTTGAAAGCGCAACTATCCAAGCTCAATGGTTTTGAGGTAAGCGATACTGAGTTAAAGCAAATTCGCAACGCCCTAGCGAAAGGTAACGTGTTCGATAAGGCCAAGATTCTTCGTGACCGACTGCAAATCAACAAGGACGATGGCACCACTGGCTATATTCGCTTTCTGGATGAAGATGTCACACAAAATCACTTTCAGGTTACTCAGCAAGTTACCGTAGAAGGTCGTTACAAGAACCGTTATGACGTCACTATTCTGGTTAACGGTCTGCCTTTGGTGCAAATCGAACTTAAGCGCCGTGGACTTGAATTAAAAGAAGCTTTCAATCAGATAAATCGTTATCAGCGCCATTCCTATTGGGCAGAAGATGGTTTGTTTCAATACGTGCAGGTATTCGTTATATCAAACGGGGCGAACACCAAGTATTACGCTAACAACCGTAAACAAAGCTTCAAGCAAACGTTCTTCTGGGCAGATGAGTTAAATGCTAAACGCTATAGTGACCTGACTGAATTTGCGGAGGTGTTCCTAACGCCCAATCACGTTACCGACATGATCACTAAGTACGTGGTATTAAATGAGACTGACCGTATTCTCATGGTGATGCGGCCGTACCAGATATATGCAACGGAAGCGATTATCGAACGTGTTGCCGAACGCCAGGCTTTAGTCGTAAGTGCTCAATCGACCGATAAGATGAATGGATATATCTGGCATACAACGGGCTCAGGCAAAACTTTAACCTCATTCAAAACAGCCCAGTTGCTTACAGGCGACAGTAAAGTTCACAAAGTGGTGTTTGTCGTTGATCGCAAGGATCTCGACTACCAAACAAGCAAAGAGTTTAACGGCTTTTCGAAAGGGTGCGTGGATAGCACAGATAACACAAAGCTACTTGTAGATCAGTTTACCGATGCGCCGGTTGCCGCGGATAAGATCAATGAGCAACGCAATACAAAGCTGATTGTCACAACCATTCAAAAGCTTAACAACGCGATAAGCCACAAGCGTTACTCTAAACGAATGGAATCGGTGAAAGATAAAAATATTGTGTTTATTTTTGATGAGTGTCACCGAAGCCAGTTTGGTGATACCCACCAAAAAATCAGTCAGTTCTTCACCAATCATCAAATGTTCGGTTTCACTGGTACGCCGATCTTTGTTGAAAATGCCGTTTCAAAATCGTCTCGCAAATACACAACAACGGACTTGTTTCATAAGCCACTGCACAAATACACCATTGTCGATGCGATTAAAGATGAGAACGTACTTAAGTTTAACGTTGAGTATGTCGGCAGGTACAAGAAGAAAGACAGCGCAAATGAGATAGACATTGAGGTTGAAGGTATCGACACCAAAGAGCTGATGGAATCAGAGATTCGTCTTGGAAAAATTGTCGATTACATCATTGCCCAGCATAACCGAAAAACTCATAGCCGAGAATTTACGGCGATGTTTTGCGTATCAAGCGTTCCTGCGTTGATAAAGTACTACGAACTGTTTGCCAAAAAGAAAGCGGAAGGAAAACACAACCTACGAGTTGCAACTATCTTTTCCTATGCAGCCAATGAAGAAGATCCCGATGCCGATGGATTAGACGATAACGACTTAGATAAGGTGGCGGAGCCTCAGGCTGTGTATAGTCACAGCCGCGATAAGTTGGAGCAGTTTATCGGTGATTACAACGAGATGTTTGGTTGCAGTTACACCACCAAAGACAGCGAGTCTTTTTATAATTACTACAACGACATTTCAAAGAAGGTTCGCCAGCGTAAGGTAGACATACTTTTGGTAGTGAATATGTTCCTTACTGGCTTTGACAGCAAAACCTTGAATACGTTATTTGTCGATAAAAACCTTAAATATCATGGTTTAATACAGGCATATTCTCGCACCAATCGAATTCTTAACGAGCAGAAGTCACAAGGTAATATTGTGTGCTTCCGCAACCTCAAAAATCGCACAGATGAAGCTCTGGCCCTGTTTTCAAACAAAGACGCTAAAGATACTGTCATCATGCCGCCGTATGAGGATTTTGTGAAACTCTTCAACAAAGCCTTCGGCAACCTTTTAGCAATCGCTCCCGATCCTGAAAGCGTAGATAGTCTGGAAGATGAGAATCAGGAACTGGAATACATCAAGGCGTTTCGCGAGCTGATGCGCTTGAGGAACATTCTGGAAAGCTTTGCAGATTTTAGCTTTGACGACGTGCGAATAGGTGAGCAAGAGTTCGAAGACTTCAAGAGTAAGTACCTCGACTTGCATGACAAAGTGAAGACGAACAACGCTAAAGAAAAGGTGTCTGTTCTGGAAGAGGTCGACTTTGAACTCGAACTTTTAGCGATGGATGAGATAAACGTTGCCTACATATTGAAGCTTTTGAGTAAGTTAAAAGAAACCGAGTCGGAAGAAGAATACCAGTATCAGTACAAGGCACTGATGCAAGCGGTGAATGGTGATCCTAACCTAAGAAGTAAACAGGAGCTCATCGATAAATTTATTAAAGAAAACCTACCTAATGTGAAGTCTGCCGAAGAAGTAGACGACGCATTTGCAGTGTATTGGGAAGTTGAGAAAGAAAAGGCGACAAAGCAAATTGCAGAAGAAGAGCAACTCGTTCAAGAACGCATGAAAGATGTTGTCGAACGAATGATTTATAACAACCAAGAGCCGTTACGTGAAGAAGTGGCAGGGCTTATGGAGAAACCACCCAGCATACTTCAGCGCAAGAAAGTCATACCTCGGCTTACGGAGAAACTGAAAGACTTTGTGAATACGTTCTATGGTGGTGTGTAAAGTGGCAAAAGGAAGACCCAATATGAATGAAACGCAGGATTTATTTGGCCCACAATATGAAGAGAATTTTCTGCTTCGAGATCTAGGTACCATTGTTCGCCAAGCACGGCTATCCACTAGTTGATCGCGATGCGATGAGGTGTATAAAGAAATCTTCGAGCATGCGGAGAATTTTTAAGAAGGATAGAAATAAAACATAATGACCCCAAAATGCTCGGGAAATATAATTATGAATTGCCGTTAAAACAGGAACACGATGCCTTTATTACTGCCAACAGAGCTTCAATTTGCAACAGAATATGCTTTTTCCATACCTGATGATGCTTTCAGAGAATTTCAGGCGCTGATCCGTAAAATAAATCACAGTGAACGTTGTACAGAAAAACATATACTTGAAACCTTCAAGAAGCATATGGCAAAGCCAGCTGCTGTAGAATTCGGTACAAGCTCTAATACTGACTGGGCGAGAGGAGACTTGGAATGGTACATGGAAAAAGCCAGTCAGGACGGTCCGGGATTCATTGCTGCACTCCATAATGCATGTGAACAGCTTTCTCTTTTAGAGACTAATGTCCCTTCAGATTTATATATAAACCAAATACTGTCGAAACATGGGCTTCCTTGCCATATTAATAACAGCGAACTGATATTGGCAGGTAACGTAAGAATACCCGATTCTAATGCGTCTTTATCACAGACAGTTATACTTGCATTACAAGATGCAAAGACATTGTCACCAGCAAGCGCGATTGATCGTGTGCATACGGCACTTCATGCATATCTGGTTGAATTGTGTCACCAAGCTTCTATCCCGTTGGAGTCAGGTGCTACGGCTCAAAAGGCTTTCAAAGAACTGAAAAACAATCACGCAGCTCTTAAACCAATCGGAAATAGGCCAGCAGAGATAGCTAACGTTCTAAACAGCATGGCCGCAACAATAAATGCTTTGGGTACAATTCGAAACCACGCCAGCCTTGCCCATAACAATGAACTGCTTCTAGAACCAGAAGCTCAAGCGATGATCAATGCAGCAATGACTGTTTTTCGTTACATCGAAGAATGTATTGCGCGCCAGAAGAAGACCTAATACCAGAATTAGTGTAAAAGCGGTGTTTCCGTTATAGCGATTCATTCACGTATGAAACGTTGGCTTAAGTAAAGCAGTTACGATTCACAAAGTACTAATGCTGATTAGTTTTCTTCTGCGGATATTTCTACGGTAACTTTATTCACCTTTCGGTGGCTCATCTGTCCTATGCGAGCCTTCGCCTTTTCGAATAAGGCAAGGTTATAGCCTGAGCTGACGGAGCTAGAATAGAGAACTCCGTCATAACGACTTTTCTTGATAAACTCACACAAATATTGGCTGGGAGTATAGTCAAATGCAGCAGCCATTTGCCTTACCGGACGAGTCAACTCATGTCCTAGTCGTTCCAAGAAAACAAGGTCAGAACGCATTTTCCCAATATCCTTTTCGTCCTCTAATATGAAAGGGGAGACAGAGCGCCTTGGAGCTCTGAGATCTACCAGAGTTAGGTTATTTGGAATACTAAAGGTTGCAACACAGACTTGGTCACCAGTATGAGGCCTAATTTCAGATATTGCGGTTTCGACTTCTGACCCCAAATATAAGTATGGAATTCCGGCTGGATTAGCTCGACCATGCGATGCTAAATGAGATGGAGGTGCTGACATTTCCTCTTGTAGGAATAGTTCGTCACGAACTTTTGTGCGAGCACGATACCACTCAGTTTGAAGATCAATTGAGCCAACAGAAATGTGTGAAAGCAGTTCTTCAAGACGCTCTAAATCTACCTCGGTCTCTGGGAAAAACCTATTTTTATGCATTAACTCCTTTCTAAGCTCTTCCCATTTACCTAATCTATTCGATAAGTACTGCTCAGAAGCCATAAAATTTTGGCGAACTAGTTGTCCGTCATCTAAAACGTCTCCAAGTAACATTTGTCCCTGTGCGATTGTCATTTGCGGATGAGAAAATAGACACCAATCCTTTTTTAGTAGCTCTATTATTGACGTTCCATTTTCATTCTGCTCATAGGTATTTAGAAGTGATGCGAATTTATCTTCTAGCATCGATGGATTGACAAGATGTACGTCAGTCGAAGCACAGTAATCGCAAACACCAACTTCATGAGATAAAAATTTTATATGGGACTCTAGTCCACTATCGCCAAAACAGCTTGAGCAACAATTCATGATAGCTATTTACCGTTGAAGAAATCAGCTAACACTTCAATATGATGCTGCATAGACAGCTTTTTAACATAACCTAGGCCCGGAAAATGCTTTCGTTCATGGAGATCGCGAAACTCCGCTAGTGCCTTTGTGGCCAAGATCTTTGTTGTTGGCTCATCCGCTTTAATAATAAGTTTGTTTAATGCTTCGAGAAACTTACCTGCTGGATCCTGAGGGGTGTCTTGTCTATCTGAGATAAAGTGATAAATGAACATAGCTTCATCTTGCTCTTCATCAATGAAAGTAAGATGTATTGCGACGGCGTATGCTGGGCCGCCACTCTCCGAATACTCATCTCCAACTATTAAAAAGTCACCAAAACCTTGCATGTTTTCCATCTGAAAGGTTGCGTGGAGATCTGAAAAGAACTCCTCTCTTGGGTGTTCTCTATTTTTACGCTTCTTGAATCCATCTCTAATTAATATTTTGGACTTAGCCGCCATAAAGTGCTTTTGATACAGCTTCCCAGCATCTTCTTCAAAAAAGCAATGTGTGATATCTTTTACTTTATCTCCAAGAGCGTTACTTAATTCCCTTGCATACGCGAAACCTGCATGGATAAGAGTTAAGCTATGTTGTTCATGCGCTTTACAACTCGAAATCGCTGCTTCAAGCGAAATCTCATTAGTAAGTAATATTCCGGCGGAAATGCCGTCTTCACCATCAAAATCCTCAGCTAGAAGGTTCGTCAGAGAGTCGCCATTTTTCGAATAGTCACCGTGAAAGGGATTAACGATTACAATAGCTCGGCCTTTTGAATTAACAACGGAGTCCAATGCACGTTTGAGACCATTTAAAGTTTCTTTAACCGGTTCAATTATTGGAACGAAGCCTGCCTGAGCCATTAAGGAAGCGTTATTCCGAATTGTAATAAGCTCGTTTTGCTTACCTCGAAAGTAGGGGAAGTACATTGATATTCTTACGTCCATTGTAATGCTTCATCGACAGGTGTATTTACTGCTTTAATTAACCTATATCGATCTGATTTTCGAATTGAAGTTGTGAGGACTGCCGATTTTAATGATATAGGCATGTCATCAATCACTTCTTGTAAAGGTAACAGATTACGGGTCTTTTTGAGAACCTCTACCATTCCCCTGTGCGCTTCGACTGGTGTTAGCTTGCTGAATGCGCTTTTGTACAAAGAATATCGCTCAGTATTTGGAACTTCAGGACATTCGAAACCGATACGGTTAAGTATGTTCTTAGCTTCATTTATTCTAATTGAATTGAAAATCTCTGTCGGGTCTGTTCTTTCTGGAGCGTCTATAGCATTCCTGATTTCAGAGATATTGTGCGCACTGGATAAGACTTTAATTCCAACATCTTTTGGTACGGAATCAATAACCGATTCAATGTGATTCTCTCCCGCAATAACATACACTTTGGCAAAAACTTTCCTATATGCAGATATTTGCTTTTCAAGCCGACTTAAAGAATCTCTCTCCGACTTTATTTCGTAGACAGTTCCTGTTCCATTGAGTATTACCACATCTGCTTTACAATTATTAACTCTGAACTCTGAGAGCATCGCGGCAGTTCTTAAGGAGTGTCTGCCTAGAAGGACGTTTTGAGCTAAAGCAGACTTGTAGACATACTCATGCCTATTATTCTTTAACTTTAATATTGAAAACGCATTATCAAAAATGTCTCCAACCACGAGTCTTGAGTTTGTAGGCACACAAAGCCCCGCTTCATTCAAAAGACGAGCAAATAAGGGAGATTGGCCCTTTCGCGCAAGCTCTTTGACTACGCTAGAAGTGAAAAGCCTTGAAATGGCGGATATGTTGTAATTTTGATTTACTTTCACGTCCCAAAAATACTTATGTTTGTTGTTATGCTTGCTCAATGTCTCTAGTCTATTACATAGGACACTAAAAGCAATAAATACGAACCGGAACAAGAAGAAGTTAACCGGCACTCAATATCTTCAGAGTACCTAGCTTCACGACTACAGTATGAAGTTTTTTGGAGTTTTGTGGAGCTTTGCTTTTGACGTATACGTCTTGAGAACATGGCATCGATTAACAGGTCAAAATAGTACATAACTGAGAAATCGCGTAAGAAAATTTCAGAGTTCATTTATGCTCGAATCGGGCAGTTAAAAACACAAACTGAAGATAGCTACTACTAAAACGCCTGCCAAGATAACATCATAAAATAGCTCCACGTTAATATGAATTAAAAGCAACTGTGCTCTTAAAAACTCATTGTTACAAGGGCAGAAAATTCGGAATGAGAAAACAGTAAAAACAAAAAAGCCCTCACATTTCTGCAAGGGCTTGAATGATGGTGCCTCGACCCGGGATCGAACCAGGGACACGCGGATTTTCAATCCGCTGCTCTACCAACTGAGCTATCGAGGCACATAAACTGTGCGATGTAAGCTTTAATTTTTCTTTGCAAAACTTTGCAAGCAAAACCTAAGTGCTTACTAACTTCAAAACTATTGCTCTAAAAGCTTTTTTGGTGAATCTGATTGGAAGTGCTTGCACTTTTCAATCCGCTGCTCTACCAACTGAGCTATCGAGGCAAAACTGGGTAGCGTTACAAGCGTTAGTGCCTGTGCTGCTGTGGGTGCGTATTAAACGGATTTAGCGCTAACAAGTCAACCATTTTTGTAGGTTTTTTTTCGCTTTTGCGATCGTTTGCACATTGTTTATCCAAAAACGCGATATTTGACTATTTTTCAGGCGGAACATAGCCATCTATTGTTGGTTCAACGCCATCAAATAAATAAGCTGACATTTTTTCTTCTAAAAATGCACGAGCAGTAGGGTCCATCATATTCAGTTTATGTTCGTTTATTAGCATTGTCTGCTTTTTTTGCCATTCACCCCATGCTTCTTTAGAAATATTATCGAAAATGCGTTTACCTAGTTCACCAGGGTAGAGTTGAAAGTCTAAGCCTTCTGCCTCTTTATCTAATCGTTTGCAATGCACTTGTCTGCTCATTGTGGATCCTTATTTTGCGCTTTTGCTTTTCGCGCGTTACCAATCTTGCGTTAACTGCTTAATTATTTTCTTAGTGGGGGCGGCTAATCCAACTTCTATCGTGTCATCAATAAAAAACCATTGGCCGGCTCGCTCAGCTACCCGCTTGTCTGACATAGAGTCTACCATGGCAAGCATAGGGGTAATATCTAAATGAAAATGACTAAAGGTATGCCTAAACATTTCACGCTGCTCAAAATCGCGTACCGCGATACCTCGCTTTGCTAACTCAGTTTTAGCATGTTCAATATCTGTTGCTTCGATAAACCCATAAAGCCCTCCCCACAGGCCGCTTTGAGGCCGTTGCTCTAAATACGCTTGCTGCTGAAAGAGGGGAACCACTAATAGTGTTTGCTTCTCGGGTAATACTTTCTTGGGTTTCTTACCAGGGTATTCGGTTTGCGTACCCTGCGCATAAGCAATGCAATCGTCTTGAAGTGGGCAGCTGTCACATTTTGGTTTTGAACGTGTGCATACCATTGCCCCCAAATCCATCATGACTTGCGTGTAATTAGCACACCGGCTGTCAGGGGTAAGCTTTTCGGCCACTTCCCACAATGCGTTTTCTACCGATTTTTGCCCCGGCCACCCTTCTATCGCATAGTAACGGGCAAGTACTCGCTTCACATTGCCGTCTAATATAGGGTGACGTTGGTTCTTTGACAGAGATAACACAGCACCAGCGGTAGAACGTCCAATTCCAGGTAACGCAATAACGTCATCAATATTTTCGGGAAACGCTCCGTTATACTGTGTTGCAATTATTTTTGCCGCTTTGTGTAAATTACGCGCTCGCGCGTAGTACCCAAGCCCAGTCCAGTGGTGCAATACTTCATCTTGCTGAGCGTTTGCCAGAGTATCTACGTCAGGAAACGATTGCATAAAACGTTCAAAATAAGGGATAACCGTTGTGACTTGTGTTTGCTGCAACATAATTTCCGACACCCACACTTTGTATGGCGTGACTTCTTGCTGCCATGGTAGGTGTTTTCTACCGTTTTCATCGAACCACGTAAGCACACGTTCAGCAAACGATGTATTAGCTTGTTTCTGTTTCATTAAACTACTACTTTTTTAAGTGAAAACTCGGCAATAGTGCAAAAGCCGTTAGTTGGGGTGCAAGCCAATATGGTAGCATGCACGGCATTATCTGTTATGTTTTGGAGCGCATTGTGACGCAATCGGCACCGGTTCTATTTTTACCTGGCACGTTATGCGACGAGCGTATTTGGTTACCTACGTGGCAAAAACTGTCACTCAATCAACGCCGCTACGTTCCCCTTCAATGGGCTACGTCAAAAGACGATATGCTATCGCTTACCGGTGACCGAGTGCTTGATGATGAAAAAGTGCACCTTGTCGGTTACTCGATGGGCGGTTTCATTGCGGCATTATGGGCAATAAAAAACCCTCAACACGTCGCGTCGCTCACGCTAATTGGTTATGACGCAAACGGGTTATCTAACGATGAGTTGGCAAGGCGAAAGCAACTAGTGAGCTTACTTGAAAAAGGGCAATTTCTTCCCGACAACCCCGCTTATGTCGAACGCTTTGTTCACCCTTCAAGGCTCAACGATGCCACCGTTACTGATGTGGTAAAAGAGATGGCTACTGACCTAGGCAAAAGCACCCTGCTTGCGCATACCAAATCTACAACGCCAAGAGAAAGTACGTTGAAGTCGCTGTCTAAGATTAACGTACCAATAAACATTGTTGCAGCAAGCGATGATGCTGTTGCGCCGTATAGCGCGTTGGCCAAAATGCACCATGCTTTGCCTTCTTCTACGCTTTATACATTTGAAAATACCGCACATATGTTGCCACTGGAACAACCAGAAAAGCTTGCCACACTGCTTCAGGGTTGTACTGGCGCTTAAAAAAACAGCTATTATTTTCAATATAGCATTGCATAAGAGTCCGCTAAGTGGATAATGCGCCAGCAGAAAAATAGTGTAAAAGGTTATTGCAATATGAAGCAATTCAAAAGTCAGGCGGAAGCAGAAGCCGCAGGCATTTATGTTAGTAAAGTAAAAAGCTACGTGAAACGCGAAGGGCGGCTTACCAGAGCGCAAGAACGCGCTCTTGCTGACTACTGGCCAACGAAGGGCATCGATTATCAATCTTCGTTACTTTCTTTTGAAACTGTATTCGGTCGCAATGCACCTGTCGTCGTTGAAATCGGCTTTGGCATGGGCAAATCACTCGTTGAAATGGCATCTGCAGCACCAGAGAAAAACTTCATTGGTATTGAAGTGCATCGTCCGGGTGTGGGTGCATGTTTAGCCGATGCTGCTGAACAAGGTGTAGAGAACCTTCGGGTAATGGAACATGATGCTGTTGAAGTACTTAAAAACATGATCCCCGAAGGCAGCTTATCTCGCTTACAATTGTTCTTTCCCGATCCTTGGCATAAAAAGCGTCATCATAAACGCCGCATTGTTCAACCAGAATTTGTTGAAGTTATTCGCTCTCGATTGGCCATTGGTGGCTGCTTTCACATGGCAACCGATTGGGAGCCGTATGCCCAACACATGGCCGAAATAATGAATAACGCGAAAGGCTATGCGAATACCGCAGAAGCAGGCGACTACGTACCACGTCCTGAATATCGCCCAATTACTAAATTTGAAACTCGTGGACAAAAATTAGGCCATGGCGTTTGGGATCTCATCTTCGAGCGTACTGAATAATGATACTTACCCCTCAAAGCCAGCTTTTAGAACGTAACATTCAGCTTTTTGATGAAGGCAAGTGGTTATTCATTAACCCGTCAGATGCTTACTTCTTCGATTCACTTAAGCAAAAGAACATTAATATTATGCATCAATATTACGATGTATTTAGTGAATGTGTTCGAGTAATGCCATGTGCCGAATTTGATAGCAGAGACATCACAAAAGACGGCTTTAATATTACGCAGAAAGTAGGTCTTCATACCCATACTTTTACCCCATTTATCGCTACCGAAGCCGATTATACAGATGTGATGATTTACTTGCCTAAATCCAAAACGCATTTTCAAATGCTGTTGAGAATGGCTGCAGGCATAGTGCAAAAAGGGGCAAGACTCCATGTTGTTGGTGAAAACAAGGGCGGCATAAAGAGTGCAGCTAAATTAATGCAGCAGTATGGCGCGACACAGAAGATAGATTCAGCACGTCATTGCAGCATAATCACAACCATTGTTGAACAGGCGCATTTACCATTTGAAGCCGACGCGTGGTTTGAATCGGACGACTATACGCTAGGTGAACAAACGTGGACAGTATGTTCGATGCCAGGTGTATTCAGTCACGGCGCGCTAGATAAAGGCACCGCGCTTTTGCTCGAAAAATTACAATCTGGATTAAGCGGCTCTGTTATGGATTTTGCTTGTGGGGCTGGGGTAATTGCCAGTTTCTTATTACAGCAAAATCCACACGTAAAAATGATTTTGACCGACGTGAGTGCGTTGGCCGTTTATTGCAGTGCCATGACACTTGCGGCGAATCATCAGCAAGCCAAACTTATCGCGGCGAACGGTTTACACGGTGTCGAAGATCGCGTTAATTACATCGTCACGAACCCTCCGTTTCATACTGGTATAAAAACAGATTACACCATTACAAAACGCTTTATTGAAGATGCTCGTAGATTGCTAAACAACAATGGGCACCTGCAAATGGTGGCCAATCGTTTTCTCCCCTACCCTGGTCTACTCGGTGAACACTTTCCTCGCGTATTCACTACAGCACAAACAACACAGTTTTCTGTGTATCACGCTGCTTTACAATAGCATCACAGCACTTCTGTGTGCTAACGTATGAAATCTGCAAAAAAGCAACGACAGGCACAGTGCCTTCCGGCCTGTCGATTGCGCGTTTACTTTATGCTGTCGATATTACGATAATGACTATCTTTATGGGGTTTCGCTGTGAACATTGTATTTGCTATTTCCGAAGTAGAAGAGTTAGTAAAGACTGGTGGGTTAGCGGATGTAGGTAAAGCTTTGCCGCTGGCGCTTCACGATATGGGAGAAAACATCTCTATTGTGATGCCTTATTATCGCGCGATTGCCGGTGCTCACGATGCGCCAATAATCGCCGATGCACAGACCTTATTTACCGATTCAAAAGTGTACACGTTTTGTATTCGTCACATGGTATTTAACGGCGTAAATCTTTATTTAGTCGACTACCCTGAATACTTCGACAGAGACGGGCTTTATACCAGTACGTACGAAGCATTTGGTGATAACAGTGAACGCTTTAGTTTCTTTTGCGGTGCGGTATTGCATACACTGAACGCGCTGTCTTTGCCTACTGATATTATTCACTGTCACGACTGGCATACCGCCATGCTGCCATTTTTGATGGCTCACGACCAATCTGGTCATTTCACTCGCACCAAAACCGTTTTCACTATCCATAATGCAGCGTTTCAAGGTGTGCATGCATTAGAGAGTATTCCGTTTTTACGTCATCACCCTGGCATTCTCACTCAGGTTCACGGTGGCTATATCAATATGCTACAAACGGGTATTGAGTTTGCCTCTAAAATCACAACGGTTAGCCCAAACTATGCAAGCGAGTTGTTGACCGACTTAGGCAGCCATGGGCTGCATGAGCGGCTTGTGAAACGAGGAGCAGATTTGTCAGGTATACTGAACGGCTGCGACTATAAACAGTGGGACCCGGCCACGGATAAATTTTTACCGGAGAATTATGACGTTGATACGTTGCACACAAAAAACGTATGCAAGTTAGCCTTACAAAGAACAGCACGCCTCCCCGAGGATGAACGCATCCCGGTGATAGGTATGGTATGTAGATTAACCGAACAAAAAGGGTTTGGTTACATACTGCCGATACTTGATGAGCTCGTTGCCCACAACCTACAAATTGTCATTGTTGGAACCGGCGACCCGCATGTATGCATGGATCTCGATGAGTTTGCCCAACAACATCCAACACAATTTGCGTTTATCAACGGCTTTAGCACCGAACACGCACACTATGTTGAGGCCGGCGCTGACTTTTTCTTGATGCCCTCACAATTTGAACCCTGCGGTTTAAACCAAATGTATAGCTTAGCGTATGGCACCGTACCCATCGTTCGGGCTGTGGGCGGCTTAAAAGATACCGTCTTTGACATTACTCAAACCTCTGAGGCAACAGGGTTTAGCTTCAACGAGCCCACACCAGAGGCATTACTTAACTGCATCAGGCGTGCATTATTGTTTTACTACGAGCACCCCGTTAAATTCAGAGAGATGCAACAACGTGGTATGCGCACCCGTTTTACTTGGGAGCACGCCGCTGAAAAATATGTGGCGCTATACCGCGCTATGTTTATGTAGTACAACGAGAACATATAAGCTTACATGGCGCTTTTCTTTTGACTAAATTTGCGCCACTATTACAAAGCACTAATTAAAGATAATAAAAAAATAAAATGACTGACCGGGCACCAAAGCTCTCCATTAAAAGCCTATTTCTATGGGCGGTGATGACAATCACAACTTTTGTATTGGTTGTGTCGTCTGGTTTGTCTGTATACACGCAAATTAAAACGTATCGCCACGAAATAGAATCTACGGTTATTACGCTTTCCAGCCTGATTGGTCGCAGTGCAAGTATGCCACTGATTAAAGACGACCCAGCGTTCATCGAAGATAGGTTGAAGGCCCTTACTTCTGCGGCTCAAGTACTTAATGTCCACATCTATCAACGGATTCCAGCATCAACACAAAATGTCTCTCCCGTTGAAAGCTTCGCCTCTTATAACAAAGAAGGGCAGCTGCTTATCGGCAGCAAAGAACGCCAGCTTACGGCATTAGACAGCCGACCTACGTTTGCAGAAGATAACAGCTATATCGAAGTATCTAATCGTATATTTGACGATGAAACCGGCTTACATTTAGGGTGGATATATTTACGCGTTTCAGCCGATAATTTTAATTCGATAGTAAGAGATGCCATTTTGCTTAATCTTGGCGTAATGGCTATTCTTCTAATACTCAGCTTATACGCCGCGTTGCGTTTTCAGCGGATTATTAACACGCCCATTGATACCCTAACGGTATTTTTGCAACGCACCTCTCGACAACGCGACTATGCATCCCGTGCAACCCCCACGAACCTCAAAGAGGTAGACGCGCTCTCAGACGCCATAAATATCATGCTGTCACGCGTGCAAGAGTACATGCAAAAACAAAAACAAGCTGAAGATCAACACCGAAAGCTCAATGCGAGTCTTGAGGAAATGGTGAGTCAACGCACTATTGCGTTAAAAGACGCTAACCAAGAACTTATCCAAACACTGGAAAAATTACATCAGTTCCAACGCCAAATTGTACAAAATGAAAAAATGGCATCGCTAGGTGATATGGTTGCGGGCGTTGCTCATGAAGTTAATACCCCCATTGGCTTAGGGGTTACCGCATCGACCATGATGCTAGACCGTTTGGCGGTCATCAAAAAAGATTTCGAGAATAAAACATTAAAAGCCAGTGCCATGCAGCGCTTCATGGACGAAAGTAATGAAAACTTAAACATCATTTATCGCAACTTAAACCGCGCAGCAGAGCTAATCTCAAGCTTTAAACAAGTGGCCGTCGACCAATCAAGCGAAACAAGCAGAACTTTTTGCTTTGCACAGCTAGTTAATGAGATACTACTGTCTTTGCAGCCTCGTTTAAAAAAATTAAAACACAAAATCAACCTTGAGTGCGATCCTACCCTAAGCGTTGAAACGAAGGCTGGTCCAATAAACCAAATTTTGATTAACCTCATTATGAACTCAGTAATTCATGGGTTTGAGGATATTGAAGAAGGCCAAATCGATATTTGTGCCGAACTAGTTACTACAAACAAATTGAAGCTTGTCTACCGGGATAACGGAAAAGGTATTCCTCAAGACATAAGAAAGCGTATTTTTGATCCCTTTGTCACCACTAAGCGTGGACAAGGCGGTTCAGGACTAGGTATGCACTTGGTTTACAACTTAGTGACACAAGCATTGAACGGCTCAATCTCTATCACCAGTGAAGAAGGTGACGGCGTTGAATTCATCATTGTGTTTCCAGTATCCGATGCAAAAACCGATTAAAAATTTGTTTATCCAATGAACGTTACTTGATTTGTGTTGACTAAAACCCAATACGTAAACTGTTAAAATATTCAGTCGTTACTTGCAAATAAGTTTATGAATATTAATATTAAATCAGTAATTGCTTAAACCGATTGTATAAAGAGTATAGAACACCATGCAGACGCCAAATGTGTTAATTGTAGAAGACGAAGTGGTAACACGTACCACACTTAAAAGCTTATTTGAGGCAGAAGGGTACAATGTATTCGAAGCTGAGAATGGCGACCAAATGCATGACTTTTTTGAAAATCACGCAATTAACCTAGTCATTATGGATATTAATTTGCCAGGTAAGAATGGCCTTATTTTGGCACGCGAAGTTCGTGACCGTAAAAACGTTGGGTTAATTTTCTTAACGGGTCGAGACAACGACGTTGATCGTATTCTCGGCCTTGAGATTGGTGCAGATGATTATCTTACTAAGCCATTTAACCCAAGAGAATTAACCATTCGTGCACGCAACTTGTTGTCACGTACAACAAATGCAAACGAAGACGATGATTTACCAAGCCGTGTTAACTTTAACGGTTGGATATTAGATGGCGACAGTCGGTCATTAATTTCTCCGACAGGAAAAGAATTTCGCCTACCTCGAAGCGAGTTTAGAGCACTTCATTTATTTTTAAGCAACCCTGGTAAAATTCTTACCCGCGAGCAGCTTATAATGGAAATGACAGGTCGAGAGTTGCGCCCGAACGATAGAACCGTAGATGTTACTATTCGTCGCATTCGTAAGCATTTCGAGTCAGTTCCTTCAGAAGAAGAGCTGATAGTAACCATTCATGGTGAAGGTTATCGCTTCTGCGGCTCGGTTGATAGCTGATAGTTGTATTTATCCATTAGCCTAGCGGTATACTAATACTAAAAGGGCCTGCGAAAGCAGGCCCTTTTTTTATTGCTCTGTCATAGCGAGTTAATTTGCATTAAACAATAATGAGTAAGCATAACGTTTTTCTTCAAGAAGAAATGCTTTATGGGTACTGGGGCTCCACGAATCATCACCGCCTACGCCCATGTGCGCATGGTCGATATAGACATAAACATTCTCCTCGCTCTGCAAATCACAAGTATGTTTTGCCTCATCGAGTTGTTGCTGAGAATACTGGCTGACTGCAAAGTGAAAGCGCCCAGATACGCTTATGCTGTCTAGCTCAAGACACTCACAGTGCGTACGTAGACCATTGTCGGTCGGGAAAATATACGGCGTATGCATCGACGCTACCGACGCCTCGTAAGCACCATAGCGAGCTGCTGCTTTTCGGTCAGGGTAGTTTTCAAATGGTCCCAATCCACGCCATGATACCGAGTTGTGTTGGCTATTAGGCATTGCCACACTTAATCCTATTCTTGGCATAGGCGGTAGTGCGTCGTTTAGCGTAACATTTACATTAGCGCTCAGCGCGCCATCGCCGGTTATGGTATATACCCACGTTGTTATTGCTTGAGTAGTCCCGTTGAATTCGTACTCAAATAACACCGTAATTCGAATATCGCTCATACTCTTGTTTGTCGTTATGCCTTTACAAGCCCTTGACCACTGGCCAATACCCGCTTTTCTCCAACGAGATTCCCATGCGTTAGGGTCAGGGTTATCCACCTCGCTTACGCCGATATCGTTATCTAGTGGCGCCCTAAAAAAGTTATCTTCTAGAGGGCTAGCAAGCATCGAAACGTTATTTTTCATCCATTGAGTAAGTAACCCTGAATGGCGGTCAAAACGAAACGTGCTCGAGTCGGTGATAACATCTATCGTATCTGCGCTTTCACTCAGTGTGATAGCGCCATTACAATGAGGTACCGTTGCTGGTAAGAGACCCGCTTTATTAACAAGGCTGAACTGTTCGGTATCGGTTATATGGCCTGCCTGTGCCCACGCGCAGTCCTCAGAAAGCGCTACGTCTATATTTAAATGATAAGTTTTGCCTGCTACAAACTTGATGTCAGGCGTGATGTTGACGGTCGTAGATGCTTGCGGCATTACTCGTAGCGCTGTATTGCCTTGCGCAATAACCTCACCATCTTCAAGAACTTGCCAACGTAGCGTTTCATTATCTGTTGTCCTGAATAGAAAATCGCTATCGACATTAACTACATAAACATTATCTTCTTCGGTTAACGAGAACTGAAGATGCTGCTGGCAATACTTGGCTTCAAATAATGCGGGGTGTGGCGTTCTATCAGGGAACAGTAAGCCATTAATACAGAACTGACGATCATTATCAACATCACCAAAATCACCGCCATAAGCCCAATAGGCTTCACCACTGGCGGTATGTTTTACTAATCCTTGGTCAACCCAGTCCCAAATGAATCCGCCTTGTAAGCGCTGGTAAGTTTTAAATGCTTTCCAATAATCTTCAAAGCTTCCAAGACTATTTCCCATGGCATGGGCATATTCACAAAGAATAACCGGCCGGTTCTCGCCAGGTAATGATAGCCATTTTTTGATGGCCCACTTAGGAACGGCTTCATCTTCGACGTCGGTATCAACCCGTGCATACATTGGCGCCAAAATATCTGTAGCCGTTGTGTTTGCGCCACCGCCTTCGTATTGAACAGGACGTGAAGGGTCAAACGACTTCGACCAACCATACATAGCATCATGAGTAGGACCATGACCACACTCATTGCCTAGCGACCAAATAATGATACAGGCGTGGTTTTTGTCCCGTTCAACCATTTGAGTGAAACGCGACATGTAAGCGCCCGCCCACAGTGGGTCTCGTGACAAACGGCCCATTGGAAACATGCCGTGAGTTTCTATATTGGCTTCATCGACTACATATAAGCCATACTCATCGCAAAGCTCATACCAACGGGGGTGATTGGGATAATGTGCTGTTCTCACTGCGTTGAAGTTGTTCTGCTTCAACAGCTTGATGTCTTCAAGCATATCTTTTTCAGATACCGCGTGACCTTTGCTTTCATGATGTTCGTGACGGTTCACACCGCGAATAAGAAGGGGCTCACCATTGACACAAAGCTGCCCGTCTAGCATCTCAACGACACGAAAGCCGATGTTATATGCCTCGGCTACAACAATACTGTCATTCTCATCAAATAACGTTACTACTAAGCGATACAGGTTAGGCGTTTCCGCTGTCCATTTTTTAGGAGATTCAACGTGTAACGATTGAAATATGACATCATCCCAGCCGCCTTTTTCATCGATACGGCGATTATTGGTATGCGCTAAATGTTGCGAGGTGACCGACGTACTGCCATCAAACAACTGTACACCGACCTTATACGTCGACGGCGCGTTGATAGCGGTTCGAATTGCGATGCTTCCGTCGCGATAGCACGCGTCCAACGACGGTGTCGCAAACACGTCTTGAATGTGTGCGTTAGGCTTTTCAATTAAATAAACATCACGGAATATACCGCTTAGCCACCACATATCCTGATCTTCAAGATAGCTTCCATCGCTCCAACGAATAACCATTACCGTCAGTAGGTTCTCACCTTCTTTTAAAAATGGCGAAAGTGAAAATTCGGCTGGTAACCTACTGTCTTGCGAGTAACCCACATATTGCTGATTACACCATAGGTGAAACGCGCTGTTCACCCCTTCAAATACAATATGGTTCGCTTTCGATAACGATGATGCATCGACGTTGAACGCTTTGCGATAACAAGCGGTAGGATTGTCTGAAGGGACGTGTGGAGGCGTTACTGGAAACGGGTATTTAACGTTGCAATAGATGGGTTTATCTTCACCTTCCATTTGCCAATTCGCCGGTACTGGCATCATGCGCCATTGATCTTTTTCAGACTCTGGCAGTGAATTGGCTAACACCGTTTCAGAAACCTGCTCAGGCTTTTCGAATAGCCTAAATTCCCACTGACCGTTTAATAACGTTCGTTGGCTGTTTTTATGCAGTAGCGCATCGGTTTCATTCAAAAAACCATGTAAAGGGCTGTGACCATTTATGCGATTACGCTGAAATACGACTGGATTTTGCCAATCTTGCTGCGCGATTACCTGTGCGACACTTGTCATTCTTATGCCTTTTCTCTGCCTCTGTCAATTGCTATGAAATATAGCTAAAAGTTACGCAATGGATTATGCTTATTTCTCTCTTTCATTTATCCGAAACTATCATTCACTATGAAATTCATCTTCCGTGACATTGTCAATATTGGGCCTCAATGTATCGAGCGCTTCATTGATAGCAGCAATGCACCGGAAATAAGAGCATTAGAGATAGAGCTTGCTGGTTGTTCGAACTTAGCAGGGAACTATGTCGTTGGAAGGGTTAACCCGCCAAATCACACTCTGTTTTTTTCACTGAACGGACAAGGTAAGTTTACTACCCCATCTGGGCAGTATTCTCTTTCAACCGGTGAGCTAATTATTCTGCCTGCACACCAAAGTTTCGAGGTCACCATAGACAGCGAGAAATGGGATATTATTTGGCTAAACTTATCAAACTCTGCATTGTGGTCGCACCTCAAAAGCAGTGAAGCAACCTGTATGGCAGACGTTGAATTGACTGGGTTACACCATGCCATGGAATTACTTTACTCAGAAACGAATGCGCAACACAGACAAGCAATGCTCCCCATTATTAAACATTATTTGCATCGTATTGCGACACCTGAGCCTCCTAGTCATGTGTCTCGACTTTCTACGCTTTTTTCTAACGTTGAAAAACAGTTACAATTTGGATGGTCAGTGGATGCACTTAGTGAGAGAGTGCATTATTCGCCGCCTCATCTACACAGATTGTGTTTAGCCGAATATGGGCGTAGCCCAATGCAATACGTTATACATCTGAGAATGCAGCGCGCTAAGAACTTATTAACCAGCACACAATGGCCCATTGCTTACATCGCAAACTACGTGGGCTACAGTAATGTGTTTACATTTTCAAAACGATTTAAGAAATCTGAGGGTATATCGCCTCGCGCATTTCGCGAGACGATAAATGAAGCTTAAAGTTGAGTTAAACCTGATTAACTCCCTGCAATTTTCATTTGGTTTATCAGTACAGAGCCAGTTTGCACACTGCCTCTTGCGTCTTTTTGCGCACCGATCGCCACAATACCGTTAAACATATCTCGTAAGTTACCAGCAATGGTTACTTCATGAACAGGGTATTGAATAACGCCATTCTCTACCCAAAAACCCGCTGCACCACGAGAGTAATCGCCGGTGACAATATTAACGCCTTGCCCCATAAGCTCGGTCACTAGCAACCCTGTGCCCATTTCTTTAAGGAGGTCAGCGTCGCTATGACCTGTGTCACCGATAATCCAGTTGTGGATACCACCTGCATGACCATTGGTTTTAGTGTTTAGCTTTCTCGCAGAATAGCTTGTATATAAATAGGTCGATAACCTTCCCGCGTCGACAATCGTCATGTCTTGCGTCGCAACACCTTCGTTATCAAAACTTGAACTCGCCAACCCTGATTGAATCAGCGGGCGCTCTTCAATATTTAGCCATTCAGGAAAGACTTGCTTATCTAAGCTATCTAATAAAAACGATGAACGTCTATAAAGGCTTCCACCGCTTATAGCGCCAACATAATGTCCGAACAAGCTTGAGGCAATATCTTTGTGCAAGATAACAGGAACATTAGCCGTATTAATTTTACGCGCGCCTAAACGCTCTACCGTTGCTTTAGCGGCCTCTTCACCTACTCGTTGAGGGGAATCAAGGAGTGAGGCGCGACGATTGACGGTATAAGCATAATCACGCTGCATATCATCACCATGCGAGCCAATTACCATGCAACTTAGGCTATAACGGCTGCTAGGGTAACCCGCATTAATGCCGTGCGTATTTCCATAAACACGCATGCCTAAGTTTGCGTTATACGATGCACCGTCAGAATTTGTGATTCTTTTATCGTATGACATCGCGGCAGCTTCTGTCGCAATCGTAGTCTGAATGGCTTTTTCAGTATCGAGTACTTCAGGGTGAAAAAGCGCTAAATCAGGAAATTCAGTCGCAATAAGCTCAGCATCTGCCAAACCTGTACAAGGATCTTCACTCGTGTAACGTGCAATATCAACGGCTTTTTCTACCGCTAACGTAAGCGCTTTTTGACTTAAATCAGCAGTAGAAGCACTGCCTTTACGTTTGCCAACGTACACACTAATACCTAAGCCACCATCATTGGTAAACTCAACATTTTCAACCTCTTGCATGCGAGAAGATACGGCAATACCTTCCACTTTTGACATGCTTGCTTCGGCTTGTGTTGCACCTTTTGTAAGGGCTAATTTCAGCACATCATCAACGACATTCTGAATTTCTGCTAACTGTTGCTCAATTTGCATAAAAAGTTTCGCTGTCTTAATCCGACTGTGGTAGTTACAATTTAGCTAGAGTGTAACACTTATGAGATAGAAATGAGCGATAGTAAGCCTAATTCACCACAACATCATCATGGTAAGGGTGCCGAACCTATTGATGAGGACCTTATCAGCAAAAGCGAATTGAAACGCCAATCTAAGGCACTGCAAAAACTAGGCGAGACACTGGTTGGTTTAACACCGGCACACTTCGCCACGATGCCGCTGGACGAAGAGCTACAAGAGGCGCTTGAGATTGGGCGTAGCGTTAACAAGAAAAAAGAAGGATACCGGAGACAAATCCAGTTTATCGGTAAACTGCTACGTCAACGCGATAACGCCGCCATTGAAGAAGCCTTAGCGAAAATAACTCACCAACATCAGGCTAGCAATGCTGCGTTTCATGCGTTGGAAAAAGCCAGAGAGGCGGTTATTGAGGAAGGCGATGATGCTATTCAACGATTAATTGAAGCGCATCCCGATTTAGATCGTCAAAAGCTGCGACAGTTTAACCGTCAAATAAAGAAAGAACGCGAAAAAAATGCGCCGCCAAAAGCGTTTAGAGAGTTGTTTCAGTATTTAAAAGATACTATTCACGAAGAATAAAAAAAGGTTGGCAATGCGCCAACCTTTTTCTTTTGTATCGGTAGGTTATGCCGTACCACCCACGGTGAGCTCATCAATTTTAAGCGTGGGCTGCCCCACACCAACTGGTACGCTTTGCCCGTCTTTACCACACACGCCTACGCCTTTATCTAACGCTACATCATTACCAATCATCGATATTTTCTGCATCACTTCAGGCCCATTCCCAATTAGGGTGGCGCCTTTTACGGGTGCGGTTATTTTTCCATTCTCAATTAAATACGCCTCTGCGCTAGAGAATACAAACTTTCCAGACGTTATATCAACTTGCCCACCTGCAAAATTAGGCGCATAAATGCCTTTATCGATAGAGGCAATAATCTCGCTTGGATCGTGTTCGCCAGCTAGCATGTAAGTATTAGTCATACGTGGCATAGGAAGGTGTGCGTAAGATTCTCGTCTACCATTTCCTGTGGGCGCCACACCCATCAGCTTAGCGTTGTGCTTATCTTGCATGTATCCTCGTAACACACCATCTTCAATAAGTACGTTGCGCTGCGTTGGCGTACCTTCATCGTCAACCGACAATGAACCACGGCGATCATTTAACGTACCGTCATCTACCACTGTCACCCCTTTTGCGGCGACCTGCTGACCCATACGGCCGCTAAAGGTTGATGCTCCCTTACGGTTGAAGTCGCCTTCTAACCCGTGACCTACCGCCTCATGCAGCAGAACACCAGGCCAACCGTTCCCCAAAACTACTGGCATCGCGCCTGCGGGTGATGCTATCGCTTGCATATTTACTCTTGCCATATGCAATGCATCATCGGCTAATTGCTCATAATAAGGCTTGCCGTTGTCGTCTTTGGTGAAAAAAGAATAGGCATAACGTCCACCTGCACCGGCACTACCACGCTCTCTTCGCTCGCCATCTTCTAACAGTACAGAGCAATTTAAACGTACTAACGGGCGAATGTCCGTTGCCATCGTGCCATCGGTTGCTGCTACCAGTATTTCTTCGTAAACACCGCTAATACTTACCACTACTTGATTCGCGTCAGGCTCTTGTTGACGAATATAAGTGTCGACTTCTTTTAACAACGAAATTTTTTCAGCGTCTTGCATTGCAAGAATTGGGTTTTGCTCACTGTAACGCGACTCGTAGTTGCCATGTCCAAGCGTTGATACGTGCTGCGTACCACCTGACGGTGCAATTCCACGCGCCGCTTTACATGCTTTAGTCAGCGCTTCTTCGCTTATCTCATCAGAATAAGCAAAACCGGTTTTTTCACCGCTAATCGCTCTAACACCAACACCACGTTCAATGTTATAGCTACCTTCTTTGATAATACCGTCTTCTAACACCCACGTTTCGTGCTGACTAGATTGGAAATAAAGGTCAGCGTAGTCTGTATCATGGCGATGTATGACGCCAAGCGCCTTTTCAAGCGATGATGTGGACAATCCTGAGTCGGATAACAAATTGCGTTCTACAGAATTAGACAAGGTGACTCCTGAATCGATTATGTTCGGCTACCGGCATATTGGCTTTCAATTTCTGCCGTTGAGCAATATCTATGCTCGCAGCAAGTGCGCCGGCTTTATTAGGCTTCTCTGCAAGTATATTCCCCCACGGCGCAACGATAATGCTGTGCCCGTAGGTTTCTCTTCCATTTTTATGGCAACCCGTTTGATTGGCCGCTACGACAAAGCACTGCTTTTCAATGGCTCTTGCCGTTACTAACGTGTGCCAGTGAGCCTCGCCCGTTTTTTGGGTAAACGCTGCCGGTAACACTAAAATATCTATATCGCCCATGGCGGTAAATAAGCCAGGGAAGCGAACATCATAACATACCGCTAAGCCAATGGTCCCAATTGGTGTCTCTACGGTAACTACCGCGTTTCCAGGCTGTGTACATGCTGACTCTTTATAACTGCCAGTAGCATCTTCAACAGACACATCAAAAAGGTGGATTTTACGGTAATCCGCCAATACGTCACCGTTAGGCCCATACAGAAAACATGCCGCTGAAAACTTGTTAGGGTTGTTCGTCGCCAGTGGAAATGTTCCCGACACTAGGTAGCATTGATATTGCTTAGCTAGCGCCGACAGCGCTCGCTGAATTTTTCCATCACTCTTGGGTTCTGCAATGCTAAGCAAAGTCCCTTCTTTTGTACCAAAGCAGGCAAAACACTCTGGCAGTACAACAAGGCTATGCTTCGCTATATTCCCGGCTTCCATTGCCGCTTCTACCCATGCAATGTTTTCATCGACATCTGGCGTCGATGTCATTTGCAACGCCACTACGTTAACCATCTACCACCTCCATGTTGAAGCGCTTAACATCATGTTCTGTGAGAGGAGTTTCCTCATTGCCGTCAGGTTCAGGGGAATGACTGGCCGGTAAACTAATGTCTTTACTATCACGTTTCACCTCGGTAAATGAAGGTTCGGATATTGTGCCCGACACATGATAATTGACGTTTGAAATCACCTTAGCTGACGTAAGCACTTGGTCGATAGCCAATGCCGCAAGCGCCGTGGGTGGCGTTGCCAAGAAATAGACAAGGAATGGTAAATTCCCTGTGACGTTTGGCGCAAAAGACACATTATAGTTCAACCCGCCACTGTTAAGGTCGGTATAGCCGTTGATTTCTATTTCCCCAGCGCCGCCATCTATTTCTGTGTCGTCTGTGAACGCTCTACCATCGGTAATTTGAAGCGTACCGCTCATATCATCATAAAAAAAGCCTTTTGCGAATACGTCTCTAAAATCTAAACTTAATTTTCGCACTAAGGAATTTAAGCTAAACAGGGTAAAAATGCGCGAGCCTTTGTCGCTAAGCTCAGTAAGATATCCGTCTGACAACGACCATTCAACATCACCGTTTAACGCGCCCAATTTAAAATCCATCGGCGACGACGCCCAATTAACGTTAAATGCCACATCAGCACTCGAATCTTTAATACCTGATGATATACCATATTGCTTAAGCATCAGACCAACATCGGGCGAGTCTAGTGTTCCCGCAAGCGAGGTCTGAACGTTGCCATTAACACTCTTCCAGTCGCCAGTTGCGTTGATGTTCGCCTCGTTTGAGCGTACCTGCAGTTGACGAATTTGCATCCCATTTTTCGCTTTAGCGGCATCCAGCGTCACTTCCCCCAAATCGATACCGTGTACACTGCACGACCGGCAATAGAAGTAGATAGGCGGCAATGTTTCAGGGTCTAATTCATAGGGCATGTCGTCACTTGTACGTAACATACTAACCGCAGCATCTAACGCTGTTTCATCAGGTTTTTCTAGCGACAAATAGTCTGCGTTGATATCAATCCCTTGCGCCATCAAATCACTGTTTATGCGCACCACGCCGCGCGCTTGTGGCGCATCAATATCCAGTAGCCAATCGTTATCAGTCTGCTTTGCTGTCAACACAACGTTGTCTAACGAATGTGTTGCTAGCGTTAATGTATCTGCTGTCACAAAAATACGTGATGGAACATCAAATATTGCGCTGTTAGTCGCATTTTTACTGTCAGATTTAAGCGCCGGCTGCTTTTCATTCTTGGTAAGCAACATATCAATCGTTTTAAACCATTGAGTGACATCTGCTTGTTCAAGGTGCGCAGCAATACTAAACCCTGTACCTCTGTTCGTCAGTTCTGCATCTCCTAATGATAGATGCGCGCGCGAAAACTGCATTTCTTTGTGTGGAAGCACGCCTTCGAACTGAATGTCTTCACCTAGCGTTGCAAATACAGTGGAGGCTTGAAGATTGCCTTCGCTATTTATTTTAAGGGGTAGGGTCGTACCCAATGCAGTGTCAAAAGGAGCAGGTAACACACTCTGTGTCGCTTCTAAGTCTGCGGTGAGTAACGCGGTATACGAGAACGCTTCTTGTCCAAACACTAAGTCGACGTGGGTAGACCACGCTGTTTCGCCATCAATGTACTCGCTAAACGTATTATTAATATAATCTGCTAACGGATGAACATGCCATCGCCCTTTGATATCAACAGACAACGCGTAGTTCTCTTGCTGTGTACCCTCAAACGATAATGTCACAGGCTGTGCGAGCAGCTGCGCTGACAATTCCTTGCTGGTAATATTGCCATTATCAAATGCAATGTTACCGCTCGCGTTATCAAACAGCATCTTTGTGCTAGTTATATAAACAGGGTTTTTATCGAGAGTCGCCGTTCCTGTAGCGCGCACAGGCTTTCCATCAAACGGTATTGATAACATCAAGTCGGCACTAATTGCGCCTTTTACCTGCACTTCTTTGTCTAATACTTTCCCAAGCGACGCCTCAAGGGATGAGCCTAGCATCAACTTAGTTAACGTATCACCATCAGTATTGCCATGCGCATTTATGGTCAGTACCGAAGACTTACTCAACTGTGGAATATCGGCAGACAAACGACTTACTTCAACACCCCCAAGCAGTGCCCCAGGGCTTTTCATAAACAACCCGTCATTAATAAATTGAAGTGAGAGATCTAACTTGTTCAGTGCTGGCCATTGCCCAGAAAACAGGAAGTCGCTGTCTTTGATATCGACAAACGCTTGAAACACGCCCGAGTTGTCTGCAAATGGAAAGTCTTTTCCCTTGCCATGCCACAGTATTCTGGCATTCGTAATATCGCCTTTCCCGGTAAATGCACGGGTAAGATACGCATCGGTATTCTTCCCCATGCCCTTAGAAGGAAAAAGCTGGCTAACGTTTGCCAAACCCAGTGGAGCAATATCGCTGTATATCGACAGGTCACCGCTTCGTGTATTTAATCTAAATTCGGGGGTGATAGTCACGAGGCTAGTATCGAGCAGCATGTTAGTCCCTGCAATCACCCAATCACCTTCATTGCTGTCAGGTCTGCTATGGATATTCGACTCGCGGTAAACATAGAAATCGGCTTTGAACGCATTAACATCTACGTTTTGTTTAATTAATCGGTCTGCTGCCAGTGTGCTGTTAACACTTTCAAGAAAAACAGCACCACCGTTTTTGTACCAGTATAGTTCGGCATCGAGAGACGATAAGCCCGGAATGATGTCACTTTGCGCCCAAGAAAAGTCCAATACTTTTGCTGCAAATTGCGCAGAGCCATTTTGTAGCTGTAATTGAACCGTTGCCAGCACTCCGTCGGGGTTTAAGCCCCTAATTTCGTCTTCACTCGTATCATCGAGGAAAAGCGGCAGTAGCATGAGGAATGGATTGATCTGTACCGGCTTCACCGTATTGATAAGCATGTCGCCATCACTAGAAATACGACCGACTAAGTCGGTAACGAGCGTTTCACTATTAGAGTCGATAATTAATTCATCAACGCGAACATTCCATGCGTTGTTGTGAGGTAACAGCTGGATACGCCCGCCTCGTACACCGGTGACAGTTGTCGACGCTTCGCTGCCCCATTGCAATAAACTTTCTTCGACCTGCGCAGATATACCAGTAATAGCTCTTTCGTTAATGGTGGCCCATATCTCGAAGTTTGCGCGGCTTTGAGAAAGTGGCTGCTTTGTAGCAATTAAATCACTCACCCAAGGAGAAATATCTAGGTCATCTGCTTTTGCATACACAACCCCGTCAAATTCATCCTTTGTACCTGTTATGTCGATAACAAACGAGGCAGAATTTGCAGACAATCCCGTGACTTTTGCAAAACCGGCGCCTTGGTGGCGAAGCCCGCGGTTGTTCCACGTCAATCGTTCGATATCAAAAGACTGTTCACCGTCAGCACGCTTTACCGTCAATTCGCCTTCTTCCAGAGAAAAGCTTTGTAATTGTTCTAAAAAGAGGCGCTCTAATGCATCGACAACGGGGAAGTCGCTGTCGCTGGCATTCTCAAGTCTTGTTGCATCGATATGTAAGGCTGGCCCACGCAGTTCAAAGCGATTCGATGAAATCATACGCTGTCCAATAGACTGCCAGAAATCAATTTCTACATAGATTTGTCGAATATCGAGGGCTACAGGAGACGCTTCGTTCTGTGCGAGAGAAACGTTATTTAAGACAATGCTTGGACCGCTGCGCTGCCATACCGCATGCACACTGTCTATTTCTAAACTTACGCCATAGCGTTCGTTAATGTAATTTTCTAGCAAATGCTCGTTATGCTCAATATGCGGCAAAGCATAGCGGGCAGCACTAAGTAATAGCGCGAATAACACAAGCAGGATTGCAAGTAACAGCCACACCTTCTTTACCAGAAAGGCTGTTACAGACGTAAATTTTGTCACACTTCGCCTTATTTCTTAAATTGCGTTACATCATGACGACGTCGTACTTATCCTGGTTGTACAATGTTTCGGTTTGCACCTTTATCTGTTTTGATACAAACACTTCCAATTCAGCGAGCATATGAGACTCTTCACCCATGAGCGCATCGGCTACTTTAGGTGATGCGTACACCACAAACTTATCTGCTTCATATGCGCGATTCACTCTTACAATTTCACGCATTATTTCAAAACAGATCGTTTCTATTGTCTTTACCGTGCCTCGACCTTTACACACGGGGCACTCACCACAAAGTATGTGTTCTATACTTTCACGGGTGCGCTTGCGCGTCATTTCAATGAGGCCTAGCGCGGTAAAACCGTGAATGTTTATCTTTGCTCTGTCCTTGCTTGTCGCCACCTCTAGACTATGTAAGACACGTCGTTTGTGATCAGGTTCAATCATATCGATGAAGTCGATAAGGATCATACCGCCTAGGTTGCGCAAACGAAGCTGCCTAGCAATGGCTAACGTAGCTTCGGTATTAGTATTAAATATAGTTTCTTCTAGATTTCTGTGACCAACAAATGCCCCGGTGTTAATGTCGATTGTCGTCATCGCTTCTGTTTGGTCAATAATTAAATAACCACCCGACTTTAAATCGACCCGACGCTCTAGCGCTCTTTGCGCCTCATTTTCTACATCGTACAAATCGAATATAGGGCGGTCGCCGGTGTAATATTCAAGTTTCCCATTCATTTCAGGAACATATTCTTTCGTGAACTGGAACAACTCTTGGAACGACAATTTTGAGTCAATACGAATACGATCTAATTCCGTCCCAACGAAATCGCGCAATACACGGCGGGCTAACGGTAAGTCTTCATAAAGTACATTAGACTTGCGATTTTTCATTCGAGATTGAATTTTATCCCACAGTCTTCGTAAAAACGCGGCATCAGATTGCAATTCGGCTTTACCCACGCCTTCTGCCGCCGTACGCAATATAAAACCGCCGTTATCATCGCAGAACTCTTGGACAAGCGATTTTAGACGTTCGCGCTCTACTTCTTCTTCAATACGCTGGGATACCCCAACGTGCGTTACACTTGGCATAAACACCAGATAGCGGCTGGGAATAGTAATGTCGGTGGTTAATCGAGCACCTTTCGTACCGATAGGGTCTTTAACCACTTGAACGACGATATCCTGACCATCGCGCACTAATTCACGAATGTCCTGTTTTTGGATGTGACTTGCCGATACTTCTTCGGCTATTTCGTTGTGAATAACAATGTCAGAAGCGTGCAAAAAAGCGGCTTTTTCAAGGCCTATATCAACAAACGCTGCTTGCATCCCTGGCAATACTCGACTGACTTTCCCCCGATAAATGTTGCCTACCAAGCCACGCTTTGTATGACGTTCTACGTGAATTTCTTGTAAAATTCCATTTTCAATAAGCACCACACGAGACTCTGAAGGGGTCACATTTATCAGTAATTCAGCACTCATCGTACAACTCCAAACTTGGTCAGTAATTGTCTTGTTTCATAAAGAGGCAAGCCGACTACTGCACTTGCGCTTCCATTTATCGCTTTAACAAATTCACCACCAATTCCTTGAATGGCGTAGCTGCCCGCTTTATCTGCTGGTTCACCCGTATCCCAGTATGCATCAATTTGTTGTTCTGTAATTATCGCAAAAGATACCTGTGTAGTGATAACTTCACTCACCTTTTGCTCGTTAGACAACACGCATATTGAAGTAAGTACCTCATGCTGATTACCTGACAGCATGCCGAGAATACGGTGCGCATCATTCTTATCTTTAGGTTTTCCAACACTCTTATCTTTGAACGATATCAGCGTGTCTGATGCCAAAATCACCGTATCCACCGAAAAGCGATTTTCACTTTCCAACCTTATCTTAGCGGCTTGTGCCTTTTCTCTGGCTAAGCGCTCTACTTGTGCGCGTGGCGTTTCGTTGCCCTTCACCGATTCGTCGATATCGACAGGCAATATGCTGTGCGTAATACCCATTTGCTTCAGGAGGGCAGTACGCCTTGGAGAGGCAGATGCAAGAACAACGGAAACTGTCATAACACTCGCTTTACAAAATAGTTAAGTAATGGAGAACTGACGACGGGTTCTGCGTAATAACCAAAAAACCCAAGGCCATAGCAACATCGACGTTAACACAGGCCACAAATAATCTAACTGAAAGTAGATATCGGTTAGCAAATGCTGAACCCAGAATGTCACCAAGTGATATAGCGACGATAGCAGACCAATAATAATAGCTTGCTGCCACACCGAGTAATTTCTTAAGCGTTGGTAATTCGCCACCAATACATACACGGAAATACTCAAGCTTAAACTATGAATACCCAGTGTCGTACCTACCAATATGTCGACGGCGATGCCGGTAAGGAATGCTACCCCTACGTTAACACGATGAGGCAGTGCCATGCTCCAATAAGCAAGTACGATGAGTACCCAATCAGGGCGGTACAGATCAATCTGAATAGGTAATGGCACAATTTGCAACACCAGTGCCGCAATAATGCTTCCAACAATTACCGAGTGGCGTTTACGAATCAAGAGAAGGCTCCTCGGTTTCAGGTTCGTTACTCGATGGAGTGGTTTCTGACGTATACCACAGAAGTAGCAAATAACGTAGACGGTCAAGCTGTGCTGACGGCGTAGCAATAACCCTTGCAAAAGGGCGGCTTTCGTCACGAATAACACGACTTACGACCGCAACAGGATATCCCTCGGGAAACACGTTTCCTAAACCTGATGAAATAAGTACATCGCCTTCTTCAATATCAACACTATGGGGCACATGCTCTAGATACAGCTCGCCTAACGCACCACTACCTGTCGCAATAAATCGAATATTGTTGCGTAATGAACGTACCGGTACTGCGTGGGTTACATCCGCGATGAGTAGTACACGGCTATTTGTCGTGCCCACTTCCATAATTTGACCAACAATACCTTGCTCGTCCAATACGGGCTGAGACAAGTACACCCCGTCTATCGCGCCTTTATTAATCACGATTTGCTGGCTATATGGGTTCTTATCCACCGCCATCAATTCTGTCACCATCTTTTGATAGTCAGGGCGAACAGGCGCTTCTAACAAGTTTCTTAGTGCTTTATTGTCATTATTCAACACTTCAAAGCGCTGTAACTGCTCGCTCATCAATAACATTTGGTTGGTGAGTCGGGCATTTTCTTCAAGCAAGTCTTCTTGTGAAGTAAGTCGTTGTGCACTTTCACTTAAAAACAAACCAGGCAAATTAGCAATATACTGTATTGGGCTCATGAGGGAGTTGAGGTAAACGCGGGTAGATTTGAAGCCATCTAGTTTGTGGTCAACAAAAAGCAATACAAGCGAAAGCACAAGCGCTAAGGTCAAGCGATTGTTGAGAGAGGGACCGCGGGTAAAAATAGTATCCATGATAAAAAGAAGGCAACCGTAAGGTTGCCTTGCCTGCTCTATTCGTAGCTAAACAGGTCGCCACCGTGAAGGTCAATCATGTCGAAAGCCTTACCACCGCCGCGGGCTACACAAGTAAGAGGATCATCGGCAATCACAACAGGGATGCCGGTCTCTTCCATTAATAACCTGTCTAAATCTTTAAGCAGTGCGCCACCACCCGTTAGCACCATACCGCGCTCTGAAATATCAGATGCAAGTTCTGGCGGTGATTGTTCAAGCGCAACCATTACGGCTGAAACAATACCCGTTAACGGCTCTTGAAGCGCTTCTAGAATTTCATTTGAATTTAGCGTGAAACCACGAGGTACACCTTCAGCTAGGTTGCGACCGCGCACTTCAATTTCGCGAACTTCTTCACCGGGGTAAGCGGCACCAATTTCGTGTTTGATACGCTCAGCGGTTGCTTCACCAATGAGTGAACCGAAGTTACGGCGAATGTAGTTAATGATTGCTTCGTCGAACTTGTCACCACCAATACGCACTGATGATGAGTACACTACACCATTCAATGAAATAATGGCGACTTCGGTTGTACCACCACCGATATCAACAACCATTGACCCTGTAGCCTCAGAAACAGGCAAGCCGGCACCAATAGCGGCGGCCATAGGTTCATCAATTAAGTAAACTTCACGGGCACCAGCGCCTAATGCAGACTCTTTGATAGCACGGCGCTCTACTTGCGTAGAACCACACGGTACACAAACCAGTACACGCGGACTTGGACGCAGGAAATTATTATCATGAACTTGCTTTATGAAGTGCTGTAACATTTTTTCAGTTACATAGAAATCGGCAATAACACCATCTTTCATAGGGCGAATAGCACGAATATTGCCTGGTGTTCTTCCTAGCATTCGTTTTGCTTCAGCACCTACTGCTGCGACACTTTTAGGCCCAGCCGCTCGCTCTTGGCGAATGGCAACTACAGATGGCTCATTAAGCACAATACCTTGGTCTTTTACGTAAATCAGCGTATTGGCTGTTCCGAGGTCGATGGACAGATCATTAGAGAACATGCCTCGAAGCTTTTTAAACATGAAGAGTGTATTCCTGTTACTGAGTTAACGCGTGCTTTTAAAAGGTGAGATAACGACGCGCAACCATGAAGTCGAAGATTATCCGTACACTTTAACAATGGGGGCATATTTGAGCAAGCAATGCCGCCAGATCCTACGCATTAATATTAAAATAATTTTCATCAATAAAAAATAAACCGCTTTACAGCGTCTTATTTCGACACCATAACGACATCGAAATACCTGAATGGTTCAATTTACAAGCATGGAATGCGGTAGTGTACATCACTAATTGCTAATATCTTCACGTCGATAAATAATATTATCGTTACCTCTAAAGGCACCGAAGGTCAAGGTGGCAGCAGGACCATTATCAACAACCTTGTCACCATCCCAATCCCATAGCAACCATGCTGGTGGAGCGTAGCTAACTGGAAACTGCCCTTCTCCGGTAGATGACGCGGCACGTATTCCCTCACCGGCGCCATACTGCCCTTCGAGAAGAATACCGCTGTTATTTAATGAAAGAGAATTGCTAGCATCACTAACATTGCTGCTGTCGAAAAGCGTACAGCTATCAAACGTATTTAATCGCCAATCGCTTCCATCAAAATATTGAGTTTTAAGTGGCAGTAATAATGAGTCGTTAACACTTCCGTAGTTGTTAGTAAGCGTTGCTCTTCCTTGTGCAAACATAAGCCCGGTGTCGATTAGCGTAAAACAGTTACCTGAACACGTACTGCCATTTATCGTAGCGCCTTCTAACTGCGTGCCATTGATACTAAGCCCGACAGACAAATTCGGATAGGCGGTATCAAGCTGAGCCGCAGGAAGACGGCTAAATGAGACATCATTGTCGGTAAAAACAATCTGCCCCGTAGCGCCCGTTTGTGGCCAGCCGAGTGTGTCGACATTTTCTAGTCTATTGACTAATGCACCGCCATTTGCGGCGGTAACGGCAATATCGGTTAACGCATCAAAGCCCTGCCTGTAATTAGCCGTTGCCTCGCCCTTTGTGTTTTGTGCTTGAAGGGTAAACGCCACTTCGCTAAGCGGCTGGTCAAAATACGTAAATCGTCTGCCAGCGAGCGAACACGCGCTGGTCACACTGCCGGTTAGTTGAAAGTTAGCGGGTGCAAACCTACCCACGTTCGCAAGCGCGCCTTGAACAACACCGCTGGATAAAAAGTTACTTTGCGCCGCTATCGATATTATTCCAACCTCATCATAACTTATGTCGGCTATTGCCGAATCTTGCCCAGAAAATACAGCACCATTCGTGGGTGTAATAAAGTTGCCGGTAACGCCATTGATTGGTAATTGAGAGGACGCCGTTAACGCGACATTCCCAGAAAAGTGTTTGGCGGTAATATTATTTGCAAGTGAAGAAAAATCGTCAGGTGTACCATCGTTGTCGTTATCTTCCCCGCTCACCCATTGTACTGGCCTAACTGCAAGGGGGAAGCGCTCTCCCGCGTATTTAAGGAGGGAATCGTTCGCGCTTGTAGCAAACGCATTAGTATTATCGGTAACCCTATCATCATTTAGCACCCGCAACTGAAACCCAAAGGGGCGAACAACAAAATTATTAGAACTTCCCTCTACGCCGGCTCGAGGCACCACATCTGCGCGCAAAGCTATCTCACCCGCATCGGGGTATTGAAATGAGAACGCGGCCCGTGAATTGCTGTCAAATGTTACGGGGTAAGCCGTTGGAGACGTACCTATATTGTAGCGCTCACCGCCATGTTCAAACGCTATTGTATTTGAACAGGCTGATTGGCTAGAACACACATAACTTAACGCAACATCAAGCGTTTTATCTCGCAGTGCATTGCCGTTCGTGCACGCTTCAATAACGTAATCTTTGCCGTTATATCCAATATCAGAGGGCTTACCTGATAGCTGAGTTAATATCGTGGTGGTGTTGTCCGTAATATTTTTAAATACTAAGCCATCATTACGGAAATCGATTCGGCACTTGGCCAATGCGACCTCGTTGCCGCCCACAAAGCATCGCAGCTGAGATGACGGGGTTTCTCCTGACGTTGCAAGTGTAGGGTCGCTTCCATCAAGGCTATCAATGGTAAGCGAGGCCTGCCCCGTGAAAGTGACACTTTGCGATGGCGTCCACTGGTATTGGCTATTCGATAATGGAAGCAAGTTTACCGTGGAAGGCTGTGAGTAAAGCACGGTACAGTCAATATCTGCACACGCTTTTAAGGTAACGGGCTTAGCCGCGCAGCTGCTGCCTCTGTTATCTGCAAGCTCAAACCGATAATGATTGAGTACCTCAATCACTTCTTGACCACAAATACCAGGAATACTGTTTGGTATTGGAGTTGCAGTAATGGTCCCTGCGCTATTTGTTTGACTACTACCATTAACGCTTATACCGCCACCTGCGGTAAAACGGCCGGCTAATGAAACGTTATCAATATTGGTGAAATTAATTTCGCCTTCGGCTAACACGATGGCGTTAGGGTTTGAATTACTGACCACCACATCCCCATCGACATAAATGGATAAGTACGCCCCTGTCGATAAAGAAATATTCGCGTTAATGATAGAAAGAAGGGTGGTAACACCGCCATCGACATCGCCAATGTATATTCGTGTTGGAGCTATAACGGTATAAGCGCCGGTCATCAACACGCTATCTCGCGTGAAGAAGTAGTCACCAGCCAATTGCGAGGGTAAAGTTACGGGCCCCGAATCGCTTAACGTAACGGACGGAATGGCCCGAGCTTGCCCTTCGGACAACGCATTGGTATTCGATGCAAAACAGGGCACGCCGGGGCTACCGCATAATGGTGCATTTGCGCCATTGCCTGTTGCGTCAGTCGTATATTGGAATGTTGTTAACTTGCCACTATTGTCATCAATCACGCGCGTTCGCGCCGACAAAAATACTTGTGAGTCTGCAAACGTAGCCAGCGCACCGGGAAATGCGATATCGCAACGTGGTAGATCGCCGCTAAAAACGAACTCTGAAGTCATCGCAATAATGCTGGCATCCTCTTGCGTATGATTTCTCTCATTGTCTAGGCTTCTGTCCTCGTCCACGCGAAGGCCCAAACGGGTTCTATTTAGACCACAGCTACGAAGCCAGCCTCCATCACTGCCATTTCGTGATACTTTGCTTGCGGCCACCAGCGGAGTTTGCGTGTAGGTGTTTTTAAAGTAATTGAGAACACAGCCATCATCCCACCCTGTAATTTGGTTACCAGCAAAAAAGGCTTCCCACAACACTTCTTGGCCTGAATCATCAAAAAACGTTCTTGCTTCTCCTTCGGTGGTTGCCATATAAGCAATAGTTTCAGCACTTGTTATAGGCTCGTACTCTGTTTCTGATGCCTCAAACGCAAGGAAGTAGGTTTGTTCAGAGGAGGCGGGAGGGTAAATTACACTGGTATCGCTGTTGACGAAATCCCACTTTGCCGCAATGGTCAAAAAGGGAAGAAGGTACGTGTTCGGCGGCGTTTTTCCTCTAACCTTTACCTGATTATTAACGGTTTGCATGGAATGAAAGAAAACCGGCCGTTGAGCAAATTCATTTTCAAAATCAATGGGGAAATAGCGAGTTCTATCTTCACCGTTAAGGGGCCAATCGGAACTTGGAGATGCTTGAATATACTGCCCATCTAATTCAACCTTTCCTACTTCTACTACCGAGCCGTCTGGAAAGTTATGCTTGCCGTACGCAATCGCTAGATAATGCGCTCCCATCGTAATGTGAGGACCATCCTCCCCAGATGGTTCAAGCGGCAACGCCTCAAACCCCGTTCTAGACACATTGCGTATTTTTACAATGGCAGGGTTATCGCCCTGATTGGTAGACAGCATAAATACCGCAGGGGGCTCGTCATAAACTTGAGAAAAACTAATGGTTGTCCATTCCGCTTTATTGTAGGTGTTTTGCAGTTCAATAAAACGCCCTTCAATTTGGGGAACAGCAATACTCTGCGCACTGAGCGACAGTGTGATGATAAAAAATAGAAACCCTTGTAAAAAACGCACTATTCTTCCTGCCTTACTTCTACGAGCAACCGTCGAGATGTCTCTAATTGTCCGGCGCTACATTGTGCTTGTGATGACAACTGATACACGCGAATAGCCCCCGAGGCGACTTCTGGCTCATCAATATTTTGTTCTACGCTGCATGCTAACGACACCGAGCAATTGTTTAGTGCACTTGCCGTCAGAAGTATTGGTGTTGCAACACTACTGCATTCGGGGTTGTTACCATTTACTACACGCGTTACCGCCACTTCTAAACCAGTCTGCGCCGCAAGATAGGCGCGCGTACCATAGTACTCAACTGACTGCTGACGAGTACTTGAGGCAATTTGGTTTGATAGTGCGATACCAATAGTCAGCATGATAATACTGATCACCACTGCTACAATCGTCGTAGCCCCGCGCTGTTTACTGCGCCGACCTGCCGCTTCGCCTTTGTAAAGTATCACAGAAAGGTTTATACCTGTGGGCGTTGACCCCGTACTTGTTTTTTCACCAGCGTGTATTCTCTTGTTATGGGACATTAGGAAAATGTACCTCATGCACAACGGATAGCTGCTCATTATCGTTACCTTCAAATGTCAGTGATAACGCAACAAGGCCATTTTGCCGTAAGTCGGTGGTAAGAATTTGTGCTTCCCATTGTGTAACAGTCACGCCTAATACGCTACTTACTCCACCTTGAGTTCTGACTAATCGCTCACCTTCCGACGTCAGCGTTTTACAAATCGAGACCTGCTCCTCTGGGATATAAAAACGCTTGCCTGGCGACGATTGGATATTGGGCGCCATCAGCGTGATATCAAATTGATTAGCGCTTGAAGGTGAGTCTGCGGCTACAACTACATTATCAATTAACCGGCCGTTATCGACAACACTTTGCGGGCTGGTTGGGAACACGACCAGTGTATCACCTGGCTGAGGCGCGCCATCAAAGAGCACACTATGCATGGGGTTATCCAACGCATCATCAACATAGGTGCCGCTTTGTTTGATTGGATAAAAAGTTAAACATTCACTGGTTGCATCAAACACCACTGAGTTAGGGATAATATTGCGAAGCTCTTTTTCCAAACGCAACACAATAAAGCGCGCTTCCGATACTAACCTTGCACGTTCAGCACCTGTTGCATAAATCTGAACACTTAATGCAATAACCTGGGCAACGGATACGCTAATAATGCCTAAAATGGTAATCACCAATATAAGCTCTACTAATGTAAACCCCTTGGCACGCTTCATTAGTAGCTGCCTCTGTATGCGCTAAACGCATAGCTTTGGTTATTTGGAGCAATAACCACGATATCTATACGTTTATAGGTATTAGCGCTACCCAATGCATCTACTGAGCTGTCATATTCAACGGCGATTGTATAACCGTACCCTGCATAAATACCGCCCGCATCACTTATGTTAATGCCATGGTAATCGTCGACATCATCAAACGCCTCTCGACTTCCTTCTTCAGCGCCTAATGAGCTAGTGCAATTGCCTTTTTCTGTGCACGTCTTAAAAGGCGGGCTTCTATCACTGTTTTCATCATAGGAACGGCTTAGCACCTCGTTCATTAACGACTGCCCTAATTTTGCCGCTTTAACTTGCCTTAACGGTTCAGCCGTTTGTTCGGCTTGAGGCACAATAAGCGTTAAAATAATACTTAAGCTAATGGTGAAAACGACAATACCTACCACCAATTCAATTAGCGTAAAACCCGCCTCTCGCGTATTGGTGCGAACCAAACAATTAGCAGGCATATATTGCCCCTTCATGGCTGACGCATATTGATGCCTGACCGATAGACACAGTGCAAGGTACCGTGCAAACAAGGTTAGCTGGCCGGCCTAAGCCATCGAATTGAATAAACGAAAATGGCGCGTTATTGGCGTCTAAGGTTTGAAACGTTAAGCCCGCTTCACTGCTTGAGATAACTTGATCGTCGTCAAAGCTCGAGGATACAGAATTGGTACAGACATGGCCGGCGGGCGGGGCCATTAGATTGGTCGTTATTTTAACGCAACTGGCGTCTTGCACATTGTGCATAGCGCGCAGCTGCATATTACGCATAAATTGCAAAGCGCGGTCACGCAACGATATCGCATCTTCATCATCACTGCCTAAAAATTTTGGGGCAACGGTAGTGGCCAGTACCCCAATAACAATGATGGTAATGATGAGCTCTACAAGCGTAAAACCGCGGTATTTCACATTACTGAACGCACGTTGTCACTGTAATTACTGGGCGTGTGTCTGCGCCGGCAGAGTTGTTATATTCTACCGTACACTCTGCACCGCTAGCCGCCGGCGCCGTAGTAGAGTAACCAGCATGCGCGATTGGGTAAATAAGTACACTGCTCGTTAATGCAGCTACACCAAATTCAGCCGCGTCGTAGTCTAGCAATGCCGCAACGTTTGCCGCAGTTGCTTCAGGATAGCCAAAAACAACAGAAACAGTTGAACTACCCACATCAACGCTCTCAGACCCATCGCTAGTGCCCGTTACGCCATTTATCAACGCTTTGCCATATATCACTGACGCTGAAGATTCTAACGACCCTTTAATGCCTTCCAATGTAGCATCACGCGCATCATCTTGAAGGTTCAAAAATTTAGGGGCCGCTGTTACCGCTAAAATACCTAGTAGCACAATAACGATAATGAGTTCGATTAGGGTAAAACCCGCTTGTTTAGTATTATTTTTCATAGTGTTTTTCCTGCGCATTTATAATTAAAAAACTGAAACTTGGCCTGTGGCCGGATTGTAAATAAATCCATCAAACGCTACTCCGTCAGGTACCCCATCAGTAGGTGCAGCGTTATTTGGTAGCCCCATAGATTCTACGAGGTAATATACACAACGCGTGTTAGCACCCGCATTATCGGTACGCACCGCATAGCGAAACTGTGTAATTGCATTGGTGTCTGTAGATACGGTATTCGTTGGCGCAGCTTGCAATATAAGGTCGAAGACATTTTTGCATTCAAGCGAGTCCATCGCAGTAATCAGCGTACTGCCATTCGCGCTGCCCGTTGGATAGCCAATAGTGCCATCCACGCCTACCTGAGTTTGGTCATAATTAACTAGCGTACTATTGGCACTGCCGTTGTTCCCATTAGGGCGGCCTTCCACCTCCCACTGGGCTCTTACCAACCCTACCGCAGCGGCAAAGCCTCCAGCGACACCTTCAACCGCCGCCTCTCTCGCTTCGTCAGTAACATCAATAAAGCGTGGAAGCGCTGTTGCTGCCAATAACCCTAAAATAATAACAACAATAATTAGCTCAATAAGCGTAAAACCCTGCTGCTTCATTTTTATCCCTTCCTATAACGCGTGGTTTCAATTGCCTGACTTTATGCAGACACCACATCAACTAAGCCTGTACCCGCATAATACGTAAACCAAAGCACACTATCTTTTGTATAAGCACATCGTAAAAATTGGTTTTTATCTCGTTCGCTTTGTACACCAACGGTATGTTCATATGCTTCTAGCGTATCTACATTAAACGCAAGCGCTAGCATATCATTGCATGCACTTGAGGGTTTATTTCGTAACCCTTCTGGCCACCCATGCTGATTAACAGTAATATAAAGTGACTCACCTTGCATCGCGACCGCAGCGTCTTCACCCTGCGGCGCAATCTGACGAACGGCTACGTAGTCTTGCTTACTTTTAAGCCACCAACCATGTGATTGCATGACTACGCGTCTAAATTCTGCAGTTGCCGTTCGTAGCTTGACCTTTTCGGCTTCATCATACACCGACAACATGTTTCTAATATAAACACTGCCTAACACCACAATGACCAAGCCAATAACGACAGTATTAAATAAACGTTTCTCTGCAATGGCCATATCAACCACCTTTAACGGCTGACATCATGCTCCACATTGGTGTGAATATACCAAGCGCCAAAACCAGTACCATTATGGCCACAAAGCCAATTAATATGGGTTCAATCTTTGCCGTAAGGCTTTTTAAGTCAAAGTCTACTTCACGCTCGTAATAGTCAGCGCTTTCTTCAAGTAATGGCTCAAGGCGCCCTGTTTCTTCCCCCACCGCCACCATTTGCAGCACGAGGGTAGAAAACAGCCCACTGGCTTTTGAAACCCTTAGTAAACTTTCGCCTTTCTCTATACCTTTACGCATTTCTCTAATTTGTTGCTGCATGTAGGCGTTATCTACTGCGTCTGCCGTTAGTGACAAGCCCGCAGTAAGCGGCACCCCTGCGCGCAATATCATCGAAAAACTGCGACCGTATCGTGACAACAAGGATCGCTCAATAATACTACCAACAATAGGCAACTTTAGTTTAATTTTGTCCCATTTCAGGCGCCCACGAACAGAATTAACATATTGTTTTATAAGTACAACTAAAGCAACCATTATCAGGATTAAAAGCCACCAATAGTTGACGACAAAGTTTGATGTACCAATAAGTATTTTAGTCATTAAAGGTAAGTCGGCACCAAAACGGCTAAACATTTGCGTAAATACCGGTATAACGAACAAGTTCAATATAAACATTGCGATAACGAGGGCGATAACGACAAATGTTGGGTAGCGTAATGCAGATTTAATGCGCTTTCTTGTTTCCTGCTCTCGTTCAAAATACAGAGCAAGCTGCAAAAATACGTCATCGAGCTTTCCCGTATTTTCGCCAACGACAACAACTGAAATGGTCAACCTGCCAAAAACCTTTTCGTATTTTGCCATGGCAGAAGATAACGGCCGGCCTTGTTCTAACTGATTGGCAATGTCTTTTAAAATTGCTTGAAAGCGGCTGTGAGATGCATTTTCACTTAACCCGTTTATCGCTCGGATAATTGGAATGCCGGCCTTTTGCAACGAGTACATTTGACGAGAAAAGATAATCAATTCATTTAAACCAATAGCAGGTTCTAGTAATTGAGAAATGTTAAACCCGCTCTCTTCAGTCATAGTTGCTTTGGTTTCAACAATACTACCGGGGATAATTTTTCTGCCTAACAGCATTTGTGCTGCAGCTTGCTTTGATATTGCATCAATGGTTCCTGCGGCTTGCTCGCCGCTATGCAATTTCCCGATGTATTTGAAAGTTGGCATTAGTGGTTAATTACCTCTGGCACAAACTCCGCCACTTTAAACACTTCATCAAGTGACGTTTTACCTTTAGCCGCATAATCTAGCGCCATATGAGAGAGGGGCACAAAGTCTTTATTTTCATTGGTTGCATCGACAAAGCCTTGTGTATTATCGCCTCGAAGCGCTTCCATCATGTCTTCGTTCATTTCTAAGAACTCAAAGACACCGATTCGCCCGCGATAACCCGTTTGATTACAACTATTGCACCCCATACCATGGTAAAAAGTCGCATCGGCTAAATCAGGCTTTAAGAACTTTACCCATGTTGCTTCTTGATTAGAGGGCGGACGTTCTGTTTTGCAGTTGTCACAAATTCGCCTTACTAGACGCTGAGCAATGACCCCTCTTAACGACGTTGCAACAAGATAAGGGGCAGCGCCCATATCAATTAAACGTATTGCACTAGAAACCGCGTCGTTAGTGTGAAGCGTGCTAAGCACTAAGTGACCGGTAAGCGCGCCACGCAACCCTATTTCAACGGTTTCTTGGTCACGCATTTCGCCCACCATAATAATATCTGGGTCTTGACGAAGCGTGGTACGTAAAATAGCGGCAAAGTCTAAACCTATTTTGGTATTAACTTGCACTTGATTGATGCGTGGAAGACGATATTCAATCGGATCTTCAACCGTGATAATTTTTAAATCTGGACGGTTTAATTCACTCAACGCGCCATAAAGCGTGGTGGTTTTACCCGAACCAGTAGGGCCGGTAACCAAAATTAAGCCATGGGGGCGTTTAATTGCTGCTCTAAACTTTTCTGCCATGGCTGCTGGCATGCCGGTTTGATCTAACGTTAACAGGCCTGCTGACTGATCTAACAAACGCATAACGACCGCTTCGCCGTTTGACACCGGCATGGTGGACACACGCACATCAACGCTGTGGCCTTTCACTTTTATATTAAAACGTCCATCTTGCGGCAACCGTTTCTCAGAAATATCTAACCCCGACATAAGCTTTAAACGAAGTACTAACGCAGACGCTATTTTAACTTGGTCTAGCGTATTTTCTTGCAATACTCCGTCTACTCGCTGACGAATACGTAGCGTTTTTTCATCGGGTTCGATATGAATATCCGAAGCCCTTACTTGTACGGCATCTTCAAAAATTGACTGGAGAAGCTTTACTACCGTTGCATCTGACGTGCTGTCATCGAGCGCTGATAGTTCGAACTCGATATCATCGTCGTATTCTTCATCCAGTTTTTCTGCGAACGAGGCTATTTCTTGCGTTCGACGATACACAGAGTCAAACGCTTCCAGCATCTGACTTTCTTGTACAATAGCAAGGTCCATATTTCTTGGTTCAAACAATGGACCAAGTTGGTCGAGCCCGCCCAAATCCGTCGGGTCGCTCATACCAAGAAGCACGTTTTCTTCGTCAGCTTCGATAACGAGGGCGCGATATCGTCGGGCGTAGGTTTCAGGTAGCAACTGCGCATGTTCTGGCGCAATGTTTCGCTGCGATATGTCCAAAAATGGAACATTGAGCTGCTGCGCTAAAAATCGCAACAACTGGGGCTCACCAATGAATTTCAAATTAATTAGTGTGTCACCTAACTTGCGACCGGTGGTACGTTGCGTAGCGAGCGCTTCATCTAATTGCTCACTCGATATAATGTTCTCATGAACCAGTAAATCACCGAGCCGCATTTTTAATCGAGGGCGCATTAATTCTGCTCCTGTACTAAGGGTAACTGTTCGACGGCATAGCGCTCAGCCTCTGCCGACAACCCACCTTTCGCTAATGCATGTTGATAAGCGAGCATCGCGTTTTGCATCATGCCCTGCGCTTGATAACTGATGGCAAGTGCAAACCACCATTTTCCTGCTGATGGCTGTAGCTGTGTCATTGCGCTAAAGGCTGAGATAGCCATCGTGTGTTCACCGAGTGCTTGCGCTGCTGTTCCTTTAATAATTAAGTAGTCGCTTCGCGCTTCACCCAACGCTTTACTGTCTAAGCTATTAGGTGAAACAGCAATAACATCTTGGATACGGTTTAACTCTACAAATATTTTTGCACTTAATTCTCGCCACAAAATAGAAGCGGGCTCAGTTTGTATACCTTCAGCTAAAACAGCCAACGCACCATCGATATCACCTTCTGTGTAAAAAACAGATACCAGTAATTCACGTGCTTGCTGATTCATGGGGTTGGCAACCAGTGCCTGCTTTGCACTATTTTTTGCTTCTGTAATAATGCCAAACTCAAATGCTTTTTGAGCCGCGTCGAAGAGGTCATCACTTTGCTGCTGTGGCGTTTTAGGCGTAACAAGCACATCTGACTCTCGCGTGATAATGCGTGCCTCACCAGTATTCAATACCTCGACACTAGGCGCATCATCGGCCTGTGTTGTGCTGGGTGCTAGTCGTTGCGCTGTCGCCGTTTGACTGCGAGATGTCTGGGACTGAGCGCTACGCGCTACTTGTTGTTCTGTAATATCGACGTTGTCATCGCTGCGATTGTCAACGCCCGCCGAAGGCTGCGTGGCACTGCCTACGCGAAAGGTTTCTTCGTCATCCTGCGATAGGGTGTCATCAAATACTTGCTCAGATACCGAACTTGCTGGCTTCATTGCAAGCAAATCGTCTTGGCTTAACGGCGGCGTTATTAAGCCTTCTCGCTCGCTACGTGCATCTTCTAGTATAGACACATTAGGCAAAGGAGTGGAGAGCGCTGGCGCGGTGTCTTCTGATGCAGATGTATTAACCTCATCCGCCTTCGTATGTAAGGGTTTCTCAGGAATAAGGGTAATGACAAGATAAGCGATTAACGCAATAAAGCAGACTAACGCGATGCGAATAGTAGGAAACCCATTAGACACCTTAATGGTTGGTGGTAAACCAAAATCATTCTGTTGATGTCGATTATCCAACGATTTTAGCGTTTCATTTAGCAAGCTCATAGGCCGCCCCCAGACGCAATATAAGCGGCACCAATAACAATGCCGGCACATACTGCAATAACACCCCATTGACGGAGCATCAGACGATATTTGCAATCTTCCGTATCGAGTGCTGCCGTAATCGCATGCTTTAACGTTACGGTTGTTTTTCCTTCACCATAGGCTTGCAATAGCATTTTGTGGCAAAGAATATTAACCAAACGGGGTATTCCTTTTGTAACGTACCCCACAACACTGCACACCGGCTTTGGAAACAGGTTTTTGTCACCTCCAGCTGCCTCAGTACGATACCCGATGTAATAAACCACCTCGGCCGATGTCATAGGACGCAACGTGTAGGTAAAGCTAATACGCTGACGAATCTGTCTTACTCTAGCATTCGCCAACCTGTCATTTAGCTCAGGCTGCCCGAATAATACTATTTGAAGAAGCTTACTTTTCTCTGTCTCCAAGTTACTGAACAAACGGAGCATTTCTAATGCGTCCCAGCTGAGCGATTGGGCCTCGTCGATAATAAGGATGGCCTGACGCCCCTCTCGTTTTAAGTTTAATAACGTATCTTCTATTACGCTATGGACGCTGTCGGTGTGCTTAAGGATTGATTTATCAACGCCCAACTCTTTGGCAAACGCCAGTTTAAGCTCTTCTGGTGCTAAAAAGGGGTTAGGAAGATAACAAGCGACAAATTTCTCATTCAGATGATTGATAAGCTTTCTGCACAATAGGGTTTTGCCTGTCCCCACTTCGCCGGTGACTTTGATAAAACCTTCAGACATACTTAGTGCAGAAAGAATGACCTTTAACGCTTCGTTGTGAGGTGCCAACGCGCAGAAAAACTCAGTATTCGGCGTGAGCGAAAACGGCATTTCATCGAAGTGAAAAAAGTCCTGGTACATATTAGTTTTGGTACCACTTATCTAACAGGCTTTGAGTGCGCGCCTTCTGCTTCTCCCATGAATCAGGCTGCACCACAGAAGGGCGGATCAAAATAACTAACTCGCGTTTACTTTGTGTTTTGCGGGTGTTCTTGAACAAGTTACCGAGAACAGGAATGTCACCTAGCAATGGCGTTTTAGATTCTTCATCACTGGTGATGGTTTCCATCAGCCCGCCAATAACCACAATTTCACCGTCTCTTGCACGAATGACCGTGTCAGACTCGCGAATATTGCTTTGCGCCAGTGGCAACTGGATTTGTTGCTCACCCACTTGGATACTTTTGGTTTGTTCTGCCGTTTCTGTGACTGAAGGGTGAACGTGCAAAATGACCGAACCACTGCCATCAATTTGCGGTGTAACATCTAATGCTATTCCTGAGAAAAATGGCGTAAGCTCAATATCATTTTGGTTTTGGGTGGTAGCACCGCCAATACTATCGCTGCTAGACACATCAGTAACAAAGTACTCGTCTTGGCCTACTTTAATAACCGCTTTTTGATTATTCGTTACCGTTACCCTTGGGTTACTGAGCATTTGCACATCACCTTGGGTTTGCAGCATGTTAATTACGCCGTCGAAGTCACCACGAGAAATACGAAGAGTTGATACACCACCTATGTCGGTTGATATAGCATTTCCTATCCGATTTACCGCATTCACGGCAGGGTTAACACCTGAGGCAAAGTTTGACGCAAGTGTACCTCCACTTAACCCAAAATTTACTGAGCCGGTTAAACCGCTGGCTATGCGGTCCCAACGCACCCCTTGTTGATAGCCATCGTTTAGCGTCACTTCAATAATACGAGCCTCTAGCACCACCTGACGTTGTAAACTTTCTTGGCTTTGCAGTAAGAAGTCTTTTACCACCGCGATTTCGCTAGGGAGCGCTCGAACCGTTACCAAACCCGATTGCGGTGATACAATTATTTGGCGCCCATCGGTAGGCGTAATTAAAATACCCAGCGCTTCTTTTAAGTCTTTCCAAAAATCATTTTCACTGGTGGTTTGGATATTCGACCCATTCAACTGCTGAATATTATTGCCAACCCCGTTCATGCCACCCGCACCAGCTTGGCCGCCAGCTATATTGTTGTTGCCGTTAATTCCATTGTTATTCATATTGCCGTTGTTTTGATCCTGCTCGGTAACACCACCGGCGATCACGCTGACATTTGAAACGCCAAAACGTTTCATCATTAAGAAGTTAACTGGAATCGACTCGGTTTTCATTTGAGCCGGCATCACCTGTACCACTTTGCCCTCTCTAAATACGTCTAGGGGGTACATTCTCGTAATAATTTTAATGACATCGTCTAACCCCACTTCTTTCAGCGTTAAGCTAATTTTGCCATTCACCGCGGGGTGCACCGCCACACTGTATGGCGTGCCATCGACCAACGCATCAAAAAATGGGCGAACGTCTACATCACTGGCCACCACATTAAAGGTTTGTTGCGCAGCATTCGACATGACCGGCGTGAAGCCACCTACTGACGAGAGTAACTCTTGCGCAAACTGTGCCGGCACCTGTTGACTCGCGCTTGGCGCTGAAGAAAGGGTATCAAGTTCCTCACTAATATGAGGTTGAACTTTCTCGCCTACCCCGTAGGTTTGGCAACCTGCGACAACAAACGCAAGCAAAAGAAAAAGGCTTCGTGCGGTGTAATTATTTTTTAATTTCATAAGAGTACAATTCAAGAGTTTTACGCTCACGCCCATTTTCAATGACCACGTCTCGTTTATTAATTTCTGAAACCACGTAGTCTCCGATCGTATCACCTTCTTGGTAATACTTGCCTGAGATGATGGCACGCATAGTGTTTGACTTACTGATTATTGACTGCACCACATAGCCAGATAGTTGTGTATTAACGGCATTTTTTTTACCACTAGCAAACCCACTAGGGGGTTTAGTCGGGTCTTTTAGTATTGCTGCACTTATCGGGTAAGCACAAGCAAACAAGACAACCAGCAATAACCTAAAGTGAAATAAACGTTTCATTGCTACTCACTGTTGCCAAATTTAGGGTTAAACGCGCGGTAGGGTACGTATCTACCTGATAATTATATGATGTTACCGCTACTTTCTGATTCGCTTGCTGCAAACTATCAAGGTACGCACGCAGCGAGAAATAGTCACCTTCTACGCTCAATGTCATGTTATGTCGGTAGAACATAGCGTCAGCTTCAGGGTCGTCCCCCAGCCGAATCGCTTCCGTGCCAAGCACGCTGAATTGCAGCGGTGTCAGCGCTGGTTGCTCGTTTAGTAACGTCATTAGCAACTCAGGCATACTATTGGCACCTACAAAGCCCTCGTTTATAGCGTCAAGCTGCGTGTTAACCTGCGAAATGGCTGCGATAGTGTTATCAATTTTTGTTTGTAGCTGTGTTTGATAGTCGACTGTTAAGGCTTGTTCTAGCGCTTCTTGCTGCACTTCCAAAGCATATAAATCACGTGAGGCGTCAGCGTGGGCCCTTTCAATCTTAGTCAGGTTGTCCATTGTGGGTAAAAACGCGAACCACACAAACAAATAGATAATTAACCCTAGGCTTACGTAAAAAATCAGCTTTTTCTCGCGACGTTGAAGCGCCGAGAAACGCGAAGACAGGGTTTGCCAATTATTCATTGCCTTCCCCTTTTGCACGGCTGGAGATAGTAAACTGCCTAACTGCATTGCCCTCTTTTACTTCGTCTAATTGGACAATTGAAAAGGTCTTTCCTTTAAAAAAGGAGGCGCGCTGAAGTGACTTTAGCCAATTGGGTATAGCAGAAGGAGCGAGCGTCTCTCCAGACAAACTTATATCATTGTTTGTGACAGTAATGTGCGTAAGCCAGAGCTCATCATTGTGGTAGGTCGCTAGGTCGTCCATAAGCTGCCCATACCGTGTTGCGTCGAAAGAAAGCTCGCCTTGGTTTAGGTAACGGACCAATGCTTGTTTATTAGAAAGCTCTTCCTCAATGTCTGCTAGTCGCTGCTCAAGAGGTGCGGTATCGCGCTTTGTTGCTAACTGCGCCGTCAATGTTGAGACCACGTCCTGCTTTGATGAAATCTTTGTACGTAAACTACCCAGCGTCTTATCTTGGCTTCCTTCGTAAATGCTGAACCCAATAACAACGAGTATAAGGATTGCCAATACCGCGCCATTTACTCCAGCAACACGTGCAAGCGAAAACGCGTCTTTTTGAGGTTTAAGCGAAGCATGATAAAGGTTTACCGTGCGCTTCATTCCGCGTCTCCTGTCGCGTAAAAGGCACTCGCTAACGCGAAGTGGCAGTGACTACTAACAACATCGGCAAGGGGCAGTTCCGGAACAAATTCAGCCATGTGAGCAGGCTGAAAAGGCTTTAAGCGCTCAATAACCGGCGCACAATCGAATTGCGTTTTGAACAATACTTCTTTTAGCGGGGGTTGCTTCAACTGAGATTCATAGAAGTCCATAGAACGCTGAATTTCCAACCCCAAGGAATCGGCCACGTGAGATAAATCCGTCCCCTCCTGAAGTTTAGGAAGATAGCCGCGCAGCCGCCGTGCCAACCAAATATGTTTGGCGCGCACTATCATAATGAAAGGCTCACTTGATGGCTCTTGAACAATAATCAATCGAGCATAATCATCGTCAGGCAGCATGTCACTAACGAGTACCTCTTTGACATGAATGTGCGTTAGCTGCGTTGATTTTCGTTTTTCTATTGTGCCAACCAAAGAAGACAGTTGGGTTTTATCTGCTGCAAAAACATCTATTTTTTGGGTGCCTGAACGCTGTTTAACTGGGTAGTCGACATAATCTAAGATGATATTTGACGCATCAAACGGTACTACATCGCCGAGTAACCAGGGGAGTGCTTCTATGACGTCGCTTTCTGGAACGTCTGGCTTGTCGGTTTGCACCACATGATATGATTCTTGGGCGAGGGTAAGCGTTACCGCGCATTGCTGCTTGTCCCATTGTGACAGCACATCGGCAATCTGCTTTTCTATACTTGAAGAAGGAGTAAGTGCTTGCGTAGTGGCACTTTCTAAATGCCATGATGCATCGCTCTTTTTAATCGCAACAACACTCAGCCCCGACGCATCAATCGCAATGCTGACGATGAGGTTTTTTGTCTCTTTTTGCGTATTAAAAAAAGGAATTTGCATAAGTCCACTTTATTATATTATTCGTGCGGTCGCTCGCGCTAACTCAAACCATAACTTTTATAGGTATATTGGTACACCGTTGCGTTAGGAAAGTATACTAATTATCTAAAAATAACAAATGGATGCCTACTATTAATCAATGGCTTTTACGACTTCCCCGGTGGTTGGGTAATAGTCGAAATATTCACCCGAGCTTAACCGGTATCGACACCACGAGACTGTAACGCCGTCGTCGGTATCCTTATAGTAATCGGCATGTACCCTGAAGCCATCAACACGCATTGGCTCGGCAATCATATACGACCATATTTTTTCACAACCTTCTTCTGAGTCGTCTGCCATCGGCCAACCCAAGTAACTAAGCTTTACTGGGCTTCTGTTTATTTCTCGCCCTTCGTTGTTGTAGTGAACGAGCATGATCATTGATGTGGGTTGCTCGGCTTTCCACTTCCAATGCGCAGCAGTAACATGGTCAGAAAATTTAGTTGCTAGCTGTTCAAATTCAATCATAGTGGTATTGTCTGAACGTGTATCAAGCCGACTTATAATAGCCACAGCCACGGCAGCAAAAAGGATGATCAATACCGCCGCCGCCCAGCTGTTATTGTTTGTACTATTTTTGATTTCTTGCATGACTATGTTGTCTCTTTGTTGCTTTCAATACATTATCGGCAGGAATGGCTAAAGATAGAGTGCCAAGATGTAAGTAGTCGCAAACATAGTAAGGGAATTGCACGGTGTCATCTACGAGAATATTACTCTCTTCATTTCACTAAGCGAGAAACACCCCAGAATTCGCTGTTTTTTTCCACTAATAGCCAACCCCGTTTTTTTAATTGCCGTTGCAAAAAATAGTGGATTAGCCCATGTCCGAACAGTACAACTCTAGACTCTGTAAGCATGATAGATTCAAGATGATCGGCGAGTAATATAACGCGAGATTTTGCCTCTTTAAACGATTCAAACCTTCCTTTTTTACCCAAAAACCAGAGTAACCGAGAGACAAGAACCCAGTGCCACGCTTTCATAGAAAATGGGAGGCGATAATAGGGGATGTCCATTTCCCTCAAAAGAGGTTGCACTTCGTTAATATCCACAGCGCCATATGCTGAGGCGCTCAACGCAGCACGTTTCAGCGAGCTTACGATAATGTAGCTATGGGCGAGGGACACATGAGCGGTAGGTTTACTTTTAGGGTCCAATGATGACAAATTGTAACGACGCACCCACTGCGCGTAAGCGCTCGCATTTATCTGTTGGTTATGTGCTGATGCCGGCTTTCCATGACGAATTAAGACAATTTCCTTAGGCGCTTTTTTCGCATAGGTGGGTGGCTGCTTTAAGTTATTTTGCCTATTCACACTTACCTCCTTGTAAGGTGTTGCAGCCAGTCATTATCGTTGGGCCGCATTACAGACCAACGATAACCGACTCGACCTCGCTATGCAGATACTTGAAGCTCTGTATCTTGATTAACGCGCTCGTTAATATAACTTGATAGCACCGATTGTTGTTCACTGCTTAACCGAAGGCCATGCTTTGTTCTACGCCACAGCACATCTTCAAGTGATAACGCCCATTCTCGTTCAATGAGATAGTTGATCTCGACTTCATATAGACCGCTACCAAAATCGGTCCCCATTTGGTCAATATGTTGTTTTCCGTCCAGAAATTTCATACACAACATGCCATATTGGCGAACGTAGCGACACACCACGTTTTCGGGTAACCAAGGAAATTGTGTTGCCAGCGTTTGCGCTAGTGACGTTTGGTCGCTAAACGCCCCGCCAGGTAATGGCACACGCTGTGTCCATGCTTTTCCTGCTTTAGGAAAGCACGTGACTAATTTATCGACGGCGTGCTCTGCAAGTTTTCGGTAGGTGGTAATTTTCCCACCAAAAATATTGAGCAATATTGGCTCGCCTTTATCACCGACTAATTCCACTTTGTAGTCACGGGTAAGTTCTTGCGCAGACGCATTCGCCTCTTCTAGAAGTGGTCTGACACCACTATAACTGTGCACGATATTATCTGTCGAAATTTTCGTTTTAAAATAGCTGTTTACAATATCGATAAGATAGTCGGTTTCTGCTCCTGAAATTGCAGCGTCTGACGGGTTACCTTCGTAATTCTCATCTGTCGTCCCTACCAGAGAAAAATCATCTTCATATGGAATAACAAAGACAATGCGACCATCCTCGTTCTGAAGAATATAGGCTTCGTCGGTATCATAAAGTTTAGGAACTACAAAGTGACTGCCTTTCACCATACGCATGGCGTTGGGGTTTGACGTATCAGCAAGCCTATCCAAAAATGAAACCGCCCACGGACCCGCCGCATTCACGATTGAGCGCGATCTTCGTGTAAACGTTTTCCCTTCATTGTCACGAAAAGTAACCGACCATAATGAATCTTCTTTTACCGCTGAAAGGCATTCAGTACGCGTATAGATTTGCGCACCTTGATCTTGTGCTGCTAGCGCATTAAGTACTACCAAGCGAGCGTCATCTACCCACCCGTCAGAATATTCAAAGCATGTTGTAATATCACTAACTAACGGGCTATCTGGTGTGGTTTTTAATTTTTTTGAGCGAGGAAGTATATTCCTTTTCGCAAGAGAGTCGTAAAGGAATAAACCAATGCGAATCATCCAGGCAGGCCGAAGGTGCTTTTGGTGAGGAAGCCTAAAACGAAGTGGCCACATAATATGTGGTGCTTTTTGCAGTAATACTTCTCGCTCTGCTAACGCCTCTTTCACTAAGCGAAACTCGTAATGTTCGAGGTAACGAAGACCACCGTGGATAAGCTTACTACTTGACGAAGAGGTTGCGCCAGCTAGGTCACCTTTTTCAGAAAGCAACACAGACAAACCACGACCTGCAGCATCCAAAGCAACACCGACACCATTAACACCACCACCTACTACGATGACATCATAAATTTTATCTTCGGTTGTTTCGCTCATTTCTCGGCCCCATAGGAATTTTCACACAATATGGCTATTTGACCGCCAAAAGGAAACCATGTCAACACAAAACGAACACAAACGAACATTTAAGATTTCAGTAATGCTTGAAAATATAACTGCCCATGAACAGAGTTAGAGAAAATATGCCTATTATCGCGGTGCTAATTCGCTACACTTTCTTCGCCGTAACGCTTTATGCTTTTACAAAACTTATATTGTTTTCGCTGATGATTTTTTGAATTGATGTGGGGGGTGTTTTGTCACATACGAGGCAATCGACTTGTGAGATATGGCCTTGCTCAACCATGGCGCGGCGCTCGAACTTGCTGTAGTCAGCAGCTAAAATAACGTGCTGAGTATGTTCTAAAATGGCTTGTGACACTTTCACTTCTCTAAAGTCAAAGTCGAGCAAAGCGCCATCTGCACTAATTCCGCTTATGCCGATGATGCCGTAATCCATTCTAAATTGACTAATAAAGTCACAGGTTGCTTCACCAATAATTCCGCCATCTCGATAGCGAACTTCTCCTGCGGCAATAATGACCGAGAAGTCTTCTTTGGCCGATAAAATCGTAGCAACATGGATGTTATTGGTCACAATGTGCAAATTTTTATGGTGCAACAATTTTGTGGCAATAAGCTCTGTCGTCGTACCTATATTGATAAACAACGAGGCACCGTCGGGGATCATTGCAGCAACTGCTTCTGCAATACGCTCTTTTACATCACTGTTTTGCGTTTTTCGCTCTTGGTATGGTGTATTCTCCCAACTCTTACAGAGCCCCGCGCCGCCGTGATAACGGCTTACTATCCCTTCATCAGCAAGCTGATTTAGGTCTCGGCGAATGGTTTGAGGCGTAACCGCGCAAGATGTCACTAGATCATCGATAGACATAAAGCCGTGCTGCTTTATTAGTCCTACTATATTTTCATGCCGTTGCGCTTGGTTCACGATTGCCCTGCCATTACTTGTCTTCTGAATACGCTCCAGTATACCGACATTTTCAAAACAACACTAAGTATAAACGAACATGGAAATGTTCGTTTTCGAAAATATGAGATTGTTAAACGGGTGTAAATGGTGCAAACTCTTAAAAAAAGCTAACAGGAGGGTGACATGGGACAATACATACTTGCCATCGACCAAGGTACAACAAGCTCTAGAAGCATAATATTCGCATCAGACGGCACCATTGTCGCGGTATCACAGCAGGAATTTTCGCAACAGTATCCTAAAGACGGATGGGTTGAGCATAACCCTGAAGAAATTTGGGATAGCGTAACGAAAACAATGCGAGATGTATTTGAAAAATGCTCCCTCTCACCTTCAGACATTGCGTCTATCGGTATCACTAATCAGCGTGAGACAACGCTGGTATGGGATAAAAAGACCGGCGAAGCCATATATCCGGCTATTGTCTGGCAAGATAGACGTACCGCAGAAAAATGCCGCAGTCTGAACGATGATGAAGCGCTGGTGAACCATATTACGGCATCCACAGGACTGCTGTTAGACCCCTACTTTTCAGCAACAAAAGTGGCCTGGATCCTTGAAAATGTTGAAGGCGCGCAAGAAAGAGCCGAACGTGGTGAGTTACTGTTTGGTACGGTTGATACGTTCTTAATTTGGCGTTTAACGGGCGGCACATCACACAAAACCGATGCGACAAACGCCTCTCGAACGATGCTGTTCGACATTAATAAACAATGTTGGGACGACAAGCTGCTTTCGACGTTTAATATCCCGGCCTGCATGCTTCCAGAAGTGATGGACTGTGCTGCGGAGTTTGGCACGGTTAAAACCGATATTTTAGGGCAGCCGCTACCGATCCAAGGGGTCGCCGGCGATCAACAAGCTGCCCTTGTAGGTCAAGCCTGTTTTGAAAAAGGCATGGCTAAGAGCACCTACGGAACGGGGTGTTTTATGATTTTAAACACCGGTGATACCCCGCTTCAGTCAAAGAATCGATTGCTTACCACCGTTGGCTATCGCATTAATGGTAAAACAACCTATGCATTGGAAGGCAGCATCTTTATGGCTGGTGCTACAGTGCAATGGTTACGTGATGGGTTGAAGTTAATTGACGATGCATCAGAGACAGAAGCTCTTGCACAACGAGCAAGACAAGATAATGGTGTGTTTTTAGTACCCGCCTTCACAGGGTTAGGTGCGCCTTACTGGGATCCCGACGCACGTGGTGCCATTCTTGGTCTTACTCGTGATACGGGCATAAGCGAGATTGTCGCTGCAGGATTGCAGTCAGTATGCTACCAAACTAAAGACCTGCAAAAAGCAATGGAAAGCGATGGCGCACGCCCTACCAATATACGGGTTGACGGTGGCATGTCGCGTAACGATTGGGTTATGGGCTTCCTTTCAGATATTCTCGGCGCAGAAGTCGAGCGGCCTGTGATTACCGAAACCACGGCCTTAGGCGCGGCTTTCCTCGCAGGCCTCCAAGCGGGTGTTTTTGCCTCAATGGATACGCTTACCCAATGTTGGGAAAGTGACAGTGTATTTACGCCGCGGCTATCGAAAGAAGAACGCGACGAGGCATACAACGGCTGGAAAGCCGCCGTAGAGCGTATTCGCTGCTCTTAAAAACATCCATCATGTTGCATTTTTAATAAAGCGCGGTAATAAACCGCGCTTTTTTTATACGAAAATATTTTTATAACATTGTCATTACAATCATTTTTTGTGTTACTATTCAGAAACAAGGTAAACGTTTCACCTTTTTCCTTGTTTTAAAAAACGTATATATTTCATAAGCTTGAAAATAATAATCAGAAATATTTACTATAAGAAGTGTAAAAGTAATGTTAATAAGCTTGATCCGCACATACTAAAAACGTAATTTAGATGCAGAATACGTTAAAACGTAGCCTACTCACGGAGAAAACACAGTGACACATAAAATAAACACATCACAGTTTGGCCCTATAGCGAAACGCTCACTACTAGGTGTTGCGATCGCCACTGCCCTACACGCACCAATTACTTTGGCTCAGGAAGATACTAAACCTACCGAAGACCAAGTAGAAATCATTGAAGTAAAAGGTTTTACCAGCTCACTAAAAGCGTCGATGCTCGATAAAAAAGCATCGGACGTAATTTATGACGGCATTACCGCTGAAGACTTAGGTAAATTCCCTGACCAAAACGTTGCTGAATCGCTTCAACGTATAACAGGTGTTGCCATTGACCGGTCTGGCGGTGAAGGTCAATTTATTACTGTCCGTGGTTTTGGCCCAGACTTTAATACTGTACTGGTTAACGGTCGCCAAATCGCGACTGAAAACCAAGGCCGCGCATTCAGCTTCGATACATTACCAGCAGAACTTATCAGTGGCGCAAAAGTATATAAGAGCCCACTTGCATCAATGCAGGAAGGCGGGATAGGTTCAACCGTTGAAATTACGACTGCTCGTCCGTTCGCGTTTGATGGATTTAAAGCTGTTGCTAGCGTAAAAGGCATGTATGAGGATCTTTCAGAAGAAACATCACCTCAAATGTCAGGCTTGGTAACGAACACGTTCATGGACGGCAAGCTTGGTGTGTTAGCATCAGCGTCATTCCAACAGCGTGAATTACAAACTAATATTTTAGAAACGCGTTATTGGCGTCCAGGTGTAAGCATTACTGACCGTTCTCAGTTAGATAACCCTGCTTATGCTGATTCTGCGCAATATAACGGTGTGTTCATCCCGCAAAACTTTGACCAAATCGTTGACCTTGTTGACCGTGAAAGAACATCAGGCAACCTTGTTGTTCAATACGCGCCAAATGACGATATGACTCTTACCTTTGATGGTTTGTACTCTAAATTTGAAGTAGATTCAGATGCACACAGTGTTGGTCACTGGTTCTCAGACGGTAACCTAGACAACATGTCGTTCACCGACAACGGAAGCCTTTCTGGTGTGACAAGTACTGTAGTTGATGGTGTAGGCGGTGCAACCGACTTCATTCGTCGTCGTTACGGTCGAGATGTTGAGATTCAAGCATTTGGCGCTAACTTCGAATGGTTGGTAAATGATAACCTTACGGCAAATATCGATTTGTCTACCTCTACGGCAGAGGACAACAGCGGTGGTGATAACTTCTTTACCGTTGTGGGTTACAACAACGAGTACAGCGTTGACTTTTCAGGCGCTACACCTACGTTGGCCGTTGCTGGCGGTGACGCAGCATTACAAACACCTTCACTAGGTCGTATGCATTACAACGAGCGTAATGGTTTCGACACAGAAGATACGATTTCAGAATACCGTGCAGACTTTACATGGGTTCCTGATTCGGACAATGCATTCTATAAAGCTGATTTCGGTGTTTACTACCAAGACCGTGAAAAATCAAACACACGTCGTTTTGCCTCTGCATGTGGCGTTTTCTGTGGCTACCAAGTAGATTTGCCTGATGAGTTGCTTACTGTATTTACTGCAGAGAACTATTTCTCAGGTGTACCTAATCAGTGGCTTACTTACGACCCTGAAGCATTCTTTGATTACGCAACGTCTGATGCAGGTGTACAAGCTTTAGCAGATACCTACGGTATCCCATTTGAAGCCGCTCGTGCAGCCGTTGATGCAACCAACATTGCTAACCCTCAACCAAGTAACGATTCATTCGTAGTCGGCGAAGAAATTTTAAGTGCATACGCACAGTTCTATTTCTCAACTGAAATTTCAGACATGCCGTTAGACGTTAACTTCGGTTTCCGTTATAGCGAAACGAATACGTCTGTAGATGGAACAAGTCAGCAAGTACAAGATCTTGAACCCATCCCTAACGATCCGTCAGACTTAAACGTCGTTTTCGCTACCGCAGCGGGTACGCCGGTTAACGAGACAAACAGCTACTCTTCGTTATTGCCTAACGTAAACGTTAAGTTGCAACTTACCGACGACCTTTACCTACGTTATGCTTACGCTGAAACGCTTACTCGTCCAATGATGGACGATTTGGTACCTGTGTTTAACGTAACCGTTTCACGTCCAGGTAACCTTCAAGCGCAAGCTGGTAATACTGACCTACAACCCTATAAAGCGACTAGCTGGGATGTATCATTAGAATGGTATTACGATGACACTAGCTACTTCTCTGCAGCAGCATTCAATAAAGAAGTGGAAGACTTCATCGCTTCAGCAACCGCCGATGAATCACTATTTTTAGACAGCGGCGAGTATGTATTTAGCGTACTACGTCCTAGAAATGGCGAAACACTTGAAGTTGAAGGTGTAGAGCTAGCATGGTTACACACGTTAGAAAGTGGCTTCGGTATCCAAGCAAACGCGACAATTGTTAACTCTGATGCAGAGTTTAGCTTGCCTGGACTTGGTAACTCTCAGAACATCACGTTGTTCTACGAGAAAGATGCCTTCCAAGCGCGTATAGCATTGAACAACCGTGAAACTTTCATGCAAGAAGCGGTAAGTTCGTTAGGTGGCACAGAGCCACGCTTTACAGAGACTTACACGCAAGTTGATATGAGCGTAAGCTACGATATCGATGAAACGTTTACGGTATTCTTCGAAGGTATCAATATTACTGAAGAAGAATTAACGCGCCGTGGTCGTTTATCTGAGCAATTTGTTCAGCAAGTAAACGATGGTGCACGTTATGCAGTTGGCGTTCGCGCTAGCTTCTAATACTATCTGAAGAATTAAGGGGGCATTTTAGCCCCCTTTTGTCTTTTTCTGCTGAGGAGTTTTTCGTGTCAGGCAGCTTAACCCAACTTATTGTTTTTATATCCATTACTGCGCTTATCGGGTTGCTTACCTATTTGAAGTGTCGTGGGCACGGCCATAGTAAAGCAAGTGAAAATAAAGAGTACTTTCTTGCTGGCGGAGGGCTGACGTGGATTTTCGTCGCTGGTTCAATTACTTTAACAAATCTTAGTACCGACCAACTTGTTGGGATGAACGGTAACCAAATGGCGCTGCTCGCGTGGTGGGAATTCGCTGCCGTGGTAGGCCTCATTATTTTAGCTCGAATTTTCCTTCCTGTTTACTATCACTATCAATGCACAACAACCACTGAGTTGTTAGAAATGCGCTATAACAATAAGCATATTCGTGCGTTGATTGGATTGCTCTTTTTCCTAGGGAGCAGCTTTATTTTTATGCCTGCGGTAATTTATTCAGGCTCGTTGTTTATGATCAACATGTTCAATGTTGATATCCCATTGATGTATGTTGCTACCGCATTTGCACTTATCGGTGCTTTATACGCTATTTTTGGTGGTCTTCGCGCAGTGGCAGTATCCGATACTTACTCGGGCGTTCTATTACTCACCATGGCGATTGTCGTGGTGGTACTTGCGTTTGTTGCAATCGATTTTGATTTTTCAGGCATCCCAGCAGAGCGTTTAACGTTGATAGGCGACAATGACTCTCCTTTGCCTTGGCACACGTTGTTAACCGGCATGATCTTCATACAAACCTTCTACTGGAGCACTAACCAAGTAATTACGCAGCGAGCAATGGCTGCCCCTAACTTGAAAGAAGCACAGAAAGGCGTTTATGCCGCGGCAATCATCCGCTTTATTATCGTTCCAACCATTATTGTTGTTCCAGGGATCATCTCATTTAAGCTGTATGGCGACATAAACGACGCTGCTTACGGAACCCTGGTTGGCGATGTACTTCCAGATTGGTTATCAGGTGTATTTGCAGCAGCGTTGGCCGCTGCGGTATTAACCACGTATAACAGTAATCTAAACTCAGCGACTGCGCTGTATGTGTGTGATATTCACGAAGCGTACTTCCAAAAGAAACCTAACGTTGCGAAATTAAGCGGTGTTGTTACTGCAATTTTGACCGTCGTGTCTCTTCTTATGGTGCCTGTTTATGCACAGGCTGAAAGTATTATTAACCTTCTCCAACAGCTGTTTGGGCTGCTGAGCATGCCAATACTTTCCATTTTCATCGTGGGATTATTGTTTAATAACGTTAATGCAAACGCCGGCATCGCCTCTGTTATTTTTGGTGTGGCACTTTATGCATACTTTAGTTTTGTACACGCCCCCTTTGGCTTGCATTATATCCATTTGATGTTGGTAACATTGGTGGCTTGTATCGCACTAGCGCTTCTGCTAAACAGGCTTGTATTTAGACAGAAAGCAGAGTGGCGCGGTCGACTCATCGACGCTTAACTATCAATCTATGGCTTCAATCAATAGCGTAACAATTGTGGGAGGTGGTACGGCCGGCTGGCTAACAGCAGGCCTTATCGCAGCCCAACATTCAAAAGCATCAAACCCAGTCTCGCGCTTGCGGGTTACACTAATTGAATCTGATGACGTACACCCAATCGGGGTAGGTGAAGGTACCTGGCCAACCATGCGTAAGACGCTTCACGATATTGGTATTGATGAGACCGATATCATTAAGCACGCGAGCGCAACGTTGAAACAGGCCAGTAAATTTGTAGATTGGCATACCAGCGATAAACAAAATAGTTACTTTCACCCTTTTAGTGCTCCTCAAGGCTCAGCACAAGCAGATATTACCCCGTATTGGTTAGCACAGCAGGAGGCTGAACAATACGCACATGCAGTGTGTTTCCAGCCTGAGTTGTGCGAACTAGGGTTAGCGCCAAAACCTGTCGATACGAAAGCCCAACGATTTTCAGCCAACTATGGCTATCATCTCGATGCGGGTATGTTTATCGCCTTAGTGAAAAAACACTGTATCGACAAGCTTGGTATTGAGCATGTGGTGGATAATGTGGCTCGCGTTGACGTCGATGACCACGGTATAACTGGCTTACACACCACCAACAATGGTGTTGTGACAGCCGATTTATTTATCGACTGCTCAGGCTTTTCCGCTTTGCTTATTGAAAAAGCACTTAATGTGGAATTGATTGATGCCTCGTCAATACTCTTTGCTGACACCGCATTAGTTTGCCAACTTCCTTATGAAAACAGTCAGCAAGCCATTGCGTGTGAGACCCTTTCAACGGCGCAACAAGCTGGCTGGATATGGGACATCGGGCTACAAACTCGCAGGGGCACTGGATACGTTCACTCGAGTGCCCACCAGAGTGAAAGTGAGGCAGTAGACACGTTCACTGCTTATTTAAAAGCCAAGCAGCCAAATACCGTAATCAACGATGACTTCAGAAAAATTAAATTTAAAACCGGTTATCGCACAAGGTTCTGGGAAAAAAATTGTGTTGCGATTGGTTTATCGAGTGGTTTTTTAGAGCCATTGGAAGCATCGTCACTCATGCTCATTGAACAAAGCGCTAAGCTTCTTAGTGCACAGCTCCCGGCCAACACACAGATTATGCCTAATGTGGCGACGCGCTTTAACACCACGCTTACCTATATGTGGGAGCGCACAATTGAGTTTTTGAAGTTGCACTATATTTTAAGCAACCGCCAATCCTCATTTTGGGCTGACAACAATTGCCACTCATCCATACCCGACCGTTTGCAAGGTTTGCTTGAAGAATGGAAGTTTCGTCCAATACTAGAGTCTGACTTTCCTTCAACGTATGAACCCTTCAGCGCCCAAAGTTATCGCTATATCTTGTACGGCATGTCCCATCAAAGCGATTTGGTGCAGTATCACCGAACCATGGATTTACATTCTTTCGCCCAGCGACAGTTTCAGCTTAACAAAACACTGACAGAACAACTTAAGCAAATGTTACCGTCTCATCGTGGGCTTATTGATGCGATAATATCGCACTAAACTGAGCAATAATTTTATGCCTAATTACACTTTATTAGATAAATCCGATCATAGCGCTGCAACACTGGCTAGTGATGATACTTTCTCTCACGCTAAACGCTTTAATGCAGTGACGGTAGGTTTTAATGAAATAGCGAGTATCAGCGGTTGTATGCCTATTGTTGTTACTACTGATACCTCAACCAATACACGTAGCCTAGCAGCAGTTGTAGGTTTTGAAGAGTTTGGTAACGTATTTTGTAACGACGATAAATGGATGGGGCATGCGGTACCACTAAGCATCCAGTGCTATCCATTTAACTATGCTATTGAGGACCACGGTGTATCAATGCTAATAGATACCGCTTCTGATAGGTTTTCAAGCACTGGCAACGATCAAGCTAACCGCTTATTTGCAACCGACGGAGAGCCGACGAGTCTACTTAAACGCTATCAATCGATGCTTACTGATTTGGTAACAGGCCAACAGCAAACTGCATCGTTTCTCTCTATTCTAGACTCGTTGAACTTACTTTCGCCGTTAGATGTTACCTTGCATTTTGAAGATGGCACAACAAAGGTCATTAGCAACCTTCTCACCATTAATGAGTCACAGTTTGCCTCACTGACCGCCGAACACATTTTCGATTTGCATAGCCAAGGGCTTTTGTTAGCTATCAATGCCATGATGTTGTCACTAAGGCAATACAACCGCCTTGTACAACTGACTCAAGGTGCTGATAACCCCATCAAGAAGGTGGGAATGAAGCTTTCTACTAGCGAATAGTACATTCAATGTGTGCAAGCATTCGCAGTGGCTGCGATGAGCGACGATATATGTAGTTATTGCTGGCACTGACAACGTAGAGCCAGACAACGCTATTTTTATACTTTAATTTCTTCGAGGACAGCATGTCATTACTACCTACTTTCACTCGCCTGTCTAATGATAAAGCGACACTTATTTTTGATTGCCAAGGCTCGATGCCGACGTTGATTTACTACGGTGCCCCTCTTAGCGACGATACCACGCCTGAGATGCTTACGTTATTAAACACCCGTCAAGAAGCCAAGTGTGCACCTGTGGTAGAGCCACCTATTACTTTGGTGCCTACCCATGGTGAAGGTTGGACCGCCCAGCCAGGATTAGAGGTATTCGGCGACGCCGATCAGTGGTCCGCAGGGTTTTCATTAACAGATATCAACGTCTCCAATACCGCGCTCACCTTTACCGCGCAAGATACTCTGCGCCATATTCAGCTAGTAACAACGGTGACGTTAGCCGCCGATACTAGTGTTGCCACGTTCGTGTCTTCTGTCAAAAATCTCGGTGACACCCCGCTAAACCTTGGTTATTTGAATGCAGCTACCTTGCCTCTGCCAACCACTATAACAAAGCTAAAAACTTTTGAAGGAAGATGGTCAGCAGAGTTTCAGACCACAGACCATGATTTATTTTTTGGTAGTTATGTGCGCGAAAACCGCAGAGGTAAAACGTCACACGACACGTTCCCCGGCCTGATTGCCTATGCTGACGGAACCTCAGAATTAAACGGCGATTGTTATGGCTTCCATTTAGGTGCATCAGCTAATCATAAATTGCGTGCTGAACTGATGGCCGATGGCAGAAGTTACGTACAGTTTGGCGAGCTTCTTTTTCCTGGCGAAATAACGTTATCTGCCGGTGAGAGCTACTCATCACCTTTATTATATACCGGCTTCGCTGAACAAGGCTTTTCTGCACTTTCACAGCAATTTCACAACTTTATTCGTCAGAATATCTTAAACCACGATGCGAACAACAAGCCTCGCCCTGTGCACTACAACACATGGGAAGGTATCTACTTCGACCATAACGAAGATACGCTTAAAGCATTAGCTGACAAAGTAGCGCCTTTGGGTATTGAGCGCTTTGTATTAGACGACGGCTGGTTCAAAGGTCGCAGGCATGACAAGGCAGGCTTGGGAGATTGGACGGTAGATGAAAAAATATATCCTAATGGTCTTGATGGACTGATTGATCATGTCACTGGATTAGGTATGGAGTTTGGCATTTGGTTTGAACCTGAAATGGTTAACCCAGATAGCGATTTATATCGCACACACCCTGAATGGGCACTACACACCAAAAATAATGCGCAGATCCCCTTTAGAAATCAATACGTACTTGATTTAACAAATCCTGAGGTGGTCGAGTACTTGTACACCGTTATTACCGATGTCCTGCGTGCATACCCTAAAATTAGCTACATTAAATGGGATATGAACCGAGATGTTAATCATCCTGGCAATCATCAGGGCAAGCCGGCAATGCACGGTCAAATGGCTGCACTTTATACACTTATCGATAGAGTAAAAGCGGCGCACCCTAGCGTTGAAATAGAGAGTTGCTGTTCCGGCGGTGGTCGTGTGGACCTTGGTATCTTGCCCCATACAGATCGTTTTTGGACTTCCGACTCGAACGATGCGCTAGACCGTCTGTATATTCAGCGAGGCTTTTCTTACTTTTTCCCTTCAGATGTTATGGGCGCCCATGTTGGTCCTCGCGACTGTCACATTACTGGGCGAACTATTCCGATAGAGCTGCGTTCAGCGGTGTCTATGTTCGGCCATATGGGAATAGAGATGGACCCGAGGGAACTGACTGAGCATGAAGAAAAAACGCTACAATCAGCGATTGCGCTTTACAAACAGTACCGACATTTAACCCATACTGGCGATGTATTTAGACTGGATGATGACGGTCTTAATGTGAAATTTGGCTATGTCTCTAAAGACAAGAGTGAAGGTATCTTTGCGTATAACAGCGTAAAAGAGACATTACGCACTACACCCACGCGCTTCTATTTCGCAGGCCTTGATAGGAACAAAACCTATACGCTTGAACGCGTGTGGCCTGAAACACTAAAAGAGTACAGCCCCTCTATCTTGCAAAAGACAGAGGGTAAAATATTCACCGGTGAAGCATTAATGAAGTACGGTATGCAGTTGCCAGTACTATTCCCACAAACTGCCCTTATCTATACGGTTAAAGCGCAATAAAGGCGTCTCTAGGTTTTAAAAAGCGAGCTGTTTAAGCTCGCTTTTTTAATGACTTCTTCACACCTTTAAGGATTTTGTTGAACCGCTCACTATTACTGGAATTAATCGACATCAGCGTGTCGTTTACTTCTGAGAGTTGATTATCATTTAGCAACAATTCTGCCAGTCTTAAATTAGCCCAGTTCGTGCTTGGCAAATCAGCAGTATCGATGTTCGTAACCTTGACCGCTTCAAGATATTGCGTCAACGCAAGAATACCAACCTGTGTCTGCTCACCGCTTTTCACTGCTGCCAAACCGATACGATATTGCCCGTAAAGCACATTAAACACATCTCTTTCGTACGCTTCCCATTCAGGTGATGCTTTATCACTTACCTCAGCGATACGCATTGTCATAAACGGCATTAATGTGTCGAAGGCGTTTTTATAATCTTCACCTTGAAGGTAATGATTACCCAAATCTGATAACGCGCGAGCTTGTTCATTGTGACGTTTAGCAAGTGCCTTATAGATATCAACTGCCTTCTCTTTTTCACCTTCAGACATCAAAAGATAAGCTTTTGAAAACAATCCTTCGGTTGCATCAATTTCTGCGATTTTATCGACTAACTTTTTGGCTTCTTCGGTGTCACCACCGGCGATTGAAGGTGCAGCAATGTGGAACTGCATCAATGCTTGATAGACTGCTACTTTATCAGGCGCAATAGTTACGGCTTTTTCTAAGCTTGTTTTCGCTTTTTCCGCATAACCTAACGCAGAAAAAATACTAGAAGACGCTTGTGCCCCCATCACGCTTGCATACATATGGTAAGCACGGTAATCGTTGCTGTACGCCTCAACAAATTGCTCAGCCACTTCTTCAGCGTCATCTAGGTCTTCATTCATCAATGCCGAAATCAGTAAATTGTATTCTTTGGTCGACTTAGCATTTTTATCCACAAGTGTGTCTATGACAAACGTGTAGTCACCGTCACTAAACCGTTTTTGAAGGGACGCTAGCGACGTATTATTTGCAAAAGTGTGAAGAGAGAACAAGGAAAGTGCTGCTGCAAGCGCAACATTTCTCAAACGATGTTGGTTTACCCTTTTATTTAGGCACGTGGTTTTCTGCGTTTTCAATCGATATTCCTTTATACGTTTTTATTTTATAGCTGTTAGTGCCCCTTACATTAAAAAAGTTCACGACACGCCACTGAATTAAAAATAGCGTTTTACTTAACTCGGTTATCCTGTCACTTGCCATTCGCTAAATAATTGGCATAAAAAAAGGCCCAAAAGGCCTTTTTATGCTGAGCAACAAAACGTTATTTGACTTCTTTACTTTCCATCTGAAGCCCTAACGCCCAACGGTTATCAAAACCATACCATGGCTCCGGCGCTTTGCCGTTTATCGGTGCTTGGTCGCTACTGCCGTCTACCGCTAGGTAATCACACGCTTCTGCAATGTCTTTCACATGACAGTTCATTAATGCTAAAGCAAAGTGCTCATTAATAGCATTAAGCTTTTGATTATCCCAAGCGGGTTCCAGATAACTACCTATGTCAAATTCATTTCCATACGCTTCAGCTGGCGCAGGGTGAGGCGCAACATTGTGGCGTGCATTCTTAACGGTTAATAACTTACTGTGCGCATTGCCTGTGTTTTCGAATAACCAACGAATTCCGTCGTAGCCAGATATATCATCGTTATCACCAGCAATGTAAAGCATTGGAACCTTAATATCAGCAAGCGATTCGGTTGAGAAAAGCTGATGTTGACCACCCCATGGCGCCAACGCGAGTGCCGCTTTCCAAGCAGGAAGTACATCATCTGTAGATGCATTACCGCCGGCACACGTATTAAGCGCTGCTTGCATTTGCTCAACAACTGCAGGTTCTTTTACACCGGTAAACATTGCGGCAGCTTCACTGCTAAAGGCATAGCATCCACCCACCGTACTTACCGCACCAAAACCGCCCATCGAATACCCGATAACGCCTGCTTTACTTGCATCAACCTTTGAAGAGAAGAAGTTATGCTCAGCTACTGCGTTTAACGTGAATACCTGGTCGCGAGACCGGTTTAATAATGTGCTTGGAAAACCAGAGAAAGGACTTTCGGCAAAATTTACTTCTTTGTTTGTTGAGTCAGTATGATCGATTGCAGCGACAACATAACCATGAGAAGCAAGGTGCTCGCCTAGGTAATACATGATGGTTCTGTAGCCAGTATAGCCATGTGAGATAACAACAACAGGATAGCTATTAGCAGACGACTTTATGTTTGCGTCTCGGTACGCGTCGGCTTGAATTTCAAACACTTGCCCGCTTCGTGTTTCATCGCTATATATCGCAGTCTCTGATTTCGCATCGGCCGGGTACCATACTTCAAGCGTTAAAGAACGCTTTTTCATAGTACCATCTATGGCTAATGAAGGTTCTGGATAAGTAACTTCTAACGTTTTTACCCCTACAAGATGTTCACCACTTTCACTTAGTGCAGGTATAACATCTGCAGGATAATTTTTATATAGCGTTTGGGCAGAATGTGCAGGCAACGCAGATGCTATTAATACACCAGCAAATAGGGATAACGTTTTCATAAGGGCTCTTTTTTGTTAACGAATTGAAACATTCCTATAGTACCTCGTAACGCCCACATCGCAAGAAAACCGGCATTATTTTAACTAATTATTACAAATAAGGAAAATGGATTGGCTATTCTTAAAACCCAAAAGAGGTAAAACGATTACCTAAAATGGCATTTTAGGTAGCATTAAGCGTCGATAAAACGGGTGATACAAATAGGCAACTACTGATTATCGCTGCTACTCACGCTAACCACTGAAGGTGTTATAGGGAAATATAAATCCCAATAGCGAAGATAGGTTGGCTTTCTTGTGCTTGGATAACCCAACATTGAGAAATTTAGACTGCCGAGCTCTTTAGATAGGTCGGGGTCTTGAGAAATGATATCTAGTGCCTTGTCTAGCTGTTGAGTAGCGGCTAAACCCAGTGCGTTTTTGGAGCATAATATACGATCTAACTCTCTGACTTCTTTCGCTAATTCAATAACTGAATATTCAGATAACATTGCACGCCTGTCATCTGTTATCAAAGAGAGTTCTTTGTCTGACACATATCCAAAATCGATACGCCCTAACTCAATAAGTTCTAACGTATGCTCGAATACATCTTTACCAATTACATTCATAGGGACGATATTTTTTGGGGTCGAAAACGAAAGGACTTTTTCCGCCCAGAGGTTCTTGATGCCATCATACATAACCGTGGTTTTGCCACCCGCAAACAGTGATGCTAATGAAACGTGACCATCGTTATCAACGTAGTCGTCCAGCGCCCCTTCTTTGCTCGCAATGGTATAAGGAAGTGCCATAGACGTTGGTTTAGTATAATACCCCCACGTACTGCGCGCATCGTTGTAGGCCGCACCGTAAAAACAGTAAACCGTATCTGGCGTGTCGTTATCACGAACCAATGACCAGTTTCGTTTTAATGGGTAAGATTCAAAGCGATGAATAAAAGAGGGGGTTTGCGATGCGATTAATGCCATGATGTCGTGTTGCACGCCACTAACGACAGTTGTGCCCTCTACCTTCATTCCAATTTCAGGTGGACGAAGCCATACAATAGTTGATTTGGCTACCGCAGCCACGCTAAACACTGCTGTTAGAAGCAGTAAAAACGATGCGCGTAAAGACGTAGGCAAATTCAAATTAAGCACTTAGTTTGAGGATTTTTTTCATATTATCATAGGTAAAAGCTGCATTATATTGGCTTTTAGAATAAGAAAAGCCGCTAAAAAGCGGCTTTTTAATACATTTTTCAATATTCAGGTTTTGTCTATGACTAAAACGGAATATCGTCGTCAAAGTCAAAATCAGGTTCTGCCATAGGCGGTGTTTTCGGCTGAGGCTGACCTCCACCTTGGGCTGGCGCTTGATTGTAGCCACCGCCACCTTGGTTTTGGTTGAAGCCACCACCTTGTTGTGCAGGCTGACCGCCCTGCTGATAACCACCACCTTGATTTTGGTTATAACCGCCACCTTGCTGATTACCTTGCTGACGCTGATAACCGCCGTTGCCGCCACCTGCGTCGCCACCACGACCACCAAGCATTTGCATTTGGTCAACAATGATCTCGGTAGTGTATTTGTCCTGACCTTGCTGATCTTGCCACTTACGTGTTTGAAGTTTACCTTCAACGTATATTTGAGAACCCTTTTTAAGGTATTCCCCAGCGATCTCAGCTAAGCGACGATACATGGTTAAGCGGTGCCATTCGGTACGCTCTTGCATCTGACCTTGTTGGTCTTTCCAGCTTTCGCTTGTCGCGAGGCTTAAGTTAGCAACAGCATTGCCGTTCGGCATGTATCTTACTTCAGGATCATTGCCAAGGTTTCCTACAAGAATAACCTTGTTAACGCCTTTCGTTGCCATTGATATCTCCTGTAACGTATTTATTGGCTTGCAGCTGATTAAAGTAGCAGCAAGCGCGAAAGTGAATGGGTATAGTTCACACAGTATATCGTATTTTACATTCGAAAAACGCAGTTTTTCTTACACAACGATATTACTCATTTGCTTTAAGGAAGTCGGCTGAACCTTCGTGTAGTTCGCCACTGTTCATCGAAAGTGGAGATCTACCACCATGCACTATAAAAGGCGACAAGCAAGAATACGACGGCAATGGCTGCAACGTTAAACCCTTTCGATGTGCCAAAGTTGACCTCATCTAATGCAACTGCATTTTCATGCACACCTTTCTTTTCATATAGAGAAATCAACACCGCTAGCCCAACGCACAGTAAAAAGACAATACCGACTCGGTCAATAAACGGCAATTCAGGCCAAAACTGTCGAAATACGATGCTAAGTAAAAACGAGCCTAGTGCTGCCGCTAAACCACCGTTAGCTGTCGTATTTTTCCAAAACATACCCAATACAAATAGTGCACAAATTCCCGGTGTGAAAAACCCAGTAAATTCTTGTATATACTGGAATGCTTGATCGAATTGACCAAGCAATGGTTTTGCTGCAAGCATGGCAATGACTAGTGCCACGACACTTACTGTGCGCCCTACTTTTACGTAGTGCTGTTGAGGTTCATTGGGTCGCTTGTCTTTATAGATGTCCATAGTAAAAATGGTAGAAACACTGTTCGTCATTGAAGCAAGTGAAGATACTATAGCGGCAACTAACGCTGCGAAAATAACACCTTTTAATCCAACTGGCATCAGGGTCATCAGGCTAGGATAAGCTTGATCAGGCTTGGCTAAATCAGGCACAAGTAGCACCGCAGCTATGCCTGGCAACACAACAATAAGAGGCATAAGTAGTTTCAGGAACGCTGCAAACGCAATGCCTTTTTGTGCTTCCTGAAGGCTCTTCGCTGCTAGCGTTCGCTGAATAATATATTGATTAAACCCCCAATAGGAAAGGTTCATAATCCACATTCCTCCTACCAATACCGAGATGCCCGGTAAGTCCATGTAGTGCGGGTTATCGGTTGATAGAATCATATCGAACTTTTCGGGTAATTGATTGGTCAGGTCAATAAAACCTTGAAGTGGTCCATTTCCATCGCTTATTAAATTCAGTGCTGTGTAGGAAAGAAATAACCCACCAAAAACCAGTAACACTACCTGAATGATATCGGTAAGTGCTACCGCCTTAAGCCCGCCATACAAAGAATACGCAAGTGAAAACGCGCCTAGAAACACCATCCCGTAAACCAAATCGACACCGGCAATAGTATTGATAGCTAATGCCCCAAGCCACAGTACAGCGGTTAAGTTTACGAATACATATACCCCTAACCAAAAAATAGCCATGACCTTACGCACGCGATGGTCGTAACGCTGTTCTAAAAATTGGGGCATGGTGTATATTTTGTGCTTAAGGAATATGGGCAGGAAATACTTGCCTACGATGATGAGTGTAATGGCCGCCATCCACTCATAAGACGCAATGGCTAACCCAATTTGATAGCCAGAGCCAGACATACCAATAATTTGTTCCGCTGAAATGTTTGCGGCAATTAACGACGCACCAATTGCCCACCAAGGAAGACTTGAGCCCGCTAGAAAATAGTCGTTTGTATCTTTTTCGTGCCCTTGTTTTTCACGTGACACCCACCATGCTACGGCGATGAGCGCTACGACATAAAATATAAAGAGCGCGATATCTAAAGAGGCTAATTTCATCGTTTGTCCCTAGGTTCAAAGCGTGGGGTATGGCGTCTAGATGGCCATAAAATACGCCGTTTAATTTTTTCGTTATTGTGCGGTTTCACGTGTCACACCGTCTTGAATTCTTTCGATGTGGTTTTGAATTATCAGCAGCATTATTAATGAATAACATATTTCATTAACATGTTTCATTCCAACTTTATTTGCCGAAATGGTTAATGGCAAAAAAAAGCCGTATTAGAATCAATACGGCATAGGGGACACACTAAATTTTTACTCTTATTACATAAACGTTGCTTAGCTATGCATTATGCAAATGCACCTTGCGTTGCCGTGCAAACATAAATATCTGCATGGTAGCCTGTTTTGTCAGCATAGCGTTGCTCTACAGTGGCTTTAACCTTATCAACACTGTCTGTTGGCACTAATGCAACCACGCAGCCACCAAAGCCGCCGCCAGTCATACGAACACCGCCTGTTTTGCCCAGCACATCGTGAACAATTTCAACGATAAAATCGATAGGAGAAACCGTAATTTCAAAATCATCACGCATAGAGGCATGCGATTGCGCCATCGCTTTACTGACCGTTTCAATATCACCATTTTTAAGCGCTTCACATGCATCTAATGTTCGTTCATTTTCAGTCAATATATGGCGAGCTCGACGGTAAACAACATCTGGCATTTTTGACTTTGTCGTTTCTAATAGCGTCAACGTTGCCTCACGCAACGATCCGACACCCATTATTTCGGCAGCTTGTTCACATTGTTGGCGACGTAAGTTGTACTCGCTATCAACTAATCCACGTTTTACATTCGAATTTATAATGACAATTTGATGGGTACTTGGAAGCGGTGAATGCTGTATTTCAAGCGACTGACAATCGAGCAGCATGGCATTGCCTTCGTGCCCCATTGCTGAGACAAGTTGGTCCATAATGCCGCAAGAACACCCAACGAACGTATTCTCAGCTTTTTGCCCGAGTAATGCGGCTTTTACACCGTCTAATGGTAAATCATAAAGAGCACTCAGTGCTTTTAGCACAGCAATTTCAAAAGACGCAGATGAACTAAGTCCTGCCCCCTGCGGTACATTACCCGTTACAAATAAATTTGCGCCACCGAGCCCCGGTAAGGCCTCATCCAATACTTTGGCAACACCACGGACATAATTCGCCCACCCCTGATTTTCATCAAACGTAATATCATTTAATGAGAATTGGTTCTTCGCATTGTCGAAGTCATTCGCCACAACCACAATATTGTTATCGTCACGCTTACTTGCACATACCCATGTGCCAAAGTTTATTGCAGCAGGAAATACATATCCCCCGTTGTAATCTGTATGTTCGCCTATCAAATTTACACGGCCTGGAGCGTGAGTAATAAACGAAGGTGACTCGCCAAAGTGTCGTTCAAAATGTGATGATAAAGTTCGATTATCCATTAGTGCTCTCGTTTTTTTTATAATGCACAGTTGAGAGTGCTTTCAATCGGTCTGCGGCCTGTTCTGGTGTTAAATCTCGTTGTGCTTCTGCCATCATTTCGTAACCTACCATAAATTTACGTACGCTCGATGAGCGCAGCAATGGTGGAAAAAAATGCGCGTGAAGCGTCCACTCAGGATGCGACGTTTTATCAAAAGGTGCGCTGTGCCAGCCCATAGAATAAGGGAAAGACGTTTCAAATAGGTTATCGTAACGTGCAGTAATATCACCAATGATGGCGGCTAACGACATAGACTGTTCATCATTTAGATGATGTAACGATTGAACATCAAACAACGGCAGTAATAACGTTTCAAACGGCCATGCCGCCCAATAAGGAACAACAACTACCCAATCGTCGTTTTTACATACTACCCGCTCATTTTTTTCAACTTCTTGTTTCGCATAATCTAACAACAGCGGACTATCTTGGTTTTTATAATAATCTCTTAACTGAACCAGTTTTTTTGCTGGGTCGGTGGGAACATGTTGTTGCGCCCAAACTTGGCCGTGAGGATGTGGATTAGAGCATCCCATCATCGCACCTTTGTTCTCAAAAACTTGAACCCATTGGTAGAATTCACCGAGTTCCTTAGTTTGCGCCTTCCAGCAATTCACCACCTCTACGCGCTCTTCGTTCGTCAATTCAGGTAGGGTTTTACTATGATCGGGGGAAAAGCAAATAACGCGACTACAGCCTTGTTCGGTTTCAAATTGAAACAGACCTGATTTTTCACTTGTTTCTTGAGTGTCTTTTTTAAGCGCGGCAAAGTCGTTTTCAAATACAAATGTGCCTGTGTAAGCCGGGTTCACTTCACCGTTCACTCGGGTGTTGCCCGCGCAAAGATAACACGTGGGATCATAAGCAGGCTTCTGCTCGTTAGAAGGCTCTTCAGACTGCCCTTGCCATGGCCGCTTTGCACGATGAGGCGATACAAGCACCCATTCTCCCAATAACGGATTATAGCGACGGTGCGGGTCATTTGTAGGGTCGAAAGGCGTTCCCATTAGTCGGTCTCATTGTTTACAAGAAAAACACTTTCTTGATGGTTAAACGTTTACCCTAAATAGTATAGCAAGCAGCGTTATATATCAATTGTGAAACAAAGAAAATTTTATGTTAAAAAAACGTACATTTCGTAACAAGCGATACGCTAATTCATTTTATTGCAAATACATACCGAATTGTCTCATTGTATGGTTTGTCAGGGTAAACAATACATGAAGGAAAGGTATCTTGGTTCGGTGAGTCTGGAAAATATTGAGGCTCCAGGCATAAGGCCCCTAACGGTTTTTTGCCGTGCAATTCACCGGTATAAAACTGAACCCCCGGTAGGCTCGTGTAAAGCGCTAAATGAATACCCGTATCCGCAGCATAAACTTCAGCTTGAGGCGTATCGTCGTTATTACAATCTACAATAAAATTATGATCATACCCCCCAACCTGTTCAAATAATGGGTGTGTTAGGGTTTGATTACTGCTAATTGCGTGTAGTGTCGAAAAATCAAAAGGCGTGTTAGCAACAGGTAATATATCACCTGTAGGCAATAGCGTTTCGTCGACATCCGTTATTGCACTGGCGGCAATCTTAACCTCTGTACTATCTACTGTCGGCGCTTTGCTCAATGTAAAGTAAGCATGTTGAGTGATGCTAAGTGGTGTAGCTTTGTCGGTTTCACCCTTTACGTGAAACGTAAGACTGTTATCGTTCGATAGCGTATAGGTCGCAGTAACCTTAACATTGCCAGGAAATCCCCCTTCTCCGTCTTCACTCACCAATGACAAACAAAGTGCTACGCAGTCATTAGCCTCTTGCATTTCAGCGTGCCATATTTTTTTATTAAAGCCAGCAATACCACCATGAAGGTTATGAGCGCCGCCGTTCGCGTCTAAATGGTAGGTTTCCCCGTTAAGCGCAAATGTTGCGTTACCTATTCGGTTGGCATACCGCCCAACGATAGCACCTCGATAGCTTGGGTCTTTGACATACGCATTAAGGTCGGTACAAGAGGATACGCATTCATGTGGCATACCATTTTTATCCGGTATTAATAATGAGTGAATAATGCCACCGTAATTTAAAATAGTGACTTGAATACCCGACGCATTTTCTATTGTAAAAGCAGTAACCGCTTGCCCATCTATCGAGCCAAAGTGCGCAGTGCTAGTTTTCATATTTTTATCAACGACCTTATTACAAAAGCATTCAAGACATAAAGGGTATACGTTTTCTTTTGCCAGTTACAACCTAAAACATAGCAAGAATTTTATGTTTTTTAGCCAATTTACGTTAGTCTGTACAATCAACGTAACGCTCGACGTAACCGTTTTTTAAAATTCAGTACGAATTTAACGTGTAGTTACGTAAACTCGTATCAAGCATTAATAACACTTACTCATTGTTGTACTTATGGCTACGATAAAAGATATTGCACAAGCTGCGGGTGTGTCACTCGCCACTGTCTCACGCGTCATTAACGACGGTCCTAAAGTGGGCAAAGACACACGCCAACGCGTGAAAGAGATAATGGTCGAGATGGGATACCGTCCCAACGCAAACGCGCGTGCTTTAGTGACTAAACGAAGCGCCTCATTAGGTGTAGTGCTTGCTGAGTTACACGACCCTTTCTTTGCCATGCTCGCTCATGGTGTTGAAACCGTAACGCGAAAAAACAACGTGCAAATATTGCTAAGTGCGGGGTCAATTGAAAAAGAAACCGAACTTCGCGCCATAGAGACATTACTTGAGCATCGTGTTGAAGCCATGGTCGTTCATAGTAAAGCACTAGACGATAAGACCCTTATTGATTTTGCAAACCAAATTCCCGGCTTCGTCCTGATTAACCGGTATATTCCCGAAATAGCCAACCGCTGTGTCTGGTTAGATAACGTTACCGGCGGCCGTTTAATGGCTGAGCATGCGATTAGTCAAGGTCACAAACACGTAGCAGTTATAAGTAGCCAATACCGTATTGACGATCCTAATCAACGTCTTGAGGGCATTCAAGAAGCTACGAGAGCAGCAGGGCTTTCATTGCCTGATAGCATGATTGAATATGCAACGCCCGATCAAGAGGGTGGCGAACTTGCTATGCAAAACTTGCTTGCAACAGGGGCGAAGTTTACTGCCGTGCTTGCGTACAACGACGCAATGGCGTCTGGCGCAATGACAATGCTACAAGACCATGGCATTGCGGTTCCTGAAGAAGTATCAGTCGTGGGATATGATGATGTGTTGCTCGCAAAATATTGCAGACCAAAATTGACCACGCTTCGCTACCCGATAGAAATGATGGCAGCAAAAGCTGCTGAACTTGCATTAAAATATGCCTCGGGAAACAAACCTGAAGACGGGCTTACGTTTAAGTATACACCTACCGTGGTAAAGCGAGATTCAATAGTACGGGTATAGTCTGTTAGGGTAACAACGACGGTTTTTACCCTATCAGTTTTGACCTAACTGCTCCCTACATTTTGCTTTTATATTCTAAAAATTCTTAGTAAAAAAGCATTGACAACCGCTGCGCTTTGATCCGATCGATAAAAGATTTATCCCCAAATGAGGTAACTGACTGATCGCAAAAAAATATTCGATCAGGCAAATCGGAGATCTAACCGAACAACCTACTTACCTCTGATTTTATTGATAAAAATGGCTTATTAAACCTTCATCTTCGCGATCTGGATCAGTAACGTGTAATAACTATTAACAGAGTTAATAACAGGGTAATCCACATTTTATCCACAGCCTTATGACGGTGAAAAACAACGTCCATCACTGCATAGTCAGCTGACTAAGAAATCGACGATATTCCTCTACCGCATAAGGTGACATTAACGTATTTTTATGTCGGGCACCGGGAATAATAGAAAGGTGCTTGTGTGCACTTAACGACTCACCTAACAGGGCTTCGCTAACTGCTGGGGGGGTAATCACATCCTTTTCACCGACAACTAACCACAATGGTCCGTCGTAGTGTCGAAGTATCGGTGCAATCTGCATATCATGCACATCGCTTTGTAATCGCATGCTAGTAATCGAATTAGATAAGCCTGGCATCATGTTGGCAATATAGTCAGAAATATTATTGAATGCACCGTCTAATACAAGCCCATCTATCTGTCGATTCGCGGCCACATAACTGGCAAAGTAAGCTCCAATACCTCGTCCATGTATTATGGTTGGCAAAGTATTGTCAAACGAGCCTTTTACGTAATCAAAAGTAATTAGCGCGTCGGCTTTGACATTATCAATACGAAATGCCGGCGACTTGTCACTACTGCCTACCCCCTGATAATCCATCCAAAGGATATTTGCAGGAATGCTTCCCACGCGGTGAAGTAAGCCGTTATTTTCGCTTAATGGCATACGGTTGTCGGGGAAAAAAACAATATTAGCGACAGGGTTTGCGTAAGCAACCGCTACCCCTCTAAGGGTTATTCCTTCACTATTCAAAAGTTCTACGCGAGTAATTCCTGCAGAACTCTCATCACTGTTTATTTGCGCATGGAGCGTCGTCATCCTAAGAGGGCTTGGCGTGCTGTCTTGGTAAAAGAATGCTTTAGACGTCACATCAATGGCACACGATGAAAGCGCGAGAACACTTAACCCTATTGCGCCTAATCTTTTCAATATCATTGCACTATCCTTGTTTTACCGTTGGTGCCATAACTACAATTCCCAATTTGAAACAGATTGTCACAAAAACGGGATATTGAAACTATTACATTCGTTTTATACTCTGACACTACAAATGAGTGTACATTACCATGACAACATTGGCGTAGAATTCTGTGAAAAAACTGACTGGTTTGTCCCACGTTGTAGGCGGTTTTGCCGCACTAACAATTATAACGGGTTGTGGATCAACGCCCGAGCTATCGACGTCACTTATCCCTGAGCAAAACCGAAAAGCGCACCTGGCGTCTACCCAGCGTGCAGAAGAGTGCCCCCTTCATCTGGCATCCTTACAGGATACTCGACAAAATAAAGTCGCTTTTTTCACGTCTGATACGGGAAGTGAAACGCCCGTTCTTGATTTACTCACATCGCGCTTAGATAGCATGAATGTCAGTGGTGACAGCCCGTCTGAACATAGCGTTAAAATTGAACTACAGCGTGTATTTGTTAAAACACTAGGGGAAAACATTGTCGCTACGGTCGTGCTTGGTGCTCAATACAAACCCGGCGTGTCACACAACTTTTCACCGCAAGCAATTTATAAAGGTAAAAGCGTTAAAACCAATAATAATGTTGATGCCAATACTGTTATTGCTGACGCCGTGTCAGCAGCGGTAGAAAGCGCCGCAATGAGGGTCAAGCGCAGTATCTTACACCACTGCGACGCACAGGGCGTATCTGCAATATAACTTAATTATTATCGCGCGTTAGGGTAATTGAACTTTTGTATTGACGACCATAATACATTGCATGCCCGCATCAATAGCAGCTTTTCGGCCCATCTCCGTATCTTCAAATACTACACAGTGTTGCGGCGCAACCTGCAATTGCTCTGCTGCCTTTAAGAATGTCTCTGGATGCGGTTTTCCATATGTGACATCATCGGCGGTGACTAAGGCGCCTAATTGCTCAAGTAAGCCGTAGTGCGACAATAACCACTTTGCGTGCTGCTTGTCCGCCCCAGTGCCTACTGCAATAGGCAATGTCGTTTTATAATGTTCAAAGATTTGAAAAGTGTCGCTGATGAGCGGCGGAATGTTCTCCAAACGTTCAAATACTTGCTGCTTATATGCGGCCACCTCGAACGGGTCATCATCTTTTGCGTATTTAGCATTCATCAATGCTGCCGTTTGCACACTCGGTACGCCGCCTAAACTGTACTGGTAGTCTGCATCAAATGGGTAACCAAAATGATGGCACGTTGCCTCCCACGCTTTGATATGTACGCCCATCGAGTCGATTAATGTGCCATCCATATCAAAAATAATCGCACCAAAACCGGTTAAATCTAGCATCGGCATCTCCTTACCCTGCATGGGTTTTGTTGTTTCCGTCGTTAGCCTGCAGTATCCAATACTTTTCTCGCCTGTACTGGGTCAAAGTCACGGTTCACTTTCAGATAGACCGCATCTTTGTTATTGGTCATCGATGCTTCAATAACGCCGTCAACGTGCAATAAACTATGTTCAATCTGCGCACTCGATATCGTTGAAATATCTAGGCTGTCAAACGACGTATTCATCATGACTCGCTTAACCTTGCTGACTTCTTTTAAACCAAACAGGACAAATAGCCATAACACCGTACTGATAGCACCGAGCACGTAAGCATATTCAGGCGACCAGACATCGGTGATAATACCTGACAACATACCGCCTAAGAATGCGCCGAAAAATTGAAAACTAGCGTAAATGCCCATCGCGGTTCCCTTCTCTCCGGGCGGCGCAATACTTGATACTAAAGCAGGAAAGTTAGCCTCGAGGTAATTAAAACCAGTAAAAAATAATACGACGGCTGCGGTTAATAACCACCAATTACCATTTGACAGGCTAAGCAAAAGAAAAGCGCTTCCCATCATCGCAACGCCAAATAATAAAAAAGATTTAGGCGTTCGTCCTCGTGCGATCCCCATCATAACAATCAAACCAAGGACAGATAGTCCTAGCACGGGCAAATACACAGTCCAATGCGTTTCTAGGCGCATGTCTAAGCCAAGCAGTGTTACGGGAAGTTGCACGAATAGTAACGTTATAAGCATGTGGAGGATCATAACGCCAACGTTCAAACGCCATAATTGAGAAGACATGACTAGACGCTTAATTTGGCCCTTTTGCGGTAAGGTTTCTCCACTGCTTAGAGGCTCGCCATTAGGAACAACCCATTTCACAAGTGGCATACAAAGCAACGCGAGTATACCGGTTATAGCGAATATGCCTGCGAGGCCTGCACGGTTAGCGATAATAGGGCCTAACAACACCGCTAAATAAAAAGAGAGTCCAATTGCCACCCCAATGATGGCGAGTACTTTTGCCCGCTGACTTTCTCGGCTGACGTCTGTCGCTAGTGCCATCACAGCACCTGCAATAGCGCCTGCGCCTTGTAGGATACGGCCAACCACTAACATAGCCATGCTGTCTGCATGTGCTGCGATAAAGCTTCCGCCTGCAAACACAGCCAGGCCGAAAAGAATAACGGGTTTACGCCCCCATTTGTCTGACATCATGCCCATAGGAATTTGTAGCGCAGCTTGCGTGAGGCCATAACCGCCCACTGCCAATCCCACCATCATGGGCGAGTAATCAGGGTAATCCATTGCGGCAATAGCCAAAACGGGCATCACCATAAAGAGGCCCATCATGCGCAATACATAAACCGATGCTAGCGCCAGTGCGGCGCGCAATTCAAAAGCGTTCAAATCTGGAGAGTTCCTCTTTGGCACGTTGGACGCGAAGTTTAGCATAATAAGGTCTTATACCCACGATTCCAATATTCGATTAAAACAATCGTAAGTTGATCCCATCATACGTGGCTCAGTATAAGTTCTACTAGCATTGTCATATCACTTTACTTGACGACTATGGCATACTGATTCTTTTTTCTCTCATCTAGGCTTCAATGGATAAAATCGAAATACGCGGTGCCCGCACCCACAACTTAAAAAATATCGATTTAACACTGCCACGAGACAAACTGGTGGTGATTACGGGCCTGTCTGGCTCTGGTAAATCGTCTCTCGCATTCGATACCTTGTACGCAGAAGGCCAACGTCGCTATGTTGAGTCATTGTCGGCTTATGCTAGACAATTTCTTTCCATGATGGAAAAGCCTGATGTTGATCATATTGAGGGGCTTTCACCAGCGATATCGATCGAGCAAAAATCTACGTCGCATAACCCACGTTCTACGGTAGGTACGATCACTGAGATTTACGATTACCTGCGCTTGATGTTTGCCCGTGTTGGCACGCCGCGTTGTCCTGATCATGACGTACCTCTTGATGCACAAACCGTCAGTCAAATGGTCGATAAAGTATTGGGTATGCCTGAAGGCAGTAAGCTAATGCTTCTTGCGCCTATCGTAAAAGAACGTAAGGGCGAGCATGTTAAAACGCTTCAAAACTTGTCTGCACAAGGTTTTATACGCGCCCGTATCGATGGAGAGGTGTGTGATTTATCAGATCCCCCTCCCCTAGACCTTCACAAAAAGCACACCATTGAAGTGGTGGTTGACCGCTTTAAAGTGCGGGATGATATGGCACTGCGTTTGTCAGAATCGTTTGAAACCGCACTAAGTTTGGCGGGCGGCAATGCCGTAGTCGCTGATATGGATGACAAAGACGCAGAAGAAATTATCTTTTCTGCTAACTTCGCCTGCCCACACTGCGGTTATAGTATAAGCGAACTTGAGCCTCGTCTGTTCTCATTCAATAACCCCGCAGGCGCGTGCCCAACCTGTGATGGTCTAGGAACGCGTCAGTTTTTCGACCCTACACGCGTGGTGGGTAATGACGAATTAAGCCTTTCTGGTGGTGCAATTCGCGGATGGGACAAGCGCAGCTACTACTACTTTCAAATGCTACAAGCGGTGGCCGACCATTATGGTTTCGACCTCACCAAGCCGTTTGCGTCTCTCAGTGACGCGCACAAAGATATCGTACTATATGGCTCAAAAGGTAAATCACTGTCGTTTAAATATATTAATGAACGCGGTGACATCATGGAGCGCAAGCATCCGTTTGAAGGGATTATCCCGAATATGGAGCGTCGTTACCGTGAAACAGAGTCGAATGCAGTGCGCGATGAGTTATCAAAGTATTTAAGTCAGCAACATTGTAATAGTTGTAACGGTGCGCGCCTTCGTATTGAAGCTAGAAATGTTTTTATTCAAGAAACGACGTTGCCAGCCATTGCTGAGATGTCAATTTCTGATGCCTACGATTTCTTTGAAACCTTAGATTTGTCAGGGCAGAAAGCGCAAATTGCAGAGAAGATCTTAAAAGAAATTTTGGACCGTCTGCGCTTCTTAGTGAATGTTGGGCTTAATTACTTAAGCATGTCTCGCAGTGCAGATACACTATCAGGCGGTGAAGCGCAGCGTATTCGTTTGGCCAGTCAGATTGGCGCCGGTCTGGTAGGCGTTATGTACGTCTTAGATGAGCCGTCGATTGGACTGCACCAGCGTGACAACGAGCGCTTACTAAAAACCCTTAGACACTTACGTGACCTAGGCAATACGGTTCTGGTTGTAGAGCACGACGAAGATGCAATTCGCGAAGCAGATTACATTGTCGATATTGGCCCTGGTGCTGGGGTACATGGCGGTGAAATTATCGCGGAAGGCTCACTTGAAGATATTAAAAACAGTGAGCACTCGCTTACCGGGAAATATCTTTCAGGCCGAGAAAAAATTGATATTCCTACCAAGCGCAATGAAGTTAAAGATGGAAAATGGCTTGAGTTAAAAGGCGCAACAGGTAATAACCTGAAGTCGGTTAACCTGCGCGTACCCACTGGCGTAATGACATGTGTAACGGGCGTATCGGGCTCGGGTAAATCGACACTTATCAACGACACGTTTTATAAGATTGCGCAGACAGAATTAAATAAGGCAACAACATCAGAGCCTTCACCTTATGAGAGCATGACAGGGTTAGATCAACTCGATAAGGTTGTTGATATAGACCAAAGCCCGATAGGCAGAACACCCCGTTCTAATCCTGCTACTTATGCCGGTATATTTACGCCAATACGAGAAATGTTTGCTGGGACGCAAGAGTCTCGGTCACGGGGTTATAAGCCTGGGCGATTTAGTTTTAATGTAAAAGGCGGTCGATGCGAAGCCTGCCAGGGCGACGGCGTTATTAAAGTAGAAATGCACTTTTTGCCCGACGTTTATGTACCGTGCGACGTATGTAACGGCAAACGCTATAATCGTGAAACACTCGAGATAAAGTACAAAGACAAAAATATCCATGAAGTGTTAGAGATGACAGTGGAAGATGCGCGACAATTCTTCGACGCAATTCCGGCTATCGCCCGTAAACTTCAAACCTTGATGGACGTTGGCCTTTCATATATTCGATTAGGGCAAGCGGCAACGACGTTATCAGGTGGCGAAGCGCAACGTGTTAAACTTGCAAAAGAGCTCTCTAAGCGTGATACGGGACAAACACTGTATATTCTCGACGAGCCAACAACCGGCCTTCACTTTCATGATATCAAACAGCTATTGGCAGTATTACATCGTCTTCGTGACCATGGAAATACCGTAGTGGTAATTGAACACAACCTCGATGTGGTAAAAACCGCAGATTGGGTGATTGATCTGGGGCCAGAAGGTGGCTCAGGGGGCGGTCAAATTATTGCAGAAGGCACGCCCGAGCATATTGCTAAACAAGACGTTTCGCATACGGGACGGTTCTTAAAGGATATGCTGCCGTAAGATAAAGCAGCTTTTAGAATGTAAAAAACGCGCTTATTACAGCGCGTTTTTTTATCTCTATTTATCTGGTCAGAGCTTATTTTTAAACACAGTAGGTTAGAATGTAAGCGCGCACAATTTTGACCGAATAACGGGAGCAGTAAATGAATCAAGCGCCACCCATTACATTAGTGAAAACGTGGTATCACCTGTTGTCTTCATCAGAAGATAACGCCGTTAAAGCCAGAGCACAGCAAATGCTGTTAAACGCCTTTGGCACACCTGAAGCCATACTTATCTATTTGAAAAAAAATAACATTCTTAATTAAGCGGCGTCACTTCGCTTACTAAAATTTAAACGCTTGTATCGCAAGGCCTTCACACACCGAGTTGAAAGCGTCGTTCTCAAGCTTGGGTAGGCCAGTCAGCAGCGTTTCATATAGCGCGTCTATCACGATGGGGGATAAGCTCATTCCCCCCGTAATCATTACTACCTCGGGTTGCTGGGTTGTTTTTTCCAAACACTCCACCACTAATGCTTTTACCTTGCTTAGCCAAGGCTGAATTGATTGTTCAAAAACACCTTGAGTAATTTTCACATCGAAACCTTGCTCAATGTAATGAAGAGGAAGCATGATTGTTTCTTTGGTCGATAGCAGCTCTTTAGCCATACGTGCTGAATTAACGACGCGCGCTGAGAGCTTATTTTCTTGCACGATAAGTAACCGGTCTAACTGCTCAGGTGATGATGTAATAGATTTTGTTTGCGCAATATCGAGACCATAATCATCTGAAAAAAACCGTGTTAGCGCAGGTATATTATCAACGGCACACATATCTGAAAAATAGGTAGGAGGCACAGGTAGGCCATTGGTCATTTTAAGGCCAAGCCCCATCTCTGGTGCCAACGCTTTCATCACCAAGCTTTTGTCACAGTCCATACCGCCTAAACGTCGCCCCGTCACCGCCAGCACATCTTGATTGCGATTTAACTGGTTGTTCCTCTCAGCGGCTAAATTAATACAACAAATATCTGTGGTACCACCGCCGATATCAACGATAAGCGCCGTAGTTTCTTCAGTAAGGGTTTGTTCAATTTTGTACGCTGCTGCAATAGGCTCTTCTAAAAAGCTGACGGCTCTGAAGCCGGCATCACTTGCAGCATCTTGCATAATTTGTACAGCTTGGGCATTACCTGCCTCGCCTCGCGTACCGTGAAACTTAACGGGCCTTCCTATCACTGCGGCATCTACGGTTGTTTCTAACTGTCGTTCGGCACACGCTTTAAAATAGGCAAGCTGTTTTCCAATAATACCGACGAATGCTTTCTTTTGGTCGTCGTCTAACGACGCACCTAAAAAGTTTTTTGGAGAGTAAATTAATCTGCCTTTGTCTGGCATTTTTAAGAAACGACGAAACCCTTCTTCACCGAATGCAAACTTACCCGTTTCTACTAATCGCAATAGGGGGATTTCATCGAGCGACATCGCATGAATAAGCTGAGCGATAGCCTTGCGTTGTAGTGCGGGGCGGTTGTGAAATTCTCCGCGTAGGTCATCAATACGGTTGCTGTAAAGCGCCTGCTCTTTAGGGTCTTTTGCAGAATAGTAACCCTGCTTCGCTTTCTCTAGCTGTTCATTAATAATGCGCTGAAGCTGTGCAACTTTGGCCTCTACCATTGCGTCAGGTGGAGGTGGAAGTTCATCTTCAAAATAAATGAACACAGAGGACCGAATCTTGTTACTTGCGTCAACAAGTGGGTCGAGCTTTATATGTTGGTGCGTAGCACCATCAAAATACACCACTTCAGAGTTTGAAGTGCCGTAATCTATCCCTATCGCAGTCATGGTATCGTTTTACATTAAATTTTGACGGAGATTGTAATGTAAAACGGTCAACGGATCACACTTTCCTTACCGCTATTATGAATTCTTGGTAAGTAAGGTTAATGTCTTCGACAACAAGTCATCGACCTTGAAGGGCTTCGAGATAACGTCGTTAAACAAACGTCCAAACTCGTCAGCGTTTACGTCTAAAAAGATATTGCCGGTTAACGCAACCATAGGAAGCGCATCTTTCCCCACACGCTCTCGTATCGCTTTTGTTGCCTCAATACCGTCCATGATAGGCATTTGAATATCCATAAATACCATATCGAAAGATTGCTCATGAGCAAGCGCTATGGCCTGCTTTCCGTTAGATGCGGTTGTCACTGTTAGCTGCGCAACGTCAACCAATATTTGCTCTAATAGCGCCAGATTAAATTTTTCATCATCAACAACCAACACGTTTTTATCTGCACACTGTGTATGTAACTGCATTAACAACGACGTACTATCTAACGCCTTATTCTCTCCTTCTTTTTGTTGATTATTTCTCGCTAGTAAACACGTAAACCAAAACGTGCTGCCGCTACCCAACGTGCTTTTGACACCAGCATCTCCCTCATAAAATGCAGCAATTTCTTTGGTAATTGACAACCCCACACCAATGCCACCATATTTACGGCCAAAGCTGGTATCTGCTTGCTCAAAAGGCTCAAAGATTTTTGACGTTACCGATGCGTCTATTCCAATGCCGGTATCTTCCACTTCAAAGCGTAATTCATCTTTATCCGTTTGCTGGTTAACAATGGAGACGCGAACAATAATCCCACCCTCGTCGGTGTATTTAACGGCATTAGAAATATAATTAATTAGCCCTTGTTGAAGGGCAGTAATATCACCAATATAAGTAGGAAGCACATGCGGTAACTCTACGCTAATGTGCAAGCCTTTCGACGTTAGACTTTCCTCGTTAAGTATAATAGTTTCATTAATAAGCTTCTCTATATCAATCGTTTGCTCTTTCAGTTCATAAGTACCAGACTCAATTTTCGACATATCGAGAACTGAACTGAGCAATCCTAATAGGTGTTCGCTCGCCGTACTTATCTTCTTAATTGCCTGCCGCTGTGACTCACTGAGTGATTCTCGCGTTAAAAGGTCAGAAAAGCCTAGAATAGACGTTATCGGCGTTCTTATTTCATGTGACATATTGGCTAAAAATCTACTTTTTGCCTTGTTCGCACTTTCTGCTTTTTCTTTCGCTTCAACCAATTGACGTGTCCGGCTTTCTACTTCTTTTTCGAGCGCTTCTTTATTGCTTTCAAGGAGTGTCTTAAGTTTGGTTTCTTCCGTTATGTCATGCACTATCGCAATAAATTTTTCAGCGCCATATTCAGATTCAACCAACTGTAAGTTGATACTTACATTGATATCATGCCCATCTTTGTGTCTATGAATCGTTTTAAATTTGAGAGACGGTTTCTGGTGCATTAAAAGCGGTTGGATAAGTTGGGTGAATTCGTCTCGGTCAAAGTCAGGCTTTATATCGAAAGGATGCATTTTGTAAAGGGCATCGCTGGTATACCCTACATGCTGCAATGCGCCTTCATTCACATAGGTGAATAATAAGCTGTACGGATCAAACATGAATACACAGTCGCTGGCTTTATCTACGGTACTTTTAAACTCTAACAGCGACTTTTTTAAAACTTCTTGCTCAGTAATATCTCTTACAATGCATAACACCATACTCTCGCCCATTACATTCGTGCCGGCAGCGGTGATTTGGGCAGTGTAGGTGTCATTGTTCTTTCTTTTATGTATCGTCTGAAACGTCGCCTGAGTATTGGCAAAGCTGGGATAAGTTTCGCGAACTTTTTGCTCGCTCAAGGTGTCATCAAAATCCCAAATGAATAAGGAATGCATCTCGTCGTGGGTATATCCCAACATAGACATAAAGGAGTGATTGTAGGTCACCAATTGATAGTTTTGATTAATAATACAAACGCCATCATTAATTCGTTCAAGCATCGCCCGCAAGACGCTTATTTCCTCTTGTGCAGAGCTTTTTTTCAGTAACAAGGGGCGAGGGTTAACATCCTCTTTGATTTGAAACAACCGTATTCACTTTGTATAAAGTAGTCTGGTTTAAAGATAGTCAATAAGGTGGTTAAACACCAAGGCGGTTTTGATTTAAGTTTTGTGAAGCTTTATGAAAGAGTAATTTTTTTATTACGTGGAAACTTTTTTTGCTTCACGGCGACTACTGAAAACTGCGTCACGCCGTGCTAGAGTGCGTAAAAATAAGCATTAAAGAGCGCATAAATCATGTCAAAAAACACGCCCTTATCCACGTCTTTCGACGTGCGTTTTTGCGAAACCGACGCCCTACAACACGTGAGTAACACTGCGCTTGTTGCCTGGTTTGAAGCGGCCAGAGAACCTATCTTTCGTATGTTTACGCCTACCCTTGATTTGCAAAACTGGCCACTCATATTAGCCAGCTATAAGGTAGATTTCTTGGCACAGATTTTTTACGGTAAACCTGTCACCGTAAAAACATTCATTAGTCGCTTGGGAAACAGTGCATTTGATGTCTATCAAGAGCTGTGGCAAGACAATATTTTGTGTGCCACCGGCATTACTACTATGGTGCACTTTGACTATGCAACACAGCGTTCAGCGCCCATACCTGAAACAATCAAAGCAACACTGCAATCACACTACAAAGCGATAGAGTAAGCCATAATCATGCAAAATTTTATAGAAGTGATAGATGATGTATTGCCCCCTGAATTATGTTCAGCGCTTATCGCACGGTTTGAGAAAAGCCCAAACCTTTCACAAGGACGAACCGGCGGGGGAGTAGACTTAGATAAGAAGCGCAGTACCGACGTATCAATCAGCCAAAATAAAGAGTTTGGCGATCTGTTCCAACAAGTCATGCAAGCCACTGGCCCTCAGTTAGTGCAGTACATCGAAAAATATTTTTATGCGTTAATCGGCCCTATCGGGCTTACTGTTAAGCATCCTACGACTGGAGAGCCCGTAAAGCTCACTGGTGAAAATTTTGAAGAGGTTGGAAAGCCCAACTTAGCGAATTTGGTCAATTATCTTTTTCGCGTAGGCGATGTGAATGCACAGCGCTATACTGCAGAAAGTGGCGGCTATCCGTATTGGCATTCCGAAGTATATCCTCAAATGCAACATAACGATGCGTTACATCGGGTATTGCTGTTTATGTATTACCTTAATGATGTGGATGATGGCGGAGAAACCGAATTTTATTACCAAGACAAAGCAGTAAAACCCAAAGCGGGAAGAATGGTTATTGCGCCAGCGTACTTTACCCATACGCACCGCGGGCAAATTCCAAAAAGTAATGATAAATACATTGTCACGTCTTGGTTGCTATTCAACCGCGCGGAACAAATATACACGCAAGCAAAATAGCCTCGTCATCAGGTAGAGGTTAAAACCCCTCTACCGCTTCACCCTTCAATCGATAACCAACCGAAGCGATATCGCCCTTCCATCCTTCTGTTGATAATACGCCAGTGACCCAAATAGCATCATACATATTATCTATCGCTATACCGTCTTCAAATTTCACGTAGACAATTTGATTAGATGCAGGCGGCGGCACGTGTATGCAGGCACCAAAGTAAGGCACTAGCAAAAATTCAGTGGTGCTTTCTGCGGTTCCTTCAAGGGGTACGACAAAGCCTGGTATTTTAACTCGCTTGCCATCATAGGCATCAACGACCGGCGCATCTGGTTGCAGCTGACTCATCTCGCCATTGTGCTGAACAGCAGGCGGTGCTAACTCATTAAATCCTTCAGGGACAAGGTCTTCCCAATACACTTCAACGGGCGCATCGTTAGCCGATGCTGCAAGTGGCATAATCACTAGCGCAAAAAAAATAAATACGTGTGAAAACACGCTAACCATAGACGTTTTCATAATTTTTCCATCGTAATAAAAAAGGGCTCGTCTTCTACGAGCCCTTTTTAACATCAATGATGCAAAGCGTGAATTATTCTGCTTCGAAACGCGCAACGCTTGAGACTATTTCAGCTTTTGCAGCTGCTGCGTCTGCCCAGCCGTCAATCTTAACCCACTTTTCTGGCTCAAGATCTTTGTAATGTTCAAAGAAATGCTCAATTTGCTTAAGAAGCAACGGAGGTACGTCAGAGATTTCTTTAACGTCACGGTAAATCGTAGATAGCTTGTCAGCTGGCACCGCTAATACTTTAGCATCTTTACCAGACTCATCAGTCATATTGAGTACGCCAACTGGACGACACTTAATAACTGAACCGGCAAGTAATGGGAATGGAGTCATAACAAGTACGTCAACCGGGTCGCCATCTTCTGACAATGTATTGTTTACATAACCGTAGTTAGTTGGGTAGTGCATGCATGTTGCCATGAAGCGATCGACAAATACTGCACCAGTATCTTTATCCACTTCATATTTTACTGGGTCAGCATGTGCTGGAATTTCGATAATTACATTCACTTCTTCAGGCAAATTCTTGCCCGCAGGAACAGCGTTTAAGCTCATTGTTCAGTCCTTTCGGTAATAGGTAAAAAATTTGCCTGTAAGTATACGGTGACAGCGGCAAAATAAAAACGCTTTACGACCGATGTCGCATTAATCTGTTCAATTTTACCGCTTTTTTGTTACTCGCTTTGGCTGTAATAGCTTAAACAGGCCTCAATTTCGTCTTTAGAGCCAATAAGCACTGGTACGCGTTGGTGAATTTCTTCTGGCATAACTTCTAAAATTCTTCCTGTCCCCGTATTAGCTAAGCCACCCGCTTGCTCCATTAAGAAGGCCATAGGGTTTGCTTCATACAGTAAACGTAGCTTGCCCGGCATAGACGGATTACGCTTATCAAATGGATACATGAATATCCCGCCTCGGCATAGAAGACGGTGAATATCGCCAACCATCGCGGCAACCCATCGCATGTTAAAGTTTTTACCACGCGGCCCTTCTTCACCCGCTAATAGGTCAGTGATATAAGCTTGCATGGGTGGCTCCCAATGACGCTGGTTAGATGCGTTAATGGAAAATTCAGAAGTAGCTTCAGGTACTTTCACGTTAGGGTGAGTAAGTAGGAAACCGCCATGGGTTTTATCTAGGGTATAAATATGTGTACCCCGACCGGTCGTTAGCGCCAACATTGTTGAAGGGCCATAAAGCACGTAGCCTGCTGCCACAATCTGTGTTCCCGGCTGCAAAAATGCTGAAGGGTCGTCGGGTTTCATCCATTGCGGGGCGTGAGTGATAGAGAAAATGGTCCCTATCAAGCTATTAATCTCTGTATTCGATGAACCATCAAGCGGGTCAAAGCTTACCAAATAGTTACCTTCTGGATTACACGGCACAACATCATCTTCTTCTTCAGAAGAAATCGCTTTAACGTATCCTGATTCCCTCAAGGTATCTTTCAGAATTTGATTAGAGATAACATCAAGTTTTTTCTGCGTTTCGCCTTGAACGTTTTCTGAAAGGGTTGAACCTAGCACGCCTGCAAGCGCCCCCTGACTTACTCGGAAAGAGATTTCTTTACAGCCTGCCAATAACGTTCTTATTAGAAGAATAAGTTCAAGCGGAGCCCCGTCTTGTTGCAATTGCGAGTTTAAGCGTTTCATCGATTTTAAGCCTTTTTAAGTGTGTAGGGTGTGGTTATTTACCCGGGCGATTTTCCATACCGCGTTCTATTTATCTAAATAACCTAGCAATTTTTGTTTGCTTTGACGATTGTAACCGTGTTCGCGACGAAGTGAAACATAGGGATAGATGGATAATCACTCAACCTACCAGTGTATTTGCTATTTTTGACGCTTAACATTGTAGAAACACCGACAAATATGAAATTGCATTATCCCCCCGCTTTAAGGTTCTGATAAAGTACATGCCATTAACATGCAGTAATAACGAGAACGCGCTATGCACGTACATATTCTAGGTATTTGTGGCAGCTTCATGGGTGGTATCGCCGCCATAGCGAAAGCATTAGGCCATACTGTTACCGGCTCTGATAACAATGTTTATCCTCCCATGAGCACACAATTAGAAGCGTTAGGCATTGAGCTTACCGAGGGTTATAACACCGCTCAGTTCGACCCGGCGCCAGATATTGTCGTAATAGGAAATGCCATGTCTCGTGGTAATCCTGCCGTTGAATACGTCTTAAATCGCAATTTGCCTTACACAAGCGGCCCACAATGGCTGCTTGATAACCTTTTAAAAGATAGGTGGGTAATTGGCGTGTCGGGCACCCATGGTAAAACCACAACCAGCAGCATGGTTGCATGGATTTTAGAGTATGCCGGCTTGAACCCAGGCTATCTCATTGGTGGCGTACCCGAGAATTTTGGCGTGTCTGCTCGTGTTGGCGATAGCCCCTTTTTTGTCATTGAGGCAGACGAATACGACAGTGCATTTTTCGATAAGCGCTCAAAATTCGTTCATTACCGTCCCAAGACATTGGTAATTAACAACTTAGAATTTGACCACGCGGATATTTTCGCCAATCTTGATGCCATCCAAACTCAGTTTCATCACCTTATTAGAATGGTACCTGAAAACGGGCTCATACTTACGCCCGATCGCACTGAGGCAATAGAAGACACCTTAGAAAAAGGCTGTTGGTCATCGCGTCAGTCGTTGGGCAAAGAGTGGGCAGCGTCTCTTATCAATCAAGATGGTAGTTGTTTTGCTGTTTTGAATCACGGTAAAGAAGTGGGCACTGTAACATGGCCGCTACTGGGTCAGCATAATGTCGATAACGGCCTTATGGCGATAGCCGCTGCACATCATGCAGGCGTTACGTTGCAAGACGCCATTGCCGCACTGTCTTTATTTAAAAATGTAAAACGCCGTATGGAAATAAAGGGCGCAGTAAACAACATCACGGTTTATGATGACTTTGCCCACCACCCCACTGCCATTGCCACTACGCTGGATGGTCTTCGTAAAAAGGTAGGTAACGGAAAGATACACGCTATTTTAGAGCCGCGTTCTAACACAATGAAAATGGGCGTCCATAAGTCAACGCTCGCGCAGTCTTGGCAAGACGCTGACGCGGTTTACCTCTTTGAACCTGCGAATATGGACTGGTCGCTTCGCGATGTTGCGGCACAGAGTGAAACCCCAACCCAGTGTTTTGATGATGTAGAAACGATCGTATCTAATGTCAGCCGCGTAGCAGAGCAAGGCGATCATATACTCATTATGAGCAATGGTGGTTTTGAAGGTATTCATTCTCGCATGCTGAGTGCGTTAACCGAGGTTTATTCATGAAACACGACAAGCAGGTTACCCTTGCTATCACTGGTGCATCTGGCGCACCTTACGCGTTGTCGCTATTGGCATCTCTCGTTAAGGCCGACTTTCAAGTTTATGTACTGATTTCGTCCGCCGCGAAAGTGGTGTTTGCAACAGAAGAAGACGTAAAAATTCCTGCTCGCCCAGAAGATGCTGCCGCTTTTTTTACTGAGCACTGCCAGGCCAAACCAGGACAAGTTAAAGTATTTGGTAAAGAAGAGTGGTTTTCGCCCGTGGCATCAGGCTCAGCGGCACCCGCCAAAATGGTGGTATGCCCCTGCTCGACAGGTACGCTTTCTTCTATTGCTGTTGGCGCCAGTGACAACTTGATTGAGCGTGCCGCTGATGTAGTACTAAAAGAGCGAGGGCAACTTATATTAGTCCCTCGCGAAATGCCTTTATCATCTATTCATTTAGAAAATATGTTAAAACTGTCACAAATGGGCGCCACAATTATGCCGGCAGCTCCCGGCTTTTATCATAACCCTAAAACCATTGCTGACTTGGTCGACTTCGTTGTTGCAAGAATATTAGACCATTTGGGCGTAGAGCAATCATTGGTAGCCCGTTGGGGTTATCAAACATCGAAACATAAAGAGGATTAACCATGTCAGCGTATACAAATAGGACGTTAACCGTTGCACTTAGCACACTACTAACGTTGTTTATCACTTCACCTGCTTTCGGGTGGGGGCAAACAGGCCACCGCATCACAGGTGCAATCGCACAACAATACCTTAGCCCATTAAGTTATGCTGCAGTAAGCGAACTCTTACCTGCTAGCGATTTAGCGCAAGCGTCAACCTATGCCGATGAGATGCGTTCAGACCCCAGTGAATTTTGGCAAAGAACCGCTTCTCCATGGCATTACGTTACGGTGCCAGAAGGCAAACACTATCATGACGTAGGTGCCCCAAAACAAGGGGACGCTATGACGGCGCTGACACACTATACTGCAACACTAACCAACAGCGAGGCGTCACAGGATGAGAAGCGTTTAGCACTGCGCTTTATTGTGCATATTATTGGCGATCTTCATCAGCCTCTGCATGCTGGAAACGGCAAAGACAAAGGCGGTAATGATGTGAAAGTGCGGTTTTTCTGGGAAGACTCTAACCTTCACCGTGTTTGGGATTCACAGATGATTGAGCAGCGAGGCTTATCGTATACCGAGTGGACCGAATGGCTTAATAAAGACATTACGCCTGCAAACATTCGAAAATGGGCCACTGTAGACCCGCTTGTTTGGATACAGGAAAGTACTGCGCTACGCGATACCATTTATCCAGAAGACGCCAATAAAATGAGCTATGACTATTTGTATAATCATTTGCCTACTGCAAAAGAGCGTCTTCAAACAGCAGGGGTTCGTATTGCGATGTATTTAAACCATGTCTTTGAGCAAGCCCACGCTAAGCAGAACTAGTTCAGCGTTTTACTCGCCACAATAAAAAACGGAGGCTTATGCCTCCGTTTTTGCTCTTTATTGGGTATTAATCAAGTTCTAGAGGTTCAGGCGACAATATGACTCCCGTACTGTCTGCATACAAATAGTCTTCAGGTAAAAAAGTGACACCGCCAAAGTTTACTGGTACATCGATGTCGCCAATGCTTTCACTCTCAGCATTGACCGGAATAGCAGCCACGGCAAGCACACCGATATCCATCTCAGCCAATGTATCTATTTCACGAACACTGCCGTAACACACAATCGCTTCCCAATCGTTGTCGATAGCAAGCTGGGCTGATGCGGAATCAAACAACGCACGACGGGTTGAGCCTCCGCCATCAATTAACAGTATTTTACCTGCACCAGGTTGTGCTAGCACTCTGTCGATTAACCCCCTATCTTCAAAGCACTTAATCGTCGTTATTTCGCCACCAAATGAATAGCGCCCGCCGAAGCTTGCGAAAATTGGGTCTACCACGTCTACGCTGTCTGCGAATAGATCGCATAATTCGGAAGTGTTGTATTCCATTGCCATGCCTTAAAAATTGAAGGTTGTGAAGAACTCACTTGAACGTAGTTCTAGCATAGCATTAATTCATGCGTTGCAAATGGCTGTTTTGTATAGATTCGTCGAATAACAAATCGTCCGTACCATAAGCATCATTGGCACTATTTATGCCTACTTTACTCGTTTACCTCGAATGGTTTCAGTTTTCGTGCAAAACGGGCCATATCACCATAGGTTATCGCCACTTCGCGTTACTGTTGATACATAAATACGTTGTAAAAAATTCTTCTTTTTTCTGTCACCTGTTAGTCACAGAGCCCTTTTAGCCTGTGTTGAATACAATTTGATGAGGATAGGCGATGTTGATGAGATCGTTACATAAATGGGATGTCACCCTTTTCTATCGCCTCTACGGCCTGACGCAAAAAAGAGACTGCAGAAGCATTATCTGGTTGTCGAGAACGGGCGATGGTTACTTGTATTTTGTTATTGGCTTGTTGTTATGGATGTTCGAACCCGAACACGGTGAGCTATTTCTATATACTGCGCTTATGGCTTATGCCTTAGAGCTTCCCGTCTACCTGCTATTGAAAACTTATTTTAAACGTCCTCGCCCCTGCGATTTTTTACTTAATTTACGTGCTCATATTACGCCGTCAGATAAATTTTCATTGCCATCAGGTCATACCGCTGCCGCATGGTTAATGGCGAGTATTGTTGCGCACTATTATCCATCGTTCTTAGTTATTGCTTACAGCTGGGCCGCACTTATCGGACTATCGCGCATCTTGTTGGGTGTCCATTATCCATCAGATGTAGTAGCAGGCACTGGTTTAGGCATAGCCATAGCACTACTTAGTATTACTCTATTGGGCTAGCATGAAGATTCTGTATGGTGTGCAAGGCACAGGAAATGGACACATCGCGCGAGCCAGAATAATGGCTGCAGCGTTGTCACGTCATCGTGATATTAATGTCGACTTTGTTTTTTCTGGCAGAACGCCCAGTGACTATTTTGATATGGACATATTCGGCAATTATCGCGCTTATACCGGGTTAAGCTTCGTAACATATCGTGGGCAGGTAGATAAATTAGCGACAATCAAAAAGGCGAAACTTCGTCAGCTTTATCACGATGTAAACGTGATGGATACAAGCGGCTATGATTTATTGATTAACGATTTTGAGCCAATAACTGCATGGGCCGCTAAGCAGCAGGGTACGCCGTCCATTTCAATTAGTCATCAAGCGGCATTTACGTATAACGTTCCCAAAACCGGTTACACCGTCATTGATAATGTATTGATGAAAATCTATGCCCCTACGCAATGTCAGTTGGGGGTGCATTGGTATCACTTTAATCAGCCTATAATTCCTCCGTTTGTTGTTGAAAAACCAGCAGCCCATCCTCGTAATAGCCACGTTCTGGTGTATTTACCGTTTGAGGAAATTGAAGATATAACACAAATGCTTGAACCGCTCAGTGATCACATTTTTGAGTGTTTTCACCCCAATATTATTGAACAAACTGAAATGGGCCATATTCGTTTTAACCCCACATCGAAACCTCGATTTGAAAAAGCGCTTAAGCACGCATATGGCGTTATTGCCAACGGCGGATTTGAATTGTCTAGCGAAGCCCTTCAGTTAGGTAAAAAGCTACTGATAAAGCCACTACATGGACAGTTTGAACAACTTTCGAATGTGCTCACACTCACCTCGCTTGAACTCTGCCAGACCCTTTTCCAGCTTGACACAGATACCGTAGAAGAATGGCTTGAAGCCCCCCAAACAGAGGCAATAACCTTTCCTGACAATCCAGATATACTCATTGAATGGCTTAAAAAAGGCGACTTTTCCGACGTCCATTCGCTATGCAACCGTTTGTGGAAAAATGTACAATACGGTGAGAAAACTCAAGAACGATTATTGGCGCTTGCAATTTAGACACGCAATGCGATGATAGCGGCATTTGTAAAAGCATTTGCGGGTTTTTCTGTGCGTAAAAATTGGGTTGTTTTAGTCTTCATTGCTTCAGTACTGTCTGGCTGTGGATATAAAGGTGCGTTATACCTTCCAGACGCGCCAGAGAAAACAACGCCACCGCCATCTAAGGCGGTGCCTAATGATAATGAGACGCCTCCCGCATCGCTATCAGGAGAATCAAACTAGTGGATTTTTTTGCTTATAAGCAAGGTCAGCTGTTCGCTGAAGACGTCGCGGTTTCTGATATTGCTGCGACATACGGTACCCCCGTTTATATATACTCTCGCGCCACCCTAGAACGCCACTGGCACGCATTTAATGATGCGGTAGGCGCACATCCGCACTTGGTTTGTTACGCTGTGAAAGCAAATTCAAACCTAGGGGTATTGAGTGCATTGGCACAATTAGGGTCTGGATTTGATATCGTTTCGGGCGGTGAGCTTGCCCGGGTTATCGAAGCAGGCGGAGATCCTAGCAAAGTCGTTTTTTCTGGTGTTGGCAAAAAGTCTGATGAAATACGCTATGCACTTGAGCAAGGCATCATGTGCTTCAATGTGGAATCAGAACCTGAACTGCATCGTATCAATGCAGTGGCAGCCGAATTAGGTAAACACGCCCCAATTTCTTTGCGCATTAATCCTGATGTGGATGCAAAAACGCACCCTTATATTTCAACGGGCCTCAAAGCGAACAAGTTTGGTATTGCTCGCGAACGTGCGTTAGCGACTTATGAATTAGCCGCATCGCTTCCCAACCTCAACGTGGTGGGGATGGATTGTCACATTGGCTCACAACTTACCGAACTCGGGCCATTTGTTGATGCGCTCGAACGTCTGCTTGGGCTTATTGATGAGCTTGGTGAGCGCGGTATTGTTATTGAGCACCTTGATGTTGGCGGCGGCTTAGGCGTTACCTATAACGACGAAGAGCCTCCTCATCCAAAAGCCTACGCAGAAGCTATGGCAGAGAAAATGGAAGGCCGAGAGCAACTTAAGCTTATTCTTGAGCCCGGTCGAGCTATTGCAGCTAATGCGGGTATCTTGGTCACCCAAGTTGAATTTATTAAAGACGGCGAAGAAAAGAGTTTTGCTATCGTTGATGCCGCAATGAACGATTTACTTCGACCTGCCCTTTACTCTGCGTGGCAAAATATTATTCCCGTTATTGAGGGAAGCCAAGAAACGCCACGTGTTTATGATGTCGTGGGCCCAGTCTGTGAAACCGGTGATTTCATCGGTAAAGACAGGACGTTAGCGATTGCCCCCAATGACTTGTTAGCGGTTAGAAGTGCCGGTGCCTATGGCTTTGTGATGGCCTCAAACTATAACAGTCGCTGTCGCCCTGCTGAAATAATGGTAGATAAAGCGCGTACAATTGTTGTTCGAGAGAGAGAAATTCTAAAAGATCTCTGGAAAGGTGAGCACAAACTTACGTAAACTAGAGAAAATTCATAAAAAGATGCACTGTTAATGCAGGTTCAGTTTTCAAAAATGCACGGGCTGGGTAACGATTTCATGGTTATTGATAACGTTACCCAAAATGTATTTTTCTCTAAAGAGAAGATTCAACAACTCGCTAACCGTAATTTTGGTATTGGCTTCGACCAGTTGTTGATGGTTGAACCGCCTTACGATCCAGAACAAGACTTTCACTATCGTATTTTTAACGCGGACGGTTCTGAAGTAGAGCAATGCGGCAATGGTGCTCGCTGCTTCGCACGTTTTGTTAAGCAGAAAGGCTTAATCAGTAGAAATAAAATAGTTGTCAGCACGAAAGCAGGCAAGATGGTGTTGTACCTCGAAAAAGACGGCCACGTTACCGTGAATATGGGCAAACCTGAATTTGAGCCTGCCAAGGTCCCGTTGAAAGCTAACAAGCAAGAAAACACCTATATACTACGCGTAGCAGATCAAACCTTGTTTGTAGGCGCAGCGTCTATGGGTAATCCCCATTGTGTTATTGAAGTAGACGATGTTGATACCGCGAATGTTCACGAGATAGGGCCGGCGGTTGAACGTCATGAGCGTTTTCCAGAAGGCGTTAATGTTGGGTTTATGCAAATCATTAACGAGTCTCACATTAAGCTCCGCGTCTTTGAACGTGGAAGCGGTGAAACACTCGCATGTGGAAGCGGTGCGTGCGCAGCTGTTGCAATTGGCCAGATTCAAGGTAAATTAGGCAAAGACGTTCGGGTTGACCTACCCGGTGGCAGTTTACGCATTCGTTGGCCTGGCCAAGACAGTGTATTAAAAATGACTGGCCCCGCCGAACATGTTTACGACGGGCATATAAATTTATGAGTGACAGTTCAGGGCAATCCAACGCCTCTTTAGTAATAAACGCCTTTACCGACAATAGTGCATTGTCGGCGGAAGATGTACGCGTGTTTTTGTTAGAAAACCCTGAATTTTTCGCACAGAATCCAGACCTACTAGAGAAAATTGCTATTCCCCACGCGCAAAAGGGAAGCGTATCACTTGTTGAAATTCAAAGTGAACAGTTACGCAAAAAAGTGCGTCAGCTTAATTACAAATTGACGCAGCTTGTTAGCATTGCCAAACAAAATGAAAAAATTTATCGCGTATATACTGACTTAAATGTGCAGCTTCTACGCTGTACTAGCGTTGCAGAGGTACAATTTACGCTTGAAGATGTGCTGCAAGAGCGCTTACAGCTCTCGTCGGCTGTCATAAAAAGCTTCAAAGGCCCACACGCCATTCCAGAACTACAACGCCGTTTGTTTACAGAAAAACGCTTTAAAAACTCTAACTTTTTCTTTGGTCGTTTGTCACAGCACGAGCGACAGTTGTTGTTTGGAGAGAACAGCGCAGAGTCGGTCGCACTTTTGCTATTAGGCGACAATAACGACTTAGGTATTCTAGGTATTAGTAGCAACCATGCCGATCACTTTACCCCCGATATGGACACGCTGCTGTTACAGCAACTGCAGCAGGTACTCAATATTATTTTGCCAGAGATGATGGGGTATTAGTTTTCGTGACAACGGAAACAATGCTAAGTGAACCCTGTCAGCAATGGCTTGATAAATTTCTATTACATCTTGAGGTAGAGCGAGGCCTATCTCCTCACACGATTAAAAACTATCGTCGTCAACTCCAAGACGTCGCGGTTACACTTAATTTATATGAATGGTCGGGCATTACCCCGTCAGATATAAAACGCGTAATGGGCAATGCTAAGATGGCTGGCCATAAACCCCGAAGCATCGCTTTACGCCTTTCAGCACTTCGCACTTTTTGTCAGTACCTTATCGATAAACAGCAGTTATTTAGTAACCCTGTCGAGGGCATTCATGCACCTAAGCAAGGTAAACCTCTACCCAAGCAATTAAGCGTTGATGAAATGCAACAATTGCTCAATAGCGAAAGTGACGAAGGAATTATGCTGCGTGACGTCGCTATGTTTGAGTTGCTCTACGGCTGTGGCTTACGACTAAGTGAACTTACCGGCTTGAACCTGGCAGATTACTTAAGAGATGGCACGATTAAGGTAATGGGCAAAGGAAGTAAACAGCGTATTCTCCCTCTGGGCAAAAAGGCACTAGACGCGTTAAATGCATGGCTAAAAGTGCGCCCTGCATATGCCTCTGACTATGAATCAGCCATTTTTGTTAGCAAGCGAAAAACACGAATATCCAACCGGCAAGTTGCCAACAGACTAAACCAAATGGCTAGTGAACAAATGCTAAGTCAAAAAGTAAGCCCACATAAACTGCGCCATTCTTTTGCGACACACGTATTAGAATCAAGTGGTGACTTGCGAGCGGTTCAAGAGTTGTTAGGCCATGCCAATCTATCAACCACTCAAGTTTACACACACCTCGATTTTCAACATTTAGCGAATGTTTATGATGCCGCCCACCCGCGTGCACACAAAAAATAAAAGGCGCTTTTTTACATGCAGTTTTTTCGACCCATGCATGCCGTTAAGGCAATGACATTTGACCTAGACGACACGCTATATAATAACGACCCCGTCATAAGACAAGCCGACACCACGTTAACGCAGTTTATTCATGCGCATTTCCCTCATGCTAGTGCAATGTCGTCCGCACAATGGGGCGATATTCGCCGTACTGCGATTATGAAAGAAGCGAGGCTTGCCTCAGACATGGGCGAATTGCGCCGACAGGTATTGGCGAAGGCACTCTACGCTGATGTAACCGGTGGAAATACGCAGTATGCTACGTTAAGTGATGCTGTAGAGGCATGCTTCAACTGCTTCTATGATGCAAGAAGCAATTTCACGTTAGATGATAGCGTGCACGACACATTAAAAGTGCTAAGCAAACGGTTCCCCTTAATCGGCATTACGAATGGCAACGTCGATAGCGAAAAAATTGGCATAACGCCCTATTTCGACAGTATTCTGCACGCCAGTATGACGCGCCCGATGAAACCGCATAGTGCAATGTTTGATGAAGCGGCTGATAAACTAGCTTTGCCCACACAGCACATTTTGCATGTAGGCGACAACCTTATAAAAGACGTTTATGGTGCGTTAAATGCGGGCTATCAAGCGGCGTGGTTTGCCTGTAATCGCCCTATGATGCTAAACAACGAGCCCGTAAGCTTGTTACCTCATGTGGCATTATCTACCCTGCATGAGCTAACGCATTTCGTTGATTAGTAAGGGGTATTGTCCTCTAGCACATTTTGCTGCATTGACTCACATGGGTGTTGGCAAACAGGTCGCCCTACTACTTTAGCAGGAACGCCAACAACCGTAACGTGCGCAGGCACGTTGTCTAGTACTACGCTACCCGCCCCGACTTTAGCGCCTTCGCCGACTTCAATGTTACCTAGAATCTTGGCACCGGCCCCCACTAATACGCCTTGGCGAATTTTGGGGTGTCGGTCACCAGACTCATTACCCGTACCACCTAAGGTAACGCTTTGTAAAATAGAGACGTTATCTTCAATAACTGCCGTTTCACCCACGACAATGCCCGTGGCATGGTCGAACATTACGCCTTTGCCTATTTTCGCCGCAGGGTGAATATCTACGCCAAAGCTTTCTGAATTGCGACTTTGTAAAAATAGGGCAAGTTGATGTCTGCCATGAACCCACAAGTAATGCGCCATGCGATGTACTTGCACCGCATGAAAACCTTTAAAGTATAAAAGCGGGGTAAGATAGTCGTTAACAGCGGCGTCGCGCGCTTTGATTGCTTTGATATCGGCAATCGCCGCCTCACTGATCCCAGGCTCCAAAAGGTAAGCCTCATCAAACACTTCCCTAATCGCTAACGCTGGCATCACGTCGTCTGCCATTTTAGTCGATAGGATAAAGCTTAAAGACGATTCAAAGTTGTGATGCGCTAGAGTACAGGCATGAACAAAGCTTGTTAACAATGGTTCATTGTCTGCGACAGTTTTTGCCTCGTTTTTTAACGTTAACCAAAAATCAGAGACTGGTGTGTCTGCTTGCATGAGCTAATCCTGTATGCGCGTTTTACCAAAAAAGGAAAAAGGGGGAAGCATTTAAAATGAATGAGAAGTGTACCCGACTCACCCGTGAATCTATATAGGTGATATACCGCTAAAGTGCGCATAATGATCAGTTTATCGTTCTATTTAGGTATAAAGCATTCTCTATTCATATAACCAGCACAAACTTAAATTAGTCTGCACACAACCCTGTATAAATTCACAGTCAGCAGGCATAATAGCCGAGTTTACGATAATTAATTAGGTGATAGACACTATGGATGTATCCAGACTGCTTGACGAGCTAAACGACAAACAACGTGAAGCGGTAGCCGCCCCTCTTTCCAACGCCTTAGTACTAGCGGGCGCAGGAAGCGGCAAAACAAGAGTATTGGTACATCGCATTGCGTGGCTCATGGAAGTCGAAAACATAGCACCATTTTCTATATTGGCAGTAACCTTTACCAATAAAGCAGCCAGAGAAATGCGAGGCCGCTTAGAGTCATTAATGGGGCGAAGCCTGCACACTATGTGGATTGGTACGTTTCACGGCCTTGCACACAGACTTTTGCGCGCACATCACACCGAAGCTGGGCTGCCGGAAAACTTTCAGATCCTTGACTCAGACGATCAGTATCGTCTTATTCGTCGCATATTAAAGGCCATGAACCTTGACGAAAAACATTGGGCACCTCGCCAAATCCAATGGTATATCAATGGAAACAAAGATGAGGGTCTTCGCCCTCAACATATCGAAACGCATGGCGACCATATTCAAAAGACCATGCGAGAGGTCTATACGGCGTATCAAGATGCATGCGATCGTTCAGGGCTCGTCGATTTTGCAGAGCTGTTGTTGCGCGCCCATGAATTATGGGCCAAAAACCCTGAAATTTTAGCGCATTATCAACGTAGATTCAGGGCCGTACTGGTCGACGAATTTCAAGACACCAACAATATTCAATATGCTTGGCTACGTATGCTGTGTAGCGGCGAAAACAACAACATAATGATTGTCGGCGATGACGACCAATCTATTTATGGTTGGCGCGGAGCAAATGTAGATAATATCCAGCATTTCTTGAAAGACTTTGCCAACCCGGCCACCGTCCGTCTAGAACAGAACTACCGCTCTACCGGCAATATTTTGCAAGCCGCAAACACGGTGATAGACAATAACACGGGCCGTTTAGGCAAAGAATTATGGACTGATGGGCACCAAGGTGAACTCATTTCGGTGTACGCAGGCTTTAATGAACTCGACGAGGCCAGGTTTATCGTTTCAAAAATAAAAGACTGGTTACATCAGGGCAATGCACTAAAAGACGCCGCTATACTATATAGAAACAACGCGCAGTCGCGTGTACTAGAGGAAGCGTTGTTACATGAAGGTCTAGCCTATCGAATTTATGGGGGCCTTCGCTTCTTCGAACGTCAAGAAATTAAAGACGCACTGGGCTATATACGCATGATAAATCACCCCCATGACGATGCTGCATTTGAGCGCGTGGTTAATACACCTAGTCGTGGTATTGGCGATAAAACACTCAGCCTAGTGCGCGATGCCGCAAGAGCACATAACTGTTCCATGTGGCAAGCGTCTCAATTACTCATTAATGAAGGTTCGTTGAAAGGCCGTGCGCTAAATGCCATGCAAAGCTTTGTATTGCTCGTTACCGAACTTGAACAAAGCACCTTAGATATGCCGCTTGAAGAGCAAGCTGATAAAGCCATCAAGCAGTCGGGCCTTTACGCGATGTATCAAGCTGAGCGCGGCGAAAAAGCACAGGCACGATTGGAAAACTTAGAAGAGCTCGTAACGGCGTGTAAAACCTTTATTGTGCCGGAAGAAGCAGAAGAAATGACGCCTATGTCAGCGTTTTTAGCGCATGCATCTTTGGAGGCCGGTGAGCAACAAGCTGATACTGACCAAGACGCGGTTCAAATGATGACCATTCACACCGCTAAAGGCCTAGAATTTCCATTAGTGTTTATGGCCGGCGTTGAGGAAGGCATGTTTCCTAGCCAGCTAACCAATGATGAGCCAGGCAGAATGGAAGAAGAACGCAGACTCTGTTACGTTGGCATGACGCGGGCCATGGAAAAACTATACATTACGTATGCAGAAAGCCGCCGCTTATACGGGCAAGATAAATATCACACTGCATCGCGCTTTATTCGCGAAATGCCGGCGGAATGCGTAGAAGAAGTCCGTTTGAAAACAACGATTTCTCGGCCTGTTCATAATCGTTTTAGCCAAGCAACTTCTCATGCCTCTTTTGAAGAAACAGGCTTTCAGTTAGGTCAACGTGTTGTTCACAGAAAGTTTGGCGACGGCATTGTTTTAAACTACGAAGGTAGCGGAGAGCATGCTAGAGTACAGGTTAACTTCGATGAGTTCGGCACAAAGTGGCTTGTTCTCGCCTACGCTAAGTTGGAAAAGGCGTAATCACTAACACTGGCATGGCAGCCAGAATAGAAGAACTTAACTATGCAACAGCATGTGCTGGTTATTGAAAATAGTGATAGTAACTTAGATGTCGTGTCTAAGTTGGTTAGAAAAGCAGGACTAACGCCAGTTGGTGCGCACTCACTTACTGAAGCGCGCGCCCGTTTTTCGCAAATGGTACCCGAAACTTTTCTTTGCGCTATTGTCGCCCATCAATTGCCAGATGCTCCTCGTGGTGAAGCTATCGACTTCGCCATTGCTGCTTTTATCCCTACCATTGTTACCACGGATAACCTTGAAGCAGATACCCGTGAAAAAGTGCTTGAGAAAGATATTGTTGACTACATTCCCAAAGAAAATTCGCAATACTATGATTACCTCAGTCGGTTTCTCACTCGTTTAGAAAAGAATAAGTCGACAGGGGTTATTGTTGTCAGTACCAACAGGTCCGTTCGTAAGCACATGCTATCGCTTTTAAATCGGCATAATTTCGAGGTGTATGACTGCCTAACCGCCAGTGAAGCAATGGCCACATTGGCCGACAACAGTGATATTCGTTTAGTTATTACCGACGATGCGCTACCCGATATGTCGGGTACAGCATTTGTGTCAAATTTGCGTAAAGCATTTTCAAAAGAACAACTGGCTATCATTGGTATTGCCGGGGGCAGAGGCATGGTGATGTCTGCTCACTTTATAAAAAGTGGTGCTAATGACTTCCTTCGCCTTCCTTTTTGCCATGAAGAGTTTTTATGTCGGGTAATGCAAAACATAGAGTATATTGAAAGTGTCGAAGCCATTAGGCGTGCTGCTAATACCGATTACTTGACAGGCTTACCCAACCGTCGACATTTTTTCTATACCGTAACTGTGAAACACCAAACCTTGTCAGCACACCATGCGCTTGCGCTCATCGATCTCGACTTCTTCAAATCAGTCAATGACACCCACGGCCATGACGCTGGCGATACGGTACTTAAAACAGTCGCAGCATTGATTGAGTTTTACTTCTCCGATGAGATCATTGCACGCTTTGGTGGTGAAGAGTTTTGTATTTACCTGCCTTACACGCCAGTGGAAGAAGCCGCTGCTCGCCTTGAAGCTTTTAGAAATATCTTGGCCAATGAGATTATCCAGCTTCGCTCAGGCAACATTCACGTTACTTGTAGCATCGGGTTATGTGGTATGGAAACGCAGAATATTGACACGTTGCTGAGTGTTGCAGACAAACAGCTTTATTACGCAAAGCGTCATGGTCGAAATCAGGTGGCTTACAAAGCGGATGTATAATCCGCTTTTGCGTAAACAGAATTCGTTACGTTACTGCTTGTTGTGCTATTCGTCTCGCTTTGCGTTGCTTCTTATAGGCAATGAAAGAATCGGTAGTGAACAACAGCAGCGCAGACCATACAAATCCAAATGTAATGAGTCTCGACTCTTCTAACGGCTCGCCATACAGGTATACGGCTAAAATGAACATAAGCGTTGGCCCAATATATTGAAAGAAGCCTAACGTTGAGTACATGATACGGCGTGCCGCAGCGGTAAAACATAATAATGGGGCAGTAGTAACGACACCAGCGGCTAAAATTAATAAGTTTAACGACGCGTCATTAGTGAACATATTGCTGTATTCACCGCCAAAGAAAACCCAATAGACAATAGCTGCCGGAGACAGCAAGAGTGTTTCAATAAACAGGCCGGGCAGTGAATCTACCGCCACTTGCTTTCTAAGTAACCCATATACACTGAAACTACTGGCAAGGATAAGTGCAATCCAAGGTACTTCACCATAGTTAAAAATGAGCACCGATACGCCAAATATTGCTAATAACACGGCTACCCGCTGCATATTACGTAAGCGCTCACCTAAAAAGAGCCGCCCTAAAAATACATTTAGCAGTGGATTAATGTAATACCCTAAACTTGCATCAAGAATATGGTCGTTATTTACCGCCCATATAAATAAAAGCCAGTTCGCCCCAAGTAAAATACCGGCTAAAAATAATATCAGCATGACTTTGCGATCTTTAAGTGCCGTAAGCACTTTAGGCCACTGCTTTAATGCGGCAATTAATCCAACAAGCAATAACACAGACCACAACACGCGGTGCACGAGTATTTCAGCAGCAGGTAACACCGCGAGCTCTTTAAAATAGAGCGGCGCTATACCCCACATGGTATATGCCGCAATGGCGCACATCACACCAACTTGCGCAGCACTGACTTTATTTGTTTGCTCGGTCAACAAGGTTCTCCAAGGTAGTACGTGACATGGCTATAGTAATAATGAAACAAGTGCACACTTCATTTAAGCGTGTGCACGCTAAACGTTATGCTGGCCTTTTATAATAGAAATAATGTACCTAGACCAAGAAATGCGACGAACCCTACAATATCGGTGACCGTCGTGAGAATGACCGAGCCTGAGAGCGCTGGGTCTATCTTAAGCTTATCCAAGATAACCGGCACAAAAACCCCTGCCAGAGCAGCAGCGACAATATTCAGTAGTATCGCAAAGCAAATTACCATGCCAAGCATGGCATCGGTAAACCAGAAATAGGCAACAACACCGATAACAATGGCCCAGATGACCCCATTCACCCCACCTACTTTTAACTCTTTTACCATAAGGGCCCGAATGTTGGCACTGGTGACTTGACCAAGCGCCAAACCACGTACAATAAGTGTAAGCGTCTGGCTCCCGGCTATTCCTCCCATACTCGCTACCACCGGCATTAATACTGCTAACGCAACGACTTGTTCTAATGTGCCTTCGAACAGCCCGATAAACCACGAAGCTAAAAACGCAGTGAGCAAGTTAATACCTAACCATAACGCACGATTTCGAGCACTTTTCGCAACGGGCGAGAATAAATCTTCGTCTTCATCCATACCCGCAGATGCCATCACTTGTCGTTCGTAAAATTCATTCACCAACTCACTGGCAGAGGTGATATCTAAACGGCCTAGAAGCACATCATTTTCGTCGATAACAGGTAGCGAGGCCAACCCTGAACGCTGCACCTGAATCGATGCGGTCGTGGTTTCATCTGTACCCTGTAATGTAGTGACGCTGTCACTTTTTAAGGTACTAAGAGGCGTGTGATCAGGAGCAGAGAAAAGCGTATTTATTTTAACCAGCCCTGCAAACTGCCCAGAACGGTTGACCAAATAAATACTGTCGCAGTGCTGTGGAATATCGCGACGTAATAAGCGGAGTCCTTCACGCACCTTCGCATTCGCGGGTAACGCCAGTTGATCATGGGTAACCCAGTGTCCAACTTGGCCGTCAGGAAATTGCGTCGCGTCACGAAAGTACTTACGCTCCTGGCTATCTAGCGACTCATACGCCAAATCGACCAGCTTGGTCGGCAATGAATCAAGTAGTTCAAGTAAGTCTTCTGCGTCAATATCGGCAAAAATAGACGTCCATTCGTTATGCGGCGTCGCGTCAATAAGCAGTTCACGAGGGTCGCTACGCATTTCCACAAGCACATCTAACTTGCGGTCTCGAGCCATACCTTCCCATACGATAAGACGGCGATCGAGGGGCAGAGACTCTAATAAAGATGCTATATAGACCGTATCTTGGCCGCTCAATGCGGTAAGAATAGACGCTGGGTCATCGCCTATGCTGTCAGATACAAACTCTTCAATTAAATCAGGTAATGGCTCAGCCATGCAGCACCTCCACGTAATGTTACACTTTGCTATCCAAGCATATAAGTGCCTGTTCCAAAGGCGATATGATCACCCTTTTCGTTGTGTAATTCCATTCTACACACTACTAATTTACTTCCTTTGCGAATAACCGATGCCGTAGCAATAAAACGTGCTCCCCGACCCGGTCGCAGATAGTCTACGCGCATATCTACCGTTCCCATAGTGGGCAAACGCACTTTTAGCTCAGAAAGTTGAGATGCATCGGTATGCTTAATGGTTTCAGTTATCGCTACTAAACCGCCAATGGTATCTAGCATGGTGGCAGTAACGCCCCCGTGCAAGATACCTTTAAGCGGGTTACCGGTTAATTCTTGTTTCCAGTCTGCGTGGAGTTCAATGCCGTTATCGCCATCAACCACGTCTAATCCTAGTAAGGTATTAAATGGCATGGTGTCGTTGAATAGCCCAATGACAAATGCGGTCAGAGATGCATGGGTAAGAGGGCGCTGCTCGTCAGTATTTGTTGAATTATGGTCTGTCATAATGTGTCCTTGTTAACAGCATAGTGCTTCACATTACGTTAATTATGAGTGAGTTACCGCTTTTATTAATTATGTACAAATATTGAAACGCTGAATTTTAGTATAGTTTTTTCGATTCAGTCGTGAAGCATAAGCAAAAAACGCGTAAAATCCCCCGCCATGACAATTGCAGCAACTTCCTCACCCGACTCTGACACCGATGTTTCATCGTGCACACCTGAATCTGTCTTAAAAGATGTATTCGGTTACGATGTATTTCGTGACGGCCAGGGAGAGGTTATTCATAGCGTGTGTAAAGGCTCTGACGCTCTGGTATTGCTTCCTACCGGTGGTGGAAAGTCGCTCTGTTATCAAATACCCGCCTTGGTACGCAATGGCACTGCTGTGGTGGTATCACCGCTCATCTCTTTAATGCAAGACCAAGTAGAGCAACTGACCGCGCTTGGCGTCAGTGCAGCCTATTTGAATTCATCGCTCGATCAAGATACACAGCACAGTGTTACAGAACGTTTGCTGACGGGTAACATCGATTTACTCTATGTATCACCAGAACGCTTACTACAATTTAGCTTCCAGCAATTATTGAAGCGTATTGATATTGCCTTGTTTGCGATTGATGAAGCCCACTGTGTATCTCATTGGGGTCATGATTTCCGTCAAGATTATCGCGCACTGGGTCAGATAAAAGGTAAGTTTCCACATATTCCTGTCATTGGCCTTACTGCAACCGCCGATATTGCGACACAGGCCGATATTCTTACCCAGCTTCAGCTACAAGAGCCACTCGTCTACAAAGGGAGTTTCGATAGGCCTAATATCCGTTATCGCGTGATGTCAAAGTACAAGGCGTTTGACCAGGTGCTTGCCTATGTTAAGCAACAAGAGGGCAGTGGCATTATTTACTGCAATAGCAGGGCAAAAGTAGACGACTTACACGCCAAGCTGTTTCGTCAAGGCTTTCGTTGTGCCGCCTACCATGCGGGAATGGACGCCGACGAGCGAGAGCTGGTACAACGGCAGTTTCTTAACGACAAAATAGACATTGTTGTGGCAACCGTTGCCTTTGGTATGGGCATTAATAAGTCGAATGTGCGCTATGTAGTTCATCACGATGTTCCCCGTAGCGTAGAGAGCTATTATCAAGAGACAGGGCGTGCTGGACGAGATGGATTACCGTCAGAGGCGTTGCTGTTATTTGATGAGAAAGATGCTGCGCGCGTTAAACAATGGATTGAACAGGGCGAAATAGCAGAGCGCAATGCCATTGAGTTACAGAAATTTGCTGCTATGGAGGCGTTTTCAGAAGCCCAAACCTGCCGAAGGCAAGTGTTACTTAATTATTTCTCTCAGTTTAGTGATAGCGCCTGTGGGAATTGTGATGTTTGCTTAGACCCACCAAAAATGATTGATGGCTTAGTGATGAGCCAAAAGGTCCTGTCGTGTATTCTTCGTTTGTCTCAACAAGCATCGACGCAGTATGTCATTGATGTTATTCGCGGAAAGCAATTAAAGCGTTTGCAGGAAGCTGGACATCATCAGCTCTCTACCTATGGAATTGGCAAAGATAAATCAGACAGCTATTGGCACAACATCATCAATCAGCTTATTCATAAAGGGCTTATTCGTGTAGATATCACCGCAAACGCTGCGCTTCGGCTCACTGAGGCGGCCCGTCCTATACTTAAAAGTGACGTTGCTATTCAACTTGCTGTGCCTAGGCTCGAATTTAAACCAGATAGAAAAGCGAAACAGGCCCCGGCAAATTACGACCGAACCCTGTTCATTCGCCTTAAGCATTTACGTAAGGTATTGGCGGAAGAAAACGGTGTTCCACCTTATGTGGTATTTAGTGACGCAACCTTGGTCGACATGGCGTGCAAACTGCCTATAAATAGAAGCACTATGTTAGAGGTAAGCGGTGTAGGCCAAACCAAACTAGAGCGTTATGGTGAGGCCTTTATGCAACTTATCGACGACTATATCAACCGAGAACACTAATAAGTACATTTGGTACTAAGCGTAGGCGTACTCACCGCCCTTTTCTAACGCACGCTTATATGCTTCTCTTTCATGTACCCGCTTAACGTAGCCTTTTATCGCTGCAAAATCTTCAGCGCGACCACTTGCAACCAGCGATTCTAGCGGGAATATCATTTGCACATCAGCGCCGGTAGGTGCGTCGCCTGCAAACCAGGTATTGCTTGATAAATATGACTCGACGTATCGTAAGCTTTTTTCAAGGTTTGGTCGGTAGTAGGCATCCAAAATCCCATCGATCAGTTTATTAGTGATAGGCTTTATAAAAAACGGCTTTGACCCTTTTTGACGTGCTTTTTCAAGTACAAGGTTTGCCACTAAAGGCGGCATCAATGAACCTTCTGCAAAATGTAACCAGAACCAATACTGCTGCAGTGTTTCGCCCGTCTCTGGCATAACGAAACTCTCTTTAGCGTGGTGTTTTATCAAATACTCAATAATAGCGCCTGATTCAGCGATGGCACCATCAGGCGTGGTTAGTACAGGCGAGCGACCAAGTGGGTGCACTGCCTGCAACGCGTTTGGAGCAAGGTTAGTGTTGCTATCTCTTTGGTAATGCTCAATAGTATAATCGACCCCAAGCTCTTCGAGTAACCATAGGATCCGTTGAGAGCGAGAATTATTTAAATGATGAAGTGTTAACATACTATTCCTTGAACGCGATAATGCTAGTAATGGATTCTGGTACTAGTTATACAACACTGCGCTAGGATAAGATTAATTTTCCCGTCAAAATATCCGCGAAATTCGTTTTTTTCATTGATTCACTCCCATCAGCAAATGTTATAGGCGCGACACCTGTGACTTACCTTTCCATTTTAGGTCGTTTTTGCTACTTTCCACGGTGTGCTCTACATATAGAGCAAACTTTATATATTTGCCCCCATACCAACACAGTAAGGTGCTACGTTATCAATGACGTATTCAAATAAGATAGATAAGAGCACGATACTTAATAGTCTTGTACCGCAAGACAACGCCGTGGTCATCGCTATTGCTATGCCGTCCACGCCTTTGAAAACATCACAGCTAATTGACGCGTTTTGCACCTTTTTCAACTGTCGGGCACAACCGACTGATTGGGGAGCCGATCGTTGCCAAACGATTATCGCAGCGAAAGATGAGTCAGACGCGCTTTCCTTTTTAATGAATATTGATTGGCTATGCGACGCTATTTGGTTGGAACCTCTGGGAAATAATCAAGATATCAAAGCGCTACTTCAGTATTTAACGACAAAGAATGTGTAATGGGGTACGCATTTACTTTCTTTGTATCAAACTCTTCCGTTAGTATAGAGGCTAGAAAATAATAATAAGGTTTCAATGTTGTGACGTTATCGCGGCAAAAAGGATTATTTGCGTTATATACCCTCTTAGTAATACTAAGTGCGTTCGTGGGCATGTCGGCGCATGCGAATAACGACGCAAATACGCTTGTAATCAATGAAGCCTTTAAAACGCAAAGAATTAACGACTATGCATCGGTAACCGAAAGCCGACAATCTGCCACCTATTTTGATGTACTTAAAGGGGTCGCACGATCACCTGAAAATACAGGCAATGAGAACAACGACAACCGCATTTGGTTGTCGACTACGATTGAAAACAGTGGGTACAGCACAGTGCCACTTGTTCTCAATATTGATAGGCTCAATATTGACGACCTTCAACTCTACCTCCTAGATACTAGCTCACGTATTATCAAGTCATACCGTTATCAAGCGGGCAAAGGAGATTTTTCGCTAGCGAAACCGCTACCCACTATTCGACTACCCTTCTCGCTGAAAGCAGAAGAACAAGTACGCTTACTCGTTGGTATTGATGATGATGGTTTAAAACAGTTTCCGATATCATTGTGGCATCACACCGCGCTCGCGCAATACGATAGAAGTATGCTAGCACTGCTCGGTGTGGTGTTTGGAGTACTCTCAATTCTTGCCGGCTACTTTCTGTTGTCGTATTTATACCAACGCACGCCGGCACGCTTTTGGCTATCTATAACCAATGGTATTTTGTTTGCCTTGTTTTTCTTAGCACAAGGAGGGTTATCGACTTGGCCCTCATTGACTAATTACAGTGAAACATCTTTTGCCGTTTTGTTGGGGCTCACGTTTTTATCACTTGGTAAAGTTACGCATAATTTATTTCCCCACGTCCCGCTTATACTTCGCAGTGTGACCTTTTTACTTCCCGTTGCGATGATCTTTGTCGCGTTAAGCGGTAGCGCGTTTCACGCCGTAAAAACGCTGTTTCTTTTTACTGCCATCATTGGTGTATATCACATCCTTCTAGCATTTGTATTTCGACGCAAAGCGTCATTGGCCTTAAGCCGCATTTTCATCGTAGCGTGGCTTAGCTTCTTTTGTGTGTACGCTATTTTTACCCAAACGATATTTGCAAATTTGGTTTATACGGAATTCGTCGTATCTGCCTTGATCGTCACACTAACACTTGGGCTTTTATGTCTTGGCTTTAGTGTTGAACTTAAAGAGCGGAGCCACAACAAACAGCAGCTCTCTGAGCGTGAAGCCACCATTTCAAACTTAAGCCATTTTTACGATTTGTTTCGCAATTCTGCAGAGGGGCTTTATACATCGACCGTTGAAGGGCAGCTTAAGACTGTTAATACTGCGATGTGTGCAGTATTTGGCTATGACGACGAAGAAACCATGCTGCAAGGCGTAACAAGCACTATCGAGTTTTATGACAACGTCGACGACCGCGCCGCACTCTTAGGCATACTGCTTAGCGAAGGGCAAGTAATAGGAAGAGAAATTAAAGGTAAACGTTCAAACGGAGAATCGTTTTGGTTTTCGATTTCATGCCAAGTGAGAGGCGAAGGCGACGACAGATTTTTATATGGTTCGATTATCGACATCACTGAGCGTAAACAGTCAAACCTTAGCCTTGAGTATATGGCCACGCATGACTCGCTAACCGGTGTGTATAATCGCAGGTTTTTTGAGACCACGCTAAAAAATAGACTTGCCGAGCATGCAGCCACCCCTGTGGTTATTTTATACCTTGATTTAGACCGGTTTAAAATAATAAACGACACTTGTGGACATAAAGCAGGTGACGCACTTATCAAAGAAATTTCGCAACTTCTCGACAAGAGTTTGCCAGACAATGCAACCTTATCACGCCTTGGGGGTGATGAGTTTGGGGTTATTGTTGAACATTGTGACGAAGAGACAGCTTACCGCCATGCAGTGAACATACTTAATGCTGTGAGAGACTTCCGCTTTATGTGGGAAAATCGCATTTTCAATCTTGGAGTGAGTATTGGGCTTGCGATATGTGACGACTCTGCACTTACCCCTGATCAGTATCTGAGCATGGCAGATGCAGCCTGTTATTTTGCCAAAGAACAAGGACGAAATCAGGTACATTGTTACAGTAAACACAACGCAGGCATGCAACGTTATCAATATGAATTAGACTGGGTAACCACGATTAATCAAGCGCTAGAAGAAGAGCGATTCCTGCTTTACTATCAACCGCTCCGCCCTTTGTCGCGTCAAAATGACGGCCATTATTATGAAATTTTATTACGGCTGCAGCAAAAAGACGGCAATATTATAGAGCCCACTGCATTTTTACCCACCGCAGAACGGTTCGAGATGAACGTCAAAATAGATAAGTGGGTGATATCGTCAACGTTTGCTTACCTCAGTGCCAACCCAGAGCATTTAGCACAACTCAAAAAGTGCAGTATTAATCTAAATTGCCACTCACTGGCTGATCGCGATTTTAAACTTTACGTATTAAATGCATTTGAACAATACCGTATTCCGTTCGAAAAAATATGTTTTGAAGTAATTGAGTCGGTAGCCATTATCAAAATGGATGACACCATTGATTTCATGCGCGCATTCAATGAATTGGGCTGTACGTTTGCCCTAGACGATTTTGGAAGTGGGTTTTCATCTTATAGCTATTTGAAAAGCCTGCCGGTCTCTCAAGTAAAAATAGACGGTAGCTTTATAAAAGACATGCTTATTGATCCTATTGATGCCGCGATGGTGGCCTCTATAAAAGAAGTCGCAAGGGCGATGGGCATGCTAACAGTAGGCGAATTCGTTGAAAATGAAGCGACAATGGTAGAGCTAGGAAAAATGGGTATCGACTTTGCGCAAGGTTTTGGGGTGAAACCGCCCGCCCCGCTCAAAGAATTTGTTCCCTTGTGAACACAGCTTGTAACGTAGTCTTTATCACACTACGAATGTGCTACTATTAACGAGTGAGATAATGTAACATTATCACATTAATAAATGGGGAGATGAACCTGTCTCAGCCCCTTGTAAAAGGCAAGAACACCCCCACTTTACGCTTAACGTCCCGGGTGTAGAAGTAACATGAGCAGCAAACAGCCTAAATACGAATTTGTCAGTTCAGCTAAATTGCCAACACGCATTGGTGATTTCAAGATCCATGGTTTCGTGGAAGCCAGTGGGCAGGAGCATGTCGCTCTGTCTTACGGTGACTGGAAAGAAGATGACATAGTACCAATAAGAATTCATTCTGAATGCCTTACCGGCGATGCATTGTTTAGCACACGTTGTGACTGTGGATTTCAGCTTGAAAAAGCCATGCAAAATATTGTTGATAAAGGATTTGGCGTATTGCTTTATCTTCGTCAGGAAGGCCGTGGCATAGGCCTACTTAACAAAATCCGAGCCTACAACCTTCAAGATAGCGGTATGGACACGGTCGAGGCAAACGAACACCTTGGGTTCGATGCCGATTTGCGCAGCTATGATATCTGTAAGCTTATGCTTGATACGCTTAATGTAAAGCATGTTGAATTAATGACCAACAATCCAAAGAAAATGGCTGCTTTGCAAGCGCTTGATATCGACGTGGTATCAAGAAGGCCTATCGACCACGGCCTCACTAAAGATAATAAGCACTATCTTAAAACGAAAACAGAAAAATTGGGTCACGCTTTCGACCCGCATATTTTCAAATAACTCCCTGTTATAAAGTTAATACCTAGGCTGGACAATATATTCAGTTTGGTTCAGCTTAGGTTAATACACTTCACGTTATATTTCATACAGACTTTGTGACATTGCCCGCTTTCGAACGTTATCGATAAGCATAGCAATGTAAGGAGAACGTATGAAAAACATAACGATAGCGGTAGTACTCGCACTCGGTGCTTCGGGCATTGCACTTCCAGTAAGCGCACAAACAACGCCACCTCCTGTGACCAACGTGCAGAACATCACTTACAGCGATGCTGAGCTTGATAGCTTACTTGCTCCTATTGCCTTGTATCCTGATACATTGCTGACGCATATTTTGGTAGCCACCACCTATCCACTTGATGTTGTGTCAGCTGACAGATGGCGTCAAAGTAATAAAGACTTAAGCCCAGACCAAGTTGAACAACTTCTAGAGCCCGTTGATTGGGATCCCAGTGTAAAAGCACTCGTGCCTTTTACCGATGTTCTGAACACTATTGCCGAAGATCTTAACTGGCTCCAACAACTCGGTGACAATGTATTGATCAACCAGTCTCGTGTACTTGCTCGCGTACAAGTATTGCGCCAACTCGCCATGAATACTGGGAACTTACAATCGAACGACTACCTTGAAGTAGAGCGAGAGAAAGAGGTCGTTTATATTGCGCCTCGCCAACGCGAGGTGGTTTATGTTCCCTATTATGACCCCGTTACCGTTTATGGTCACTGGTGGCATCCAATCGCCCCCGTTCGTTGGAATCACCATGTAAGTTACCATCGCACAGGCAATTTTTATTGGGGTCCTAGTATTCGTCTGTCTACCTTTTTCTATTTCGGCGGTATTCATTGGTCAAACAGACATGTGGTCATTCACCGCACGCCCGTTACGCGCTACTTTCGCGGCAGCCAGCGTAAACGTGTAATTAGCAACGGTTATCAGCGCTGGGAGCACCGTCAAGATCACCGCAGAGCAAAATACTCTGAGCGTGTTGTACGAAGTGCACCTGCTGTATACCAGCATCGCGAACAGCCGGTATCAAGAAACTACGTACCAAAAAATACGAATACACGTGGGGTGACAAATAAATACGCCCACGCACAGCGCGTGACAGAAAATAGGGTAAGTAAACATCGCGAAAATACGCCAGTGCAAGACACCAAGTCTCAGTGGTTGCATCGAACCGCGAAAGCGCAGACGCCCATTAATCGTGAGCAAACAATTAAAAACGGTTTACGAACTCAGTCACAAAAACCCGCGAGGTATACTGAAAGGCAACTGCCTGCAAAGGTAAAAGATACAACACGTAAAGTAGATAGAGGAGAATCAATTCGCGATGAATTACGCAGCAACAAACAGCAAGTTGCACGCTATTCAGAGCCTAGACAGGTGAGCCCTTCAACGCATACGCAGCAAACAGTGCAACAAAAAGTGCAGCGACAAGGAAGGGATGTGAGCAGCGTTAAACGCAGCCAACCCACAGGAAAAGAACGGCCTGTAAACGTGCAGAGGCCGGTAACGCAAAAACGCAATTATGAGGTCGCACGACAAGAAAAACGAACCGCGCCACAGACACGCAGTAGGCCTCAACGAAATGAGAGCCGCCCGGAAAAACGAGAGCGTTAGTCGCCATTTAGCACAGACTCAAAGGGCCTAATTTAATCATTAGGCCCTTTTTTTAACTGCGCTTTTCACATAACTTATTGTTTCGTGGCTTGCAGCGACGAGTGATAGCGTAGCATTGCAGAAACGAAGCGCTGACATGACCCCTCATCTAAATTGAAATACAGCGAAGGCTCAATCAACTCAAGCTCCATGATGGCCCATGAACCTGACAGGTCAATAAGGTCAACCCGGGCATAGAGCGCCGGCGCCGGCATACTCGCAAGGGCCATCTCAGCCACTTTGCATTGCTCTGCGGTCGGTGTAACCAATTTAAGCCGCCCGCCATGCTCTTCTTGGACACGAAAATCACCTTCTGCCGGTGTTTTCAAGATAGCGTGACTAAGGACACCGCCAAAATAAAATAAAGAGTACTCTCCTTCTTCAACCACGCTTGGTAGAAAAGGTTGAATCATAAACGGACGCGAATTGAAGGCTTGTGACAATACCTTTATATGCGTATCGATGTTCGCTGGCGTAACTTTAAAAGTATCGTCTGCATTAGCGCTAAGCACGGGTTTCACGATTAACTTATCACTTTTCAGTAAATCAAACTGTTCGCTTAAGGCATCTTCATTAAACACCGACTGCCAACATGTCGGTACGGTTAAGCACCCTTTTTCAGCAAGGTCTTGAAGATAGAATTTTTCAATATTCCACTGCATCAATGATAGTGGATTTAATAACGTGGTTGATGCGGCATCAATCTGTGCCAGTACAGTCAAAAAAGCACTTGGAAACTGCTGATAGTCCCACGTGCTGCGAACTACGACGTAATCATATTGTGACCAATCATGATTTTTAACATGCCAAGAGACGGTGGTAACACGCCAGCCTTTAGCATTGAAAAACGGAATAAGCAGCTCGTCATAAACAAAAAACGCTTCCAAATTATCAGTGGAAAGAAACGCCACATGGCACATTAGTAAATACTCCTTAATATCATTCACGTTTGGCAGATAGGAGCCGATATCCCTATTACAGCACCCTTTTGATTTTAGGGTAAGACTATCAATTAGTGTGTGGTTAGACCAAAGTTAAATGGCTGAAATAGCAATTAACGCTTAAAATACATAGTATTAGCAGACCAACTGCTTTTCGCCTACACTCAGTACATGGCGCACTTTCGCTGGAGACAAATATGCACTACCCATGGCATCTCGAAGGACATAAGATTTTTCGCGTAGCTTTGCTGATTCAGTTAGTGATTTCGGTCGCAATTGGTATGATCACAGGCGAACTTCTTGTCGCTTTTGTTTTTGGCATTCCAATCGCTGCCATTCCGCTTATTTTAAGCTTTCAGCAACCCTACGCTGCAATAAGTAGGCACGCGATGGCCATCGGGGTACAGCTGCTAACGGCACTTCATATTCACCAATCGTTCGGCCTTATCGAAATACATTTTGAAATTTTTGTACTGCTTGCTTTCTTATCCTGTTTTAGAGATTGGAAGGTGATAGCAACCGGTACTGCTGTAGTGGCAGTCCACCATATCAGTTTCTTCTTGCTACAGTCGCAAGGTGCCTCAGTCATGATTTTTGAGGAAGGTCACGTTACTTTCTCGATGTTGTTGCTTCACGCCGTGTTCGCTGTCGCTGAAGGCGGCGTACTAATGTATATGGCAAAACAAGCCCATGAAGAAGGTGCAGGCGCTGCTCAGCTTCGCCTTATTATAGAGAAGATGCAGCGCAACGACGGGCAATTAGATTTAACCGTAGAGATTGACCGTAACAGTGAAACGGTGAAGCCGTTCGGTTTATTAATCGACCAAGTGAAGGAGCTAATAGCACTTGCTTCATCGTTAACCGACGATGTCGTGCGTGGCTGTGAAAAAATGGAAAGTGCGGCCACAAATATGTTCAAAATCAGTAAAGACACTGATCAAGAGCTTGCCATGGTCTCTGCTTCTTCTGAAGAAATTGCCCAAACCATGCAGTTATCAACAGAGCAAACCACCATTGCCAGCGACAAGGCAACTGCCGCGCAGTCATCCTCTGAAAAAACCAGAGAGTCTATCTCTAGCACTAGCCAAACCATTAATTCATTGCGTAGTACGCTAAACAATGCCGCTAAAACCAATGAGGCGTTGAACGAGCAATGTTCACATATCTCTGAAGCGATGCGCTCTATTACCGCTGTTGCAGAACAAACCAACTTACTAGCACTGAACGCGGCAATAGAATCGGCTCGCGCAGGTGAACACGGTAGAGGGTTTGCTGTTGTTGCGGATGAAGTACGAACACTTGCTATACGTTCAAAAGAGAGTGCCGACCAAATCTCCACCATTACTGAGCAACTTGTCAATCAAACGGCAAGCTCGGTCACGCAAATGCAAACCTGCATTGAACTTGTCGATAAAGCGGTAGGCTCGTCCGAAACGGCGACAGAGGCAATGACAAGCATCATGGAGCAAATACGCTTTGCAAGCGAGAGCATGACTGAAATTGCCACATCAGCGGTTGAACAAGAGACTGCCTCTGCATCGATTGCTGCAAGTACGTCGCGCTTAAGTGAATTTACGTCACAAGAACTTGCCACCGCTGAAGCACTGGCGAGCGAAGTCGACGTACTTACCGATATTTCACAGAAAATGCGACAAGCCATCGAACGATTTAAGGTGTAATGTCTACACGATTAAGTTGGGTGCTTTTGATTGTATGGGCGGTAACATTGCTTGCCGCCATGCTTGCTTATGGGCAACGGCAGCTTTCTGTATTCGACCCCGAAGGCAGTCTATTATACGCTTCAACTTACCCTGACTTTGACCATCGCGTTGTCTCACTGCTACGTAATCACGGCATCACCGGAGCAAGCATTGTTCATGTAGGTACACAATCTCAATGCTACTGCGAATGGTTGACGACTGCGCACCAAACGCAACTTTCTAATAGACTAGACAGCGCACAATATCGTATTGCACAAGTGACTATTGAAACGTTACCAGCGTTACAACAATTACTGCCATCAATACCTGCGTTAATCGTTATTGACGATAACAATCAGCTGCGTTATTTAGGCCCATATTCGACAGGGTATGGCTGTTTTACTGGTAAAACGTTGGTAGAAGAAATTGCCGCGTACACCACACAGCGACCTTACACGGGCGCGGTTATCAACACCGACGCAGAAGGGTGTTTTTGTCCTTCATCGACGTAAGCCATTCGCTTTAGACAGAGACGGGAATTGATGAGGGATGTGAAAGTCCTTTCAAATGAGCCACTACACTTCTTCCCAATGCACTGAGGTCGTAGCCACCTTCAAGCATACTAACAACTCGACCTTCACAGCACACATCTGCAATGTCGCGTATATGTTGGCTTATCCAGAAATAATCATCTTCGACCAATCGTAAATGCGCCATTGGGTCCTCGGCATGTGCATCAAAGCCCGCAGAGATTAAAATAAGCTCAGGCTGGAAGTTCTTAAGCGCATCGAACCAATGCTGCACTTTGGTACGAAAAACCTCTCCAGTACTCCCCGCATCGAGTGGTACACACATAATATTACTGGCTGATACAGGCGAACCTGAGTGTGGGTAAAAAGGATGTTGGAAACTTGAACACAGCATGATGCGCTGATCGCCGGCGACAATTTGCTCGGTACCATTACCGTGATGCACATCAAAATCAACAATAGCAACACGCTTTAAATGGTAAGTTTGCAACGCATAACGCGCTGCAATCACAATGTTGTTGAATAAACAAAAGCCCATCGCACTGTCGTAGGTAGCATGGTGCCCAGGAGGTCTCGTGGCACAAAATGCTTGCCGGTCATTACTTTGCATAACCCAATCTACTGCATTACACCCGGCTCCAGCTGACTCTAGCGCTGCAGGTAAAGAATGCCGCATTAATCCTGTATCGTCATCTAGCCAGGCGACTGCAGGCTGAATACTTTCAGCTGCACTACCTGTGTTTATGATTGGTTCAAGCATAGCGGCACGCTCGAATACACTTTTTATGTAGTATGGGTCGTGGGCAAGGCTAAGGTATGCTTCAGGGATAGGTGTTGCATCGGCATGCTCACAAATCATGTCTAGACCCGACGACAACAACTGATCGTCTATGGCGTATAGCCTATCGGGTGATTCAGGATGCTCAGCGCCCATGTCATGCTTGGTGCAGTGCTTACCGCGAAATATTCGAATGGTCATGATAGTGATGCCACATCTAGAACAAGTTCAACATCGCTTGGGTCACCGGTAAACACGCGTGTGAATTTCGCTTGTTCAAAAATGGTTATCATAGGCTTATTATCGCCCCTGACATAAGCCATCATCTTACTGATACCACGTTGCTTAGCAATATCAATTAAGGCATGTAATAACCGGCTGGCCATTCCTTTTCCTTGCTGTGTTTCTCTGGTCACGAAGGCAGCCTCGCAGGTATTTGTCGCCGCATCGTAATAAAAACGCCCTACCGCATGAATAGTGATGCGCGAGCCTTCTTGACGCACAATACATAACGCGGCGTCTGAGCTTTGATCAACACTCACCAAGTTACATGACTTCTCACGAGACATTTGCTTAGGGTCGTAGTTATATCGAAGACGAAGTGTTTCTTTTGTATGCGAGTAGAAGAACTCCTGAAGACGCCGTTCATCTGCTGGGTTCAATGGCCGCATGTAGAACTTTTCATTATGGATTTGAAGCTTTTTAAGCTGTATTGCGCCTAATTCAGGAATGTCAGTAGGGTATTTTTCTTGATAGTGCGGTACCCAATAATGCTGGCGAACCTCTTCAAGCAAGTGTGCTCTGAACTTGGGATGCGCTACTCTAATAAGCTCTAATGCTCGTTCCCGGATACTTTTTCCCTTCAGCGATGCAATACCATACTCTGTCACCACATATTGTACGTTGCCTCGCGAGGTCACCACTCCTGAGCCTTCTGTTATCCGTGGCGTAATTCTTGATATGGCTTCGTTTTTCGCGGTTGACGGTAACGCGATAATAGCCTTTCCACCTTTACTGATAGACGCACCTGTAACAAAATCAACCTGCCCTCCTATGCCACTGTAAAAGTCATAACCAAGAGAGTCGGCGACCACCTGCCCTGTCAAATCCACCTCTAATGCGCTATTTATAGCAACCATGTTGTCATTTTTAGCGATATTGGTTGGCTTGTTGACATAGCTGCTAGGGTAAAATTCAATGTGTGGGTTGCTATCAATCAGGTCGTATAATTTACGCGTACCAATAGCGAAGCTCGTGACCACTTTACCGGGGTGAAACGTCTTCTTTTTATTGGTCACTGCGCCAGACTCTAACAGTTCAATAATACTGTCAGTAAGCATTTCACTATGAATGCCCAAGTCTTGGTGATTACATAAATACTTTAATGTGGCATTGGGTATCTTACCAATACCAAACTGTAAGGTGGCGCCGTCATCCACTAACATAGACACGTATTGCCCAATACGTTCAGCGACCGAATCGATGGGCGGGGCCGTTACCTGAACCAGCGGTTCGTCGGCCTCTATGCACGCATGAATTTCACGAATATGAATATAAGAATGCCCAGCCGTACGAGGCACATTGGGGTTAATTTGCGCAATAACTTTTTTACTTTGGCGTACAGCTGACATCCCGATATCGACCGATGCGCCCAAAGAGCAATAGCCAAATTCATCCGGCGGGCTGACGTTTATAAGCGCAGCATCTAAAGGTAATGTGCCATCGTTAAATAAACTTGAAACTTCAGAGAGAAAGACTGGCGTGTAGTCAGCGCGACCTTCATCAACGGCACGGCGCATTGTTTCGCCACCGATAAAGAAAGTGTTGGCTTTAAACAGGTTTTTATATTTTTCATCAACCCAACGGGTATCGCCTAGCGCAAGCATGTGCACTAATTCAATGTCGCTCAGCCCATTGCTATTGTCGATAAGATGTTGAACAAGCGCATAGGGAACAGAAGCATTACCGCCGACAAACACTCTACATCCAGACTTTATGAGTGATTGCCATTCAGGTTGGGGGGGCAAGGAGAACGTCATTCCAATGAGCCTTTTATGCCAAAAACCATATGCTAATAATGCCACAAACTATCATTATTTCACGTACTGTTAGGTAAATTATCGTAGGCGATTAGTCTTAAATACAAACGGCTGCAGCCAAAAATGAAAGGCGTTGCACAGAATATCATTGCTTTGTGACAGCCGATGCCCGTCGCGCACGCAGAGCAGCTGTGCCTGCTTTTCTTCTGCATAGTTTAGCGTACTCGACATTGGCGTAATATCGTCTTGCCAACCATGAACAATAAACGTTGGGCCGGTGAAGTCATAGTGCTGTACATCGTAGCCAGGCAACCACAACGCGGGCGCAAGCAAAAATACACCTTTAACCGGCACGCTCGCTGCGGTGACCAACGATACATAACCGCCCATACTAGAACCGACTAAGATCACATCACCCTTGTGAGGGGTAATATATTTAGTTAGTCGCTCTACACGTGCGTCAGGTGACGACAAATCTTGGTAGTCAATACTCTCTACCGCGAAGCCAAGGGCAGTGGCCACATCGGCTAGCGACTTAATTTTACTGCCCCATGGCCCACTTTCTTTGCCATGAGAAAAAACAACTGTCGTCATAACCACTCCTTTGACCTGGGCAACTAGCGTTGCCACCACCCTCGTTTATCGTGAGAACTTATTGGCTATCGTTCTTTTTGTGAAACAGTCTCTCTACCATTACATAAAACATAGGTACGAAGAAAATAGCTAAGAACGTAGCGGCAATCATGCCACCCATAACGGCAATACCAATTGCGTTTTGGCTCGCTGCCCCAGCGCCACTGGCAAGTGCTAAAGGTGTAACCCCTAATATAAACGCCATAGACGTCATTAAGATTGGTCGGAAACGCTGAGAAGCGGCATTTGATACCGCTACCATCAAATCTTCGCCGTTTTCATACTGCTCTTTAGCAAACTCGACAATAAGAATGGCGTTTTTCGCAGCCAAGCCCACCGTAGTTAAGAAAGCCACCTGCAAATACACATCGTTTGGCAAACTGAAAACATAGGCGGCGACAACAGAGCCCAAGATCCCCAGAGGCACGACGAGCATTACCGCGAAAGGCACCGACCAGCTCTCGTATAGCGCAGCCAAACACAGAAATACGATCAGTATTGATATGGTATAGAGCATAGGGGCTTGAGAGCCCGCTTGTTGTTCTTCAAACGATAACCCCGACCACTCGATGGCAAAACCAGAGGGAAGCTGCTCGACTAGCTTTTGCATTTCTTCCATTGCTTCACCCGACGACACACCTTCGGCTGGGCTACCTTGAATATTTACCGATGACACACCGTTAAAGCGCTCCAACTTAGGCGAACCATATACCCACTGCGTGGTAGCGAACGTACTGAATGCCACCATATCGCCGTCGGCGTTACGCACAAACCATTTATCAAGGTCATCAGAAGTCATTCGATGCTGCGCATCAGCCTGCATGTAAACACGCTTTATTCTGCCACGGTCAATAAAATCATTAACGTAACTTGACCCCCACGCTATCTGCAACGCACTGTTTATTTCGCTAAGATTTAACCCTAAAGCAGATGCTTTTTCGCTGTCGATATTAATTTTAAATTGAGGAACGTCACTCAACCCATTAGGGCGCACGCCTGCAAGCTTAGGGTTTTGGGCGGCCATACCTAACAACTGATTTCGCGCGTCCATTAACGCAACATGCCCATTCCCACCTCTATCGACAAGCTGCATGTCGAAACCGGTGGCATTTCCCAACTCCATGATAGGCGGTGGAACAATAGGAAACGCTGACGCGTCTTCAATTTTACTAAAGGCACCAAACGCACGGCCTACCACAGCGAACGCTGAGCTGTCTTCATCGCGTTCACTCCAATCGTTCAAGTTCAAAAATGCCATGCCAGCGTTTTGCGCCTGCCCTGCAAAGCTAAAACCCACCACCGCAAATAGCCCATTAACAGCCTCTTTTTCTTCTTCAAGGAAGTAATCTTCGGCCTGTTTTATCGATTCTAAGGTTCGCCCTGCGGTTGCGCCTGGTGGCGTGCTGATCAGCACCATCATTCGGCCTTGGTCTTCGTCAGGCAAAAAGGAGCCAGGCAATTGGCTAAAGATAAAGACCATACCGCCCACTAACAGCCCATACACGACAAAATAGCGTTTCGCACGTTGAGCCATGTGCGTTGTAGTACGTTGGTAGCTGTCCCGCCCTTTATTGAAGTTACGGTTAAACCAACCAAAGAAACCTTTATTCTTATCATGGTCCTCTGAATGCTTTTTCAATAACGTGGCACACAACGACGGCGACAACACAATAGCAACAAGTACAGAGAAGCCCATCGCAGACACGATGGTTATTGAAAACTGACGGTAAATTGCACCCGCTGAACCACTAAAAAACGCCATGGGAATGAACACCGTAGACAATACCGCCGCAATGCCCACTAGCGCACCGGTAATTTGGGTCATCGATTTTTTAGTGGCTTCCTCTGGCGAAAGCCCTTCTTCTTCCATGATACGTTCAACGTTTTCTACAACGACAATGGCGTCATCAACCAATAGACCTATGGCAAGTACCATGGCAAACATGGTGAGCACATTAATACTGAACCCAAAAGCAAGCAGTACGGCAAACGTTCCTAGCAATACCACAGGAACGGCAATAGTAGGAATAAGCGTTGCTCTCCAGTTCTGAAGGAAAAGCAACATAACAAGAAATACCAATACGACGGCTTCAATCAGTGTTTTTACTACGGATTCAATAGACAGTTCGATAAAGGGTGAGCTGTCTACCGGATACACCACTTTCACGCTATCAGGTAAAGTAGCACGCAACTCTTCCACTCGCGCTTTTACAGCCTTTATCGTGTCTAAAGCATTAGCGCCAGAGGTTAAACTAATAGCCATACCCGAAGCCGCTTTTCGGTCGTAGCGCACAATAACATCGTAACTTTGCGCACCTAACTCAACACGTGCCACATCGCGCACGCGAACCTGTGAACCGTCGGTGTTCACACGCAATACTATGTTCTCGAAGTCTTCTTCGTTTTGTAGCCTACTTTGCGCTTGAATTGTGGCGTTAATTTGCTGATTTTGAATGGCAGGCAAGCCCCCTAACTGACCGGCTGACACATCGGTATTTTGCACTTTGACCGCGGCCTGCACATCAACAGGGGTTAAGTTGTAACTGTATAATTTATCCGGGTCTAGCCATATACGCATAGAGCGCTGTGCACCGAAAACACGAACGTTACCGACGCCATTAACGCGAGAAATGGGATCCCTAAATTGAGACACAAGCAAATCACTCAAGTCGTACTGCGACATTGAGCCATCTTCAGAGTAAAAGCCTACTGCTAGCGCAAATGAGCTATTTGATTTTGATACCGTTACCCCTTGTTGCTGCACTTCTGTAGGTAATAGCGGCAACGCGCCTTGTACTTTATTTTGCGTTTGTACCTGTGCAATATCTGGGTCGGTGCCCGGTTCAAACGTGAGGTTTATCGACATAGTGCTATTTGAACTACTTGCCGAAAAGTAGCGCAGATTATCAATGCCAGAAAGGCTTTGTTCGATAACCTGTGTTACTGAGTTTTCTACGGTTTCTGCAGAGGCACCTGGGTAGCTCGCAGCGATGCTGACGGTGGGCGGCGCAACTTTAGGGTACTGCTCAATAGGCAGCGTATAAATGGCGAGCACTCCTGCCATCATAGTGATAATGGCGAGTACCCATGCAAAGACGGGTCTATCTATGAAAAACCGTGCCATAACGACTCCTACCGTGAACCGCGTGATGAAGGCTGCCACTCAGACGGATTAACCATCGCGCCGGGCTTAACCTTTTGATAACCGGTGACAATAATACGCTCACCTTCACTGACGCCGCTTTTCACAACGTATTGGTCTCGGTAAATTTTTCCTATTTTTAACGCCCTACCTTCAACTTGATTATTATCGGTAACCACGTAAACAGATAGCGAACCATCTGTTTGTCGCGTGGTAGCTCGCTGTGGTACGAGCAACGCGTTTTCTTTGCCTGTGATAACGTGGCCCTTAACGAATAGACCGGGAAGCAACACCCCTTCTGGATTTGGCATTTCTGCGCGCAACGCCACCGAACCTGTACTTTCATCAACAGTCACTTCTGAAAACTTCACACTTCCTGTATGGGGATATTTCTCACCAGTCACTTCATCAAGTGTTAGCTCAACCGGCATTGAGCCTTTACTTCTCATTGTTTGGCGTAACGTGAGAATTGCACTCCCCGATTCCTGCATATCGATATAAATAGGATTAAGTTGCGTGATTGTGGCTAACTGCTGAGCTTGGTTAGTGGTCACCAAGGTACCTTCTGTTACGTAAGAACGGCTGATTTGACCGCTGATAGGCGCATACACTTTGGTGTAGCCAACATTGACCTTTGCAACATCTACCGATGCTTCAGCAACACTAATCGCCGCTTGCGCTTGCTCTTTTTGTGCAATAACGTCGTCATATTCTTGCTGACTAACGGCATTCTGTTTAATCAAATTTTTATAACGATTGGCTTTCGCTTCAAGGGTTTTCAAATTGGCTTGGGCACTTTTCACATCAGCAATCGCGCTGTTTAATTGGGCACGATATCGCGCATCATCAATTTGATATAACTGCTGCCCTTTTTCTACCTGTGCGCCCTCTTCAAACAAGCGCTCAGTAACCACACCATCTACTTGTGGCCTTACTTGAGACTGACGCGATGGCGTAATACGCCCTGGTAGTATCATCTCGTGAACAACAGGCTGCGCCTTTAACGTTATTACAGAAACAGGGGTTGCAGGCCTTTGCTGCTGAGCACTGGTTGCTTGCTGGGATTCACCCGAACACCCAGCTAGTCCTAAAAGGACAGCGATAACGAAAGTAATGGTTGGTATGCGACGCATGATAGGTTCTCTTTTCCATAGTCATATTGCCAAAAATGATAACGTTTACCCTTACGTAAACGCGAGAAAGCAATATGTAGTCGGCCAGTATAACAATTTTAGTGTTTTACGTTTCATATAAACGTAAAATATCGGTATGTGGTTTTGCCTATTGTGGCGGTGGGCTGAATAAAATAACAGCGATTGCCGCTGAATAGCGTTTTACATCGGCAAACAGCATATTTTTTTGTGTGATTTCACCGCCTATTTTTGCCGTGCACGCCTTATGTTAACAGCGTTTACAACATTAACGTTTTTACAACACATTGATGTGTCGTAGCAGCAATTTGTACGCTGCAATTACCTCTTGGGTATCGAGTGTTGATCCCCCTTTATCTGGGTGAACAAATTGCAGCTTTTTTTTGTAGTGTTTTTTAATAGCGACTAATGTCAACGTAGTTGCTGTGTCGATATCAAGCAATTCGCACGCGTGTTTAATATCTTCAGTAGATACCTTAACGGGATTACCAGCCATGCGCTGCCAAAAATCGTCTATGAGCGTTTCAACATCTTCTAGCGAGGTAGAAGTCATATTATGTAGGTTAAGGTAGTACTCGGCTAACGCATCAATAGCGCCGATATTTTTGGCGTGCGTTTCACTGTGTTGTGGTTGAACATTAGTATCAACAGCGCGTAACACAATGTTAGTCGCATGAATATCAAGTTCGCCAATACCCTGTAGACGCCATTGCTCGCGCAATTTATATAAGCAGTGAAACAATAAGAAATGTGTATTAAACAGGATAAGCGGGTCGCTCAACTCAGCATCTTTGAATAGTGCGAAGGGCGGCGCTTTAAGGGTGTTGATAAGCGAGTATTCGTTTATTCCCCTCTCAAAAACGGGGCGTAAAGTTGCGAGAGTATCAATGAGAAGCGTGAGGTGGGCGTCTGATACAGATGTACGCTCAGTGTCGCTGAATTCAATCAATTCATTTTACCTTTGCATTGCGTTAATGAAGGAGTCGGCCGCTTTGAAGGATAACAAAAACATGACAAAAAGTAGCCAAGTCATCGTAAATGTCTAAAGCATATGCATTCCTAACAAAACAATAAATAAACGCGATAAATTGAACCAATTTGCAGTATTCGCTGTTAAAGTAACCGTAAAATGCACAAACCCACTCACAAACACAATAATATTCAGGAGTTCACTTGAAAGCACTAATTGCCCTTACCAGTATTGTCGGTTTTCTCATGGTGGTGCTGCCCGGCCCACTTTATCAGTATGCGGGCGTTGGCCTTGGCACAGCGTTTACGTCGCTACGTTACGGTGTTTATGTCGGTGGCGCAGCAATCATCCTTATTATCCTGCAAGTGCTAATTAATCGTAAGAATATTAGCTGGGGAAGCACGATTGTTTATGCCGTTTTGGCATTTGTTGCTATTGGTATGCCGGTTAGTATGATGGGCAAAGCCAGTGCTGTACCGCCTATCCATGATATCACCACTGATGTGACCAACCCTCCTGCGTTCGTAGCGATTGCACCGCTACGCGAAGGTGCACCAAACCCTATAAGTTATGAGGGTGGCGACATTACCAAACAACAACTTGAAGCCTACCCTGAAATCAAAACCCAGTTACTACCTCAGACGGTTGAAGAAGTGTACGGCGCAGCAGTGAAAGCGATAAACACGCTAGGTTGGGAGCGCGTTGAAACCGGCGCATTACCCAACACCATAGAAGCCACCGATACTACAACATGGTTCGGCTTTAAAGATGATGTGGTTATCCGTTTAACGGCACAAGGCGATGACACACTTGTTGATGTACGTAGTAAATCTCGCGTAGGCAAAAGTGATTTAGGCAAAAATGCAGAGCGTATAAACACGTTTCTTGCGACGCTTCGGGCGCAGTTAGACAACATGTAAATACCCTCTATATTGATAAAAGGCCCACCGCATAACGTGCTGTGGGCTTTTTTATTGCCCGTCCTACCCGTACAACCTTTATATTGGTTAGCAATATACACATATTCAGCCTGTACGAATTTCGGCTAGTCGATAGCTTTTTGCGATAGAATGTATGCTTACGACTGTTAATTTACCTACATTTCGCGATATAAAGACGTATCGTTCTAACGCGATGCACCAAACATAAAAGTAGGAAGTAAAAGTATGACGCGAAAGATTTTATTGGTATTGAGTTTACTGGTGTCATCGGTGCATGCTGATAGTGGATCTAGACTGATTGCTTCCGGTGGCATCACAGGCTTTGAAGGTGTAGCAGGCGGGGGGCTGACACCATGGGCATTTATTGGTGGGTACGCGAGCAAAGAAGAAGTCAGTTACTCTGGAAATATCCAATATTTAAGCCTTAATGATTACACCTTATCTACTGCGGGGGTTAGCGTCGGTATATTTGACCGGGTTGAGCTTAGCGTACAACGTCAGAAATTGGATATCTCATCAGGGTTAACCAGCAATGTATTCGCTTTACTCACCGACGGTGCAATAACAAACGCCAATGCAGCAACCATTGAACAAGATATTATTGCCGCTAAAGTAAAAGTATTGGGCGATGGCGTATTTTCACAAGACAGTTGGCTGCCTCAAGTATCGGTTGGTGCGCAATACAAGAAAAACCGCGACTTTAATACTTCACTTCTACTTCCTAATGGTTCTGCCCCACTTCCCAATGCCGGCGTACCTAAATTATTAGGGGCCGCTGATGACAGCGGTGTTGATGTATATGTATCTGCCACCAAACTGTGGCTTGGCATACCCAATGGCTTTAACCTACTCACCAATGTGACCGCACGCTATACCAAAGCAAATACGTTCGGTTTATTAGGGTTTGGTTCAGCAACGGATGATAGCGCAACACTAGAGTGGGAAGGCTCTCTCGCATTACTCGTTAGTCCCACAACGGCGATCGGTACAGAGTTTAGAACTCAATCGAACCGTCTAGGTGGACTCGCTGAAGAAAATACGGCAGTCGATGCGTTTATCGCCTACTTCCCGAATAAATCAGTTTCTATTACCGCTGCCTATGTGGATTTAGGTAATCTGCCGTTACAAGAAGACTCGTCCGGCTTTTACCTTACCGTTAACGCTAACTTCTAAGGAGAACAACGTTGATACTTTCCCGTTCGCTTTTCACCACATTTTTCTTGGCGTTTGCCATGTTAACAACAGGCTGCGCCAGTACGACCGAACAAAGTCTATATGATGAAATAGGTGGGCACGATACGCTAAATACAATTTATGGCGTTGCCATTACCCGTATTTATAACGACCCAACAATCGGCCATTATTTCAAAGGTGTTCCAAAACGTCATTTAAGAGAGCAGTTAGTCTCACAAACCTGTGATTTAATCGGTGGTCCTTGCGAATATGACGGCAAAACCATGATTGAATCGCACAAGGGGCTTAACATTCAAGAGCGCGATTTCTATATTTTGGTTGAATACGTTCAAAGTGCCATGCGTGACGTTGGGCTCACCTATCAACAAGAAAACAAAATTCTACAGAAGTTAGCGCCACTCAAAACAGATACCGTCTATTTGTAACCTTGCTACGGCGCTGAAAACACTTATTTATAAAGGTGTTTGCTTGCCGGGTTCGTAGAAAAAGGCAACTGTTTTTCAAAAGTTTATGCACCGCGTAACAATATTGTAGTTTTTGTGCATCTATTATGCGTGGCTGATCGTTAGTTTAAGGTAAGTACACTTATTCTGAATGATTTATGACTAAAACACGCCTCATTTCTACTATTACCGCCTCGGTTATACCGTTATGTTTTTCGCCAATGGCACTTGCGCTAGACGACCCGGAAGAAAGCATTGAACATATCCGTATCAATGGTGACACCACCACGAAAAATGGAGAGTTTGTTTCAGCATCCCAAGGTTGGGTTAGTGGCGATACATTGGTAGAACGCCCTATGCTACGCACCGCTGAAATGCTGGAATTTATTCCAGGCATGATGGTGACGCAACACAGTGGCTCGGGTAAGGCGAATCAGTATTTTCTGCGAGGTTTTAATCTTGACCATGGTACCGATTTTGCGGTGACCGTTGATGGTATGCCAGTCAATATGCGCAGCCATGGGCATGGCCAAGGCTATTCAGATTTGAATTTTGTTATCCCTGAATTTGTCGATAATCTTAGTTATTTCAAAGGGACTTACTATGCCAACATTGGCGACTTCTCAAGTGCAGGTGGTGCCTACTTTACCTTACGAGATAATGTAGAGCGTAATAGTCTCAACATCACATTAGGTGAAAATGCCTATCAACGCGTTGCCAGTTTGCATCAATTTGATTTACAGCGCGGTAAGTTAATTTCTGCTATTGAATATCAAACCTACGATGGCCCTTGGACCGACATTAGTGAAGACGTAAGAAAAAAGAATGCAAACCTTCGTTACGTTACACCGCTGTTAGACGGCACATTGTCGGTAACCGCTATGGCCTATGATAATAGTTGGAACGGTGCTGATCAGGTTCCGGAACGCGCGATTAAAAGCGGCCTTATTGACAGACTTGGCTCTATCGATACCCAAGTGGGTGGGTCATCGTCTCGCTACAGCCTATCGGCAAACTACCAAAGCGACACATGGAACGCCTCATTTTATGCCATCGATACCGACCTCTCCCTCTTTTCAAACTTTACGTACTTTCTCGACAATCCCGAAGCAGGCGATCAATTTGAACAACGTGATGATCGCAAAATTTTTGGGGGTGAACTTTTTACTACACTGCCTTTATCGGTTACCGAAGGCAGCTCAGTAACATTAGGTACGCAGTGGCGCATTGATGATATTGATAACGTTGGCCTCTATCGCACACAAAACCTCATGCGTTTAAGTACCATTAGAGAAGACGAAATAAAAAGCAGCTCATATGCTGTATTTGCACAGTCAAACATCATTCTTGGTGATTCCTGGGCAATGGCTCTAGGCTTGCGTTATGACTTACTGGATGTAGACGTAGACAGTGGTTTAGACGCTAATAGCGGCAGTGAAAACGACGGTTTACTGTCGTTAAAAGGTGGGCTTAAGTATTACGTAAATGACAGTGTTACCTTATTTGCAAATATTGGCCAAGGCTTTCATTCCAACGATGCCAGAGGTGCAACCATCAGTGTTGACCCGTTAACTAACGAGGCTATTGATGCTTCACCACTGCTTGTGAAATCACTGGGCTACGAAACGGGTATAAATTGGACAAACAACAAAACCTACAATGTATCTGCGGCATTGTGGCAGCTTGAACTCGATAGTGAGTTGGTTTACGTAGGCGATGCAGGTTTTACCGAAGCAAGCCGCCCATCGAAACGTTACGGCGTAGAACTCAGCGCGTACTACTGGGTTAACCACCATCTTACTACGGACATTGAAGCCGCATGGACAAAAGCAAGATTCAGTGACACAGCAGAGGATGAAGGCAAACATATAAACGGTACGGTACCCGTGGTGGTGAGTGCCGGAGCGACGTGGTATGACAATAGCGATCAGAAAGGGTTTAGCTACACACTACGAGCCCGATATTTAAGCTCAAGAACCGTAGACAGTTTCGACACCGTCTCACCGCCATCTGCTTTCTTACTGAACACCCAGGTCGCTTATCGTCAAGAAAATTGGGAAGTGAGACTAGAACTATTAAATACGTTAGATAGCGATGCACATGACATTGATTATTTCTATGCGTCGCGTCTTCCTCAAGAGCCTGAAGAGGGAGTGGAAGATTTACACTATCACCCTGTAGAGCCAAGAACGGCAAGATTAACTTATACGCTTCGTTACTAATGAAGCGTAAGTGAGCCCGATCAGTCTCAACATCATTACGACACCGCACCCTGTGACATTCAAACGGGGTCCGAAAGTTTTAACACTACTCTTCGTAAAAACGCGCTAAAATACTAATATGGCCAGTACAAAGTAAACGAGTAGTATGCTGAATACACCGAATAGTTTTGGTGCGTGGTATCGTATGATGCTTTATTGCATCCTTATTCTGCCGCCTTCAGTAACTACCGCTCAGACAAAGAACACGATTACATGGATGGTCGATGAAAGTGATTTTATCGAGCTTTACCTATCTGAAAAACAGGTTTCAATTGGTATTGATACCGCTAATCTTGTCCTACAGCAGTTACCTCACTACACCATTGAGTTTAATGCGTCTCCTGTTCCAAGAACGAATCAACAGCTAAAAATAAATGATAATGTTTGCACGGCAAACCGGATTAAAACAATTGATAGAGAGGCGAGTAACTTATTCAGTTTACCCATGAGCCTACACCCCAGTGCACGGCTTTATTACCGCAAAGATAGTGTAAATATCCCAGAGGCATTGATTGCCCAGGACGGGACACTAATCAATTTAGCTGCCTTGGTTACGGTGAATGCAAAAGCCAACTTTGGTATTGCTCGAGGCTTGTCATACGGCGAAATGCTCGACGATGTTATCGCGAACATCCCCTCTGACAGAGTGTCTTTTTACAATTCTGAAAAACGCTATAAAAGCGGGCCGAAATTATTATCTGACGGCCTGTTAGATATGACCTTACTCTATTCATCACAATGGTTTCAACTTAACGATACGCCATTACCTGCCGACAGCAATATTGCCTATATTCCGTTGAAACAAGTTCCCTATTTCATTCCCACCTATATTGCATGCAGTCGTAGCGCATTTGGGCACAACGTTATAAATGATATTAACGAGGTACTGTTGTCGCTATACGATAACGACACGTTTAAAGCGGCCCATAAGCGTTACTTGCCCAAGCAAGAATATGCGCTTTTTGAAGCACAGCTTGAGAAGTTGAAAACGTTACAAAAACGAGACGCTAGCCCAACGCTCACAGTGGCCTTCGACCACTTTCCTCCTTATTCTCTTATCGGAGGTGATGGCGAATTTATCGGGCTCGACAGAACATTTATCGAAGAAATAGCCAAAAAAGCCAATATAAAAGTCGACTTTTACGCCTGCCCGTTTGCACGCTGCTTAAAATTGCTCGAACAAGGCGATGCAGATTTATATGTCAGCCTATTTAAAACACGCGAACGGGAACAATACATAGAGTTCATTGAGCCTCACCATGGTATTGAATCAAGCCAAACCTTTTATGTATTAACGGACAGAAACATCACGATAGCAAGCTACGAAGACTTGGCGGGGAAAAGAATAGGCACGATACGAAACAGTAAATATTTTGAGCCTTTTGACAGCGATACAACGCTTAGAAAGTCTCCATTAGTGAGTGCTGATGTCATGCTAGATATGTTAATCGACAATCGCGTTGATGCTATCGTGGGCATAAAAATAGCAATCGATGACATCATTAAAAAGCGCAATTTAACAGGCACAATACGACATGCGAAATATGCCTATCCTGGCTCACGCAAAACCTATTTGGGAATGTCTAAAAAATCACGCTTTACCTACCTACTGCCTGCTTTATCACAGGCCGTTGCCGATACCCCCTATCCGTTGCGTTAATCCCAAAAGTACGTTGTCTACAATCGCTACTACACCACCGTTCATCGCAGCCGGTTTGACTGTACAAAAGTTAGTCTACACTATGATGTAAGTTGTCGATAATTATCAAAATAAAAAGGAATACACATGCAACTAACGAGACGGTGGTTCTTGTTTTTATTCAGCGTGCTGATGCTGCCAGCACATGCTGGCGTGCTGATGAAGCCTGTTCAAGACTCAGATTTAGTTTATGACAGTAAACTTCTCGATGGCACATACACAACCGAGATTACTCACCCAGATGAACTGCTTGGGTTTCCTATTGGGTCACGCGTTGCTAACCCACAAGAGATTCACGCTGCCATTATGCATTGGTCAACGCAATCCGATCGTTTGAAAGTTATCGAATACGCGCGTTCACATGAAGGGCGCCCCCTGGTGGCAGTATTTATATCAACACCCGAGCAGTTATCTCAATTAGATGATATTCAAAATAACATTGGAAAACTTGCCGACGCTCGTGAAACATCAGACAGTGAGGCTGCGCAAATCATCGATGGTTTGCCCGCTATTGCGTGGATGGCCTACTCTATTCACGGCAACGAAACATCCGGCGCTGATGCAGCGCTGGCTGCTATTTACCATCTAATAGCAAGTGAAGACAGTTCAGTGACGTCGCTACTAAGCAACATGGTTGTGGCTATCGACCCAATGATGAACCCGGATGGTCGTGCCCGTTTTGCCAAATCACTCGAGCAGTATCGTGGTACCGCGCCCAATATCGACGACCAATCACTGCTTCATCGTGGCGATTGGCCTTCTGGGAGGACTAACCATTACTTCTTCGACCTTAACCGCGACTTCTTTTATCTAACGCAGCCTGAAACTATCGGGCGCGTGGCACTTATAAATAAATGGCGACCTCAGCTGATGATTGATGGGCATGAAATGGGTAGCCAAGACACTTACCTGATGGGCCCTCCACGACAGCCACTGAATGACAACATTGATCCTAATTTACAAAAGTGGTCTAAAGTTTTTGCTCGCGACCAATCCTCGGCATTTGACAAAAAAGGCTGGCGTTACTACACGGGAGAATGGTTTGAAAACTGGTATCCCGGGTACTCAAACTATTCAGAATATCGCGGCACGATGCATATCTTATACGAACAATCCCGTATGGCTGAAGATGGCGTTCGTCGCCCCGAGGGCACAGTACAAACGTACCTTGAATCGGTTCATCACCAGTTTGTGTCGACACTTGCTAACCTGCAAACGCTAGCGAAACACAGCAAAGCCATGTACGAGGACTACTGGCAGGGACGAAAGAATAACATTAGCAACAAAGGAAAATTTGCGAACCGCACATATGTTATTTTGGCCAACGACAATCATGGAAGAACACAGGCTTTTGTCGACCGCTTACTGGCGCAGGATATCGACGTATATACTACCACCCGCGATATCGAGGTAAGTAAAGCGGTTAATCATCTTGGTGAAACACTGAAAAGTACGGTAGTACCCAAAAACAGTATTGTAGTGCCGAACCGTCAACCTGAAGCCCCCCTTATTGCCGCTATTTTAGAGTTTGAAGCGGGCGTTAACGAAGCTGTATTGCTGGAAGAACGCCAAAAGACGCTTCGCGATGGCTCATCAGTTATGTACGACACGACAGCATGGAACCTGACCATGATGTATGGCTTACAAGGTCTCACTGTACCTGACCATATGACCAAACATCTAACGCCTTATAAAGCATATACGCCATCACACAACGTAAGCAGTAATGCTATTGCATGGGCCGTTGACGGTGCCGATGACCGTTCACTTGCCTTTGCCGCGAGACTCATGGAACAGCATGTTCACGTTCGCTTTCTAGATAAAGAGGCCGAGCTAGACGGTAATAAACTTAACCGAGGCTCTATTATTGTCACGGTCACTGATAACCCGAAAAGAGACGATTTAGACGTAATCAGTAAAGCAACGGCTGACGAACTTGGCCTTTCAGTGGTATCTACTGGTAGTGGGTTTGGGGAAGGTGAATTGCCAGATTGGGGTGGCAGGCACTTTCGTTTACTGGCAAAACCGCAAGTGGCCATTCTAAGTCACGGCGGCTTTTCAAGTTACGATGTGGGCGCCACGTGGTGGAGTATTGATACGCACTTGGGCATACGTCACAGTCAAGTTGATGTTGCGTCATTAAACCGTACAGACTTGCGCCGTTACAACGTACTCGTCATGCCTGCAAGCTGGGGCAATTCGCTAACCAAAAGCCAAATAGAGACCATTGAAAAGTGGGTTGAAATGGGCGGAACGTTAATCGCAAGCGCTCAGTCGGCTGGCAAAATTGCTAGCGACAACGGCATTGGTAAAGTGCGTACACTACCGTCTAGTTTCGAGAACGCACAACAGTTCGATATTGCACTGACGCGAGAGTACCTTGCCACACAAGAAACCGTCAATACGTCAGCAGTTATGTCGCATACGCTAGCGGGTAGCTATGATTTTCCATGGGCAAATCAACCAAAACCATTAAAAGAAGATGAGCTCACCCGCCGTGATAAGTGGCTTAAACTGTTTATGCCTAGTGGCGCTATGATTGCTGGACGTACCGACCAAGATCATTGGTTAACCGTGGGTACCCCACCAACACTACCGCTTCTATACGCAAACCAGCCGCTTCTCATGTCAGACGATAGCAGCGAAGCAGTAATACGCGCGGGCGTGTTTATGCCGTTACAGAAAACCTCTGGTGACGATACCACTAAGAAAAACATGGATTGGTGGTACAACATGCCTGCCGATAAAGCACTTAACGTGCGCATGAGTGGCCTGGTGTGGCCAGAAGCCCAACATAGAATAGCGAATACCGCTTATCTTACACGGGAACGACTTGGCAGCGGTCAGGTGATTTTGTTTTCTGGCCAACCTAACTTTAGAGGGTCAACACGAGGCACTAATCGCTTGCTATTGAATGCTATCGTTTATGGGCCAGGCCTAGGTGCAAGGGCGCAAATAGATTTATAGCACGTAAATGTATGCCCACATCACTACAACGTGATGTGGGCTTCTTTCTTTTGTTGTTTCAATATCAATCTCTTAATTAAAAGCCCACTCGCTTTTGTATAAGCCTCTCAACCATGAAGAAGTCGTAATTTCTTTTCTTATGCGATGCAACTACCTAGCGTAAAGTCTACTGGTATAACGTGTAGACTGAGGCTATGATTATTTATGCAGAAAAGAGAAGAAGAACAATGGCATTACAATCTAATTTGAACACTATCGACCGCGTATTGCGTGGCATGATAGGCATTTGTGTTACCGCATTCGCGCTGTTTAATGGCGACATTATCGACGATATTTTTATTGAGGTATTGTTAGGCATTTTTGGTGTACTGAACCTCATTTCGTTAGCATCTGGTTGGTGTCCGGTATATCAAATTGCGGGGATCAGCACCAAAAAACGTTAATAACTTCTAAAGGTTACGGCTAAACCGTATGCAAATGGCTCCCTTACTCGAACGCAAAACGTCGGTACGTCCTCGACTTATATTGGCGTGCCTAACGGTTTCATTGCTCATCGCCGCCATATATGTCACGGTTTCCTACCGCCTCACTGCTGACGTTAGTCTTGAAACAGAGTTAAATGCCATGCAGCGTGTTGTAAGGTTGTTAAACAACGAGCTTTTACGGCGTGATGGCAATTTCTCTTCAAAAACTGACGCATTTTCAAGGCTTCTTATAACACCCGAAGACGAAGCCCCAAAAGTATTTCAGGTTGCATCGCAGACCAATCAATGGAAACAAGCACACTTGCTTTCCAATGAAGAAATGGACCGCCTTTTACTGACATTTGAAAATGAGCGCAGCCAAGACAACCACTTAATCACACATGACGGTAATACCTACCTTTGGTATCAGCAGAAAAGTGATGATTACACCATCACCTTTATTCAACAAACGGTCGTGCTAGACACCACCCTGTCACTGGTTGCCAAGCGATTATTAATTACATCGATCATCGTATTCTGGATTGCCGTATGGTTGGCGCTTACGCTGTCATCGTTAATTGCCAAGCGCGCAGAGGAAATCAACGATGCACTTACAGAATTAGCCACAACCGATGCATTAACTGGGCTACCCAATAGGCTTTATCTTACTGATACGCTGTCTACAGCACTATGTACATTAGACGGGCAGAGCGCGGTGAGTGAGGGCTGTCTGTTTGCGATTGATTTGGATAAGTTTAAAGAGGTCAATGACTCATTTGGTCATACCGCAGGTGATGAATTACTTAAAAGCGTGGCGCAAAGAATTTCAGACGTAACGGAATCACCTCACGAAGTAATACGAATTGGCGGTGACGAATTTATTATTTGGGCGCCTGAGTGCTCAATTGACGAAGGCAAACGTATCGCACAAAAAGTGGTTGAGTCATGCGATATCCCCATTCTCATTAACGGCCTTGAAATCAATACGGGCGCAAGTGTAGGGTTTGCTCACTTCCCAACACATACTGATAACTCCGAAACGCTTATTTCATGTGCCGATACGGCAATGTACAAGGCAAAAGAACAACGTAGCGGATGGCAACTTTACGATGCGCAAAAGGTCGCAAACTATAAGCAAGATTTGCAGCTGCGCGCAGAAATTAACGACGCCATGTTGAAAAACCAGTTAATACTGCATTTTCAACCTAAAGTGGATATTCAAACCGGACACATTGTCAGCGTAGAAGGGCTATGCAGGTGGGAACACCCTCAACTGGGTTTACTGATGCCCTTCGCATTTATTGAACTCATTGAGCATAGCGGTAAAGTGCAAGAGTTTGGTCGATACATAATTAAGAAAGCCATTGAACACGTGTCAATGTGGCGACAAGAGGGTATCTATACACCAATTGCCGTGAACTTATCCCCTTACAACTTGTTAGATCCAGGGCTAGATAGCTTCATAAAGGGTTTGCTGAACGATTGTGATGTGCCAGCAGAATGTATCGAATTGGAGCTTACTGAAAACGAGACCTGCCTCAATATAAAATATATCCAAGGTGCGCTGGATAAAGTAAGGCATTTAGGCGTTAAGCTCGCCATAGACGATTTTGGGACAGGAATGAGTTCATTGGCATACCTTGCTAACCTTCAAGTAAACGTACTCAAAATTGATAGGACATTTATAAAGGATATCGAAACGAACAGTGGCCACCGTGCTATCGTTGCATCAACGGTGACCCTGGCAGAATCATTTGGCTGCGAACTTGTCGCCGAAGGTGTAGAAACGCAATCTCAAGCGGCCATTCTTACGTCGATGGGCTGCAAACTAGCTCAAGGCTATTTGTTTGCTAAACCCATGCCTGAAGAACAAATAAAAACACTGTTGATTAACGGAGAGCCGTTGGGGCAACACCCTTCTAGACAAGCCGTTTAAACACGTTACGCTACCATTATTTCAGCGCACTGAATTGCTCATAAGCCAACATCGCATCAGCGGCATACATTAGTGATGGACCTCCTCCCATGTATACTGCCATCCCAAGTGTCTCTTCAATTTCTTCTTTGGTCGCTCCAAGCTCTACCAACGCTTTAACATGAAATCCAATGCAACCATCGCATCGTGTTGAGACGCCAATTGCTAGAGCGATCAGCTCCTTGGTTTTTTTATCTAATACGCCGTCCTTCGTCGCGGCCTTTGCCATTGCTGAGAAACCTTGCATGGTATCGCCAATATCTGCACGCAATGCTTTCAAGTTTGACGAGATACGTTCTGTAATTTCGGGGTATGATTTGCTCATTGGCTTTCCTTTTTTGATCTAACATTGACGGTAATAATTTGCGAAACAAATATACAATTCGCTTAACAAACATATAAAACAGTGTGGTTGTTATCCAATAAAACCTTGTTGCATAACAGGCACAACGGTAAAGCGTATCGGGTGACGCGCATTCACTGCTTTTAGTGCAGTGATTATGCTGGCCGTATGGTCGCTATCATGGATGATATCTAACTGTAAAAGCGCTCGACCACCTGCAACTTGTTCGGCCACATCTAACGTTGCATGATTTCGGCTATAGCCAAAACAGGCAGAAAGTGAGAAGCCGCTAATGTATTCAAGTGGCAACAAACAATCGATAACGTCGTCTTTCTGGTTACTCTCAATATAAAGTGATAATTGTACGGAGTTATGCATTTTTTCGACGCTCCCAGTAATAATAGCCAACCGGCAACAGGTATAAGGTAATAAGCGTAGACGATACCAGGCCACCTATAACCACAATGGCAAGCGGCTTTTGAATTTCAGCGCCAGGCCCCGTCGCAAAAGCAAGAGGAAGCAAACCAAACATTGCCGTCATGGCAGTCATAAGAATGGGACGCAACCGAGCAACCGCTCCGCTTTGCACTCGTTCTAGTAAGGATAACGATTGACGCTTAAGCGCTTCATAATGCGAAACCATTACGACGCCGTTTAATATGGCAACCCCTAATAGCGCAATAAAACCGACTGAAGCGGGCACAGATAGATATTCACCTGTCACGTAAAGGGCGTAGATCCCGCCCATCATGGCAAAAGGCACATTGGCAAGGATTAGTAAGGCGAGCGACCACGAGCCAAAGATAGTGAATAGAATTAATACAATAATAACAATGACGATGGGTATAACCATAAGCAAATTATTGCTTGCTCTTATCTGGTTTTCAAACTCGCCACCGTACTCAAGGTAGTAGCCGGTTGGCATCGCGACATCATTGGCAACCCCTGCTTTAACGGCATCGACAAAGCCAACGAGATCACGCGCTTCTACGTTAGCAGTAACAACAGCAAAGCGTAATGCTTTTTCACGCTCGATAACCGCAGGGCCTTGTGTGCGTTGTACACCTGCAATACTCGAGAGAGGTAGCTGAGAACCATCTGGCATTAAAATAAGAAGGTCATTAAGTTGTGCTGGCGACGTAAACGGTGCTTCCCCCTGCTGTAAGTCACCAAAGTAAATAGGAGTGCGAACACGGCCCTGTATTACTTCTCCAACCTGAACCCCTGAGACTTGCATTTTCAGGTAACGCGACAACGAGGCGGTTGTCATTCCGTAATCAAGAGCAATACCCGGCTTTGGCACAATACTTAAGAAGTCACCGCCTTCAATAAGCGTAGCATTAACATCAATGGCCCCTTCTTGCTGACGCGTCACTGTCGCCACTTTGTTTGCTAACGATGCGAGTCGTTCTACGTCGTTACCAAAAACCTTTATCGCAAGCATACCTGTTGTGCCGGTAAGCATTTCTGACACCCGCATTTGAATAGGTTGGGTAAAACCAATATTAATGCCGGGATAAGCGCGCAATGCGTCACGTATCGCGGCTTCGAGTTCGTGTTTTGTCTCAAATCGCCACGCCTGTGTGGGCGCAAGTTGCATGAATATATCGCTTTCATTGAGCCCCATTGGGTCAAGACCTAATTCATCTGATCCAGTCCTAGCAACAATCTGCTTAATTTCAGGAAAGTTCACCAATAACATTTTTTCTATTTGTTTATCTAACGCTAGCGAGGAAGACAGTGAGATAGTTGGTGATTTTTCGAGTTGAACAATAATGTCGCCTTCATCCATTACTGGCATAAAGGTTTTGCCTACATCGCTGAACAGAAGAACACTGATTACCAATAACGTAAACACACCTCCAGCTACCATACGAGAGTGGCCCAATACAAAGTTTAATGAGCGATGATATTGCGTTTGAAGATATTTCAAATAGCGCGGTGAATGCCCATCTTTTGAAGAAAGCAGAAAAGAAGCCGCTACCGGTATTAACGTGAATGCAGTGAGTAATGACGCAAGCATGGCGTACACAATAGTTATCGCAACAGGAGAAAATAACTTTCCTTCAAGACCACTGAGCGTAAGTAATGGCACGAATACAACAATGACAATCAACGTACCTGCAACCACGGGAGTGGCAACGGTACGGGTAGCACGAAATATTAAATGCAGGCGTGGCAAAGGCTTCTGCTTGCCCAGCTCAGACACCGTATTTTCTACCACAACCACCGCCGCATCTACCAACATGCCAATGGCAATCACTAACCCACCTAAACTCATAAGGTTTGCGGTAAGTCCTGTCACCTTCATGGCAAGAAACGTCAGTAATACAACCACCGGAATGATTAACGCCACCACTAAAGAAGCACGCACATTACCGAGAAAAACGGCTAACACCACCACAACAATAACTACCGCTTGTGCAAGTGCATTAGTAATAGTGCCAACAGCGGTGTCTATAAGTGATTTTCGATTATAAAACACGTTAAGCGACGTCCCCTTAGGTAACGTCGCTTCAATCGCTTCCAGCTTTCGTGTCACCCCCTCAATCACAGCGGCGGTATTACTGTCTTTTAACGCCACAATAAGTGCCTGTGTGGTCTCCTCACCGTCTCGTGTTACTCCGCCATAGCGCGTTAAACTGCCAAGCGACAGTTTACCCAACTCGTTTAGGGTGACAGGGGTATGCTGGTAACTTCCAACAACCAAGCTACCTAACTCGTCCATTGTAGTAGCCCGGCTTTGCGTGCGAATGATTAACGCATCAACGCCCGCTCGAACTCTTCCTACACTACCGTTCACATTCGCATCATTTAACGCTTCAGCTAGGTCATCTATATTAATGTTGTAGGCCAAAAGCTTTATGATATCTGGCGTAAATTGGAAAGTACGGGTATAGCCACCTAAGATATTCACATCGGCGACCCCGGGCACAGTTCGAAGGGCCGGTCGCACCTCCCAATCAAGTATATATTTACGCTCTTCTAGTGACAGCAACGGGTTTTCAATGGTGAACATGAACATTTCTGATAGTGGCGTGCTCATGGGCGCAAGCCCACCCTTTGCTATAATAGGAAGCGTATCAGCAATAGCGGACAACCTTGCACTTACCTGCTGCCTAGCCCAATAAATATCGGTTCCCTCTTCAAAATCTAACGTTATCGACGTAATGGCATACTTAGTGGTAGAACGGAGGATGGTTTGATGAGGAATACCTAACAATTCCACTTCTATTGGCTGTGTAATTTGCGCCTCCACTTCTTCCGCCGTCATACCATCGGCTTTCATTATGACTTTAACTTGGGTGGGCGAGATATCTGGAAACGCGTCAACGGGTAGCGTTGTCCATGCTCGTAACCCAAAGCCCAATAACGCAACAAATACACAAAGCACGAAAAGCCGTTGAACAAGGGAAAATCGAATAATAGTGTCTATCACTCAATACCTCCCAACCCAAGCAAAATGCCCTGCACCGCACTCACTGATGAGGACAGCACTTTCTTACCCACTAATAATGGATGCACTTTAAGCAATAGGCTGCCACCGTCAGATTCACCTACAATCTCTACAGGTACAACGTCTAACGTGTCGCCCGACAACTTGAATACTGCCGATTGTCCGTTAATATAAAACACGCTTTTAGCACTTACTTTCAAAGCAGCCACACTTAAGTGAACGCCTACTTCAGTTAGTTCCCCAAGTTGTAAACCGCATGTGTCCGGTAGAGGCGAGGACCAAACTCTAACCAGTAAACGGTGGCTAACTTGCTCAACATTGTCTATTGAAACTTGGCACTTATTAGTTGCAAGGGTGGTTGCCTGCTGCGCAACAGCTGTACTCATGTGTGTTGTCAGCCGTATTGAATCAGTATGAAGGATTGAGCCTAGCAAGGTACTTTCTGTGGTACTTGTGGCTTGAGGTAAACGAAAGACACCGGCCTCAGCAGCTAGCAAGTATCCTTTGTCATCGTGCTTAAGGGGTTCAAACATTTCAGCAAAATGATTCAAGTGCTCCCATGCCAAATCAGCGTCATAAAACTGCTGCGCAATATCAAACCACGCTGCTTGTGAAATAGCGCGTGACTCGCTAAGTGGTTTGTTGGCATCAAAGCGCGCTTTTGCAAGCGTCCTTAGCGCTTCCTTTGCTTTTAAGCTATCGCGAAAATGATGCACCTCACTACCACTTAACATAGCAATACGCTGCCCCTGAGTTACAGATTCGCCATCAACCACTACGTAATCGATTTGCTGTGGACTCATCGGGGCTATTATTTGCAAAGCTGCCCCAGGTAGTGCACTGACCGTGCCTGTAGACACGCTTTTTTCTACGGTACCTACTTGCTGCACGTCAATGTAATGTAAATCGAGTTGACCTAACATGTCGATAGCCACTGAATCTTCTAAGGCCTGTGGTACAGCCATTGCCGATATTGAAAACGTCGTCCACACAATAATTAGCAATCGGTTCATAGCGTCACTCCTGCTATCTGGTTTATTTTTGACGCGGCTTGGGCGAGGTGTATCTTCATTTTTTCATGTTCTAGTCGCCTGTCTTGCTGTGCAATAAGTTGCTCTAACCACAGCACTCTAGGTAAGCTTTGCTGTTGATTCGCATACAGTGCTGTAATCTCCTCACCTATCTGCATTTGTCGATACAATACACTTACCGCCTCATTCGCATACTCGTACTCGTTGATGGCGTCGTTTAATTGCAGCGATAGTCGAGCATGGGTTTCTGCTAGCGCATTTGTGAGAGTATTACGCGCGTCTTGCCATAGCGCATGGTCGTTAACCGAGGTAGTGCCGCTCCCAGAAATCGGAATATTAATATTTACGCCAAGAAGGTTATCGTTACCTGCTGGCCCACGTAACTGGCGAGCAATAACACCTAACATCCATGGCGCTAAAGATTGGTCGGCAAGGTCATAGTTTATGTCTAGCTGCTGCTGGCTGAGCACTAGCAACGTAAGTTCTGGGTGATTTTGCAGTAAAGACGGTGCATTTTTAACGACGTTTTCTACCGGTTGAACAGGCAGTGACTCCGTTCCAGCAATTTGTCGGTAATAACGCGTTGCACTCTGTAAGGTTATCTGCGCTTGTTTCACGGCCAGCGAATGCGTTAATTTTTCTTGTTCCCACCGAAGATAAGTTGCTCGGTCAATCTCTCCACTTTTAAGGTATGCCTCCATGGTGTTATCCAGTGAGCTAATCCACGCTTGTTTGTCGAGTAAGCCTTCATACTCGGTCTGCGCTGCTATCCTTTTCCATAGCGCTTGCCTTACAAGGCCGCTAACAAGGAGTGAAAAACGCTGCTCTTGCATCGCAGAAACCGTGCGCGCAAGCTGGGATTGTTGCCTATCAACCTCTCTTCTAGAAGGTGGCTTAAACGGCAAAAACACGCCCACTTCGTATTCATCTGTGCCTCCCACGCTTTGACTAGGAAGCGTGGAGAATTGCAGCGATATAGGCCCTTGAAGCCAGTCATTCAGCGCTTTTACGTTGCGCTCCATCTTGTCAGGACGTGAATCGTTTATACGAGTTAACTGATTTCGTGTATGGTCATACAAATCAGACAGCGACTGTGCACAAAGAGGCGCAGTGAACGTCAGTGTAAGAACACTGACTAAAAAGAAAAGAACGTGATTAGCCATGTTGTCGCGATGTAGGAAGTACATCTTTCCATGATAGTGAAACATGCCAACATACTGCTTAATCTACATCAAAAAAGCATTAGACACCTGTCTAATAGAAAATAAGTAATTGATATAATTATGAAAGATAAAGTTATTACTGTAGCGCTACTTATCATCACAACACTAAATTTTCTCGATGTTATGGTGGATTTGTCTCTTAACGTACCCACGTCTCATATTATTGAAGAGTCGATGATTGTGTTAATTGCTGGCGTGCTCGCCATTTACCTAATATTCGATATCCGCAAGCGTACACGCAATACAAGAAAATTAATCACCCAGCTACACTCGGCTAAAGATCAACTTCATACCATGAGTAAACAACTTCAACAGGCTAAAACCCAGTATTTTGAAGCGATAGAAGCGCAATTTAATGATTGGAGGTTGACCCCAAGCGAAAAAGAAGTGGCATTACTCATGATAAAAGGGCTGAGCACAGCCGAGATTGCAGCGACAAGAAACACCAAAGAAAAGACAGTGCGCCAGCAAGCCTCAACGGTTTATGCAAAATCAGAATTAGAGGGGCGCTACGCCCTTTCGGCATGGTTTTTTGATGATATATTAAATTAAGATATCTATTACGACGCTCTAGTAAGTGGAAGCGCTACTTTGAACTCGGTGTACTTCCCCAGTTCAGTGCCACACGTTATGCTCCCGTCCAGCTTTTGAACAATATTCATGGTTACCGATAACCCTAGCCCTACGCCTTTACCTATTGGTTTAGTTGTAAAGAAAGGCTCATACATTTTCGCCATCGTCGCATCATCAATACCCGGCCCATTGTCATGTACGATTAAGTGAAAACAGTCTGACTCATTGAAAGCCTTAATGGTCACGGCAGGCTTTGCAATATCGACACCTTCACATGCCTGAACGGCATTTTTCACTAGGTTATTAACCACTTGTTCAATAGCCCCTGTATTGAATGGGATAGGCGCAAGCGAGGTGATGTCAACGTGAATATCAACAGGGGTTTTCTCATCGTACTTGTATACTTTCAACGTTTCTTTTAGCACCTTTTGTATATCGCATGTATCACCTTCGTTCGTTTTTATATCGGTAAATGTGCGCAAATCCGCAATGATGCTCTCTACACGTTGAAGTCCGTTAAAGGAGTCGGTCACAATAGCGCGAATATCTTCAAGAACAAACTCAATCCCTTCTTTTTGCTTGAAGGATGTTAACGAAGCTTTTAACTTCTGAGCCTGTTGGCTTTGCTGAATATCGATACAGGTAAGTAACTCTGACTGCATTGCTTGTAAGGTCATAATGCTGTCTAAGTATTTATCCATAGAAGAAAAGTTGCTGATAACAAACGACAGCGGGTTATTTATTTCGTGGGCAATACCAGCGGCCATGCGTCCGATACTGGCCAGCTTTTCTCTACTTTCTAATTCTTCTTTTGTGCTTTTTAATTCAACCAGGGCACTTTGCAAACGCTTGTACTGATTCTTTAAACTGTACTCTGCTTTCCTGCGTTCAAGCAAAATTGTTAATTGCTCGGACGCTTTATTGATTATATTTATTTGTTTCATCGAAACACGCGACATATCGCTTTCGGGAATGAGAAAGAACAGAAAGCATACTACGCGCTTATACACCACAATAGGAAACGCCAGATAGCTGCCTATTGGTGCCACTGATTGCTCAAGCACAGCGTCAATGCCTGAATCAGCATGTAGCAAATCAATTTGAGGTTGTTGCTCTTCAATAGCTTTTAATAAAAAATTAGGGAGTGATTTACCCGAAAACACACTTTCGAACGCATTCTTCATGTTGCTTGGCGTGTCTTTCGCCGCCACAACCCGATAGCCGTCGTTATTAATATAAATTTCACAGCTATAAGCAGCATGGCAGAGCCTGGCAAGCGATTGGGAAAACGTACTTAACAATACCTTGGTACTTTCATTCGCACGCGAAAACTGCGAGATGCACATCAGCATTTCGGTTTCAGCATCATGCTGCTTGTAGGTGCTTTCGATGTAATCAAAGGTATCAAGCTCACGTTTCAATACGCTTTGATTGAATAAACTTTTATCTTGGCGGGCGCACAGACATGCGTTGACTTGGTACTCTTCTAACCATTCGACTTCATCGAGTTTCTCTGACTCTGAATGAATAACCACAATACGCGATACCACATTGACTAACCCTTCACGGATATAGTGAGACACCGACTGGCACAGCGCCACGTCATCAGCCGAGTCAATACACAGTAATACCAATGCGGGCTTTGCTTGGCGCATCTTTTTTTTTGCAGCACGCACGCTATTTACATGCTCAAATGTTTTCCAGCTGTCAGGTAATAGTCGCGTTGCATCGGCATGCGTGCATACCGCAATAATTGGATTATCCATTAGTAAACCACGTATTAACTATTTTATTTTTTCTGCTAAAGTTGGAGAATAGTCAGCATATTGCGTAATTGCCACTCTACGGGTATCAGGAGAGCGTAAGTGAAGTTAGTTCAACTACTTTATTTTAGTCGTGCATCGAGAGAAATGTCATTAGCCGATCTTAAATCGGTGCTTGAATCGGCACGTAAAAACAATACTAATTTAGATGTAAGCGGAATGCTTTGCTATGACAGACGTTATTTTTTGCAAGCATTAGAAGGGGAGCGCGACGTGGTCAACGAACTGTATCTCGATATTGCCGACGATCCCCGTCATGATGAAGTAACCATTATAAGTTATCGCAATATAGATACGTTATCGTTTGAACAGTGGAAAATGGGCTATGCAAGTAGCAGTGCTGAATTTAATAAGTTGCTAAATGATATGGGCCAGCAAGAGTTTCTGCCTGACGAAATGTCTGAAGAACAAGCGTTCCATTTTTTAACGCATATGTCGAAAAGCCAGCAAGAGTTATAGCAGCGTTGCAAGGCCGCGTTTCAGCGACCTTATAATACCATTACTTTCACAATATATTCGCAATGGGCTGGTGTAAATAATTGGTACTACACCACCTGCCCTGCTGCCCAGCCACTACTCCACGCCCACTGGAAGTTAAAGCCGCCTAACCAGCCTGTCACATCTACCACTTCACCAATGAAGTAGAGCCCTTCCACATTTTTGGCCATCATAGTTTTAGACGATAATTCGTCGGTATTCACACCGCCAATTGTTACTTCTGCAGTGCGGTAGCCTTCTGTGCCATTCGGTTTTATTTGCCAATTTTCGAGTGCATTCGCAATGGCGTCACATTCACCATGTGAAAGCTGTTTAACCGGCACATTGCGCCACGCGTTTAGGGTAATAAAGCTTTGCACCACTCGTTTGGGAAATACTTTGTTAAGGCAGGTTGCTAGCAGTGCATCAGGCGTTTCACTACGAGCCGTTTTTAATAGTTCGTGAGGGTCGTCGTTTGGTAAGGTATTAATGCTAAGCGCATCACCAGCGTCCCAATAGCTTGATATTTGAAGCATCGCGGGGCCGCTTAGCCCTCGGTGCGTAAACAGCATCGCTTCTTTAAATGTTGTGTCATTACAACTTGCATAAACATCTACAGCAATGCCGCTAAGTTCGGCAAGCGTATCTTTGTCTTTGTCATGCAGAGTGAAAGGCACAAGGGCTGCACGTGTTGGCAACACGTTTAAGCCAAACTGTTCTGCAACTTTGTAACCAAAGGGCGTTGCGCCAAGCTTTGGCATACTTAAGCCACCCGTTGCAATAACCAATGACTCACACTGATATTCGTCAACAGACGTTAATAGGGTGAAGCCTGTGTCCGTTTTTTCAATGCTCAAAATATCACAGCGGGTTGTAATGGTGGCGCCCGCTTTTTCACACTCTTTAAGCAGTAAATCAACAATGTCTTTTGCACTATCATCACAAAATAATTGGCCTAACGTTTTCTCGTGATAAGCAATACCATAGTCGGCAACCAAACCAATGAAATCCCACTGCGTATAACGACTTAGGGCAGACTTACAAAAGTGTGCATTCTGCGAAATAAAGTTTTCAGGGCCAGCGTACATATTGGTGAAATTGCAGCGGCCGCCACCACTCATAAGAATTTTACGACCTACTTTTTTCGCGTGATCTAGCACTTCAACACTTCGTCCGCGCGCACCCGCTTGTGCAGCGCAGAAAAGCCCAGCAGCACCGGCACCTATTACAATTACATCACGCTTTATCACTATGTGTTACCTTACCCTGCTTAAATATTAAGGCTACAATTCGTTGCCTTTTTGAAGGGCGGAATTATACGTTATAACCTGTTTGGTACAACGTTATCCCGTTTTATACCAACAATTTAATCTTGGCACATTTTTCAATATTGATGGCTTTTCATACTTATTAATAATACTAACGTTATCGTTATTCTTTTATAACTAAGAACTTACACTGCTGTTCATTGCAATATAATGCGCAAGCGCCGACTAAAACGTATAAAAACCGCAGAGGAACATTTTCATGGAAGCGCTATTAGCGTCATTAGATATTAATCAATACTTACCGGCCGCGTTAGCCTGGGCAACCAATATTTTGCTTGCTTTGGCAATTCTTATTATCGGTCTTTGGGTTGCTAGCAAGGTTTACAGCGCTATCGTGGCGATTGCGAGTAGCCACCCTCAGCTTGACGATACACTGTTTAAATTTTTTGGCAGTGTGGCACGTTACACCATTCTAGCGTTCGTCGGCATTGCTGTATTAAACCGTTTTGGCGTACAAACTGCGTCGATCATCGCGCTACTTGGCGCAGCTGGGCTGGCGATAGGGTTAGCGTTGCAAGGCACCCTATCTAACTTAGCGGCTGGCGTTATGCTGCTCATCTTTCGCCCCTACAAAGTAAACGACTTTGTCGACGCGGCAGGAAAATTCGGTAAAGTCACAGAAATTGATCTATTCACTACTATTTTGCAAACGTTCGATAATCAACAAATCATTATCCCCAACAGCCAAATTTGGGGCGAGCAAATCATTAATCATTCACACCACGAAATACGCGGCGTAGACATGACATTCGGTATTGCTTACGATGAAAACATTGATGCTGCGCGCGCGGTTATAGATAGCGTTTTAGCAAACCACCCGCATGTGCTTAAAACCCCCGCCCCATTCGTTGAGGTGTCCGCACTGAATGATAGCTCGGTAGATTTCATTGTACGCCCGTTCTGCCACGGAGAACACTACTTTGACATTCTTTACTCTGTGCCTGAGCAGGTGAAAAAGGCACTAGATGACGCCAACATTGAAATTCCGTTCCCGCACCGCAAAGTGATAGTGGTTAACGAAAGTGCAAAGCCTCAATAAGAGGAAGTTATTAGTTTATTAATTATTAGGTGCATTAAGGGCGGTCCATAGGCCGCCCTTTTTATTTTATGCAGCGATATGGCAAAACGTTACGCTTGCTTAGGAAACACAGCCAAAGGGTGGGTAGTTATTAGTTGCACACGAGCACGAGTACCTGGGGATAATGCATTTTCATGGCTTACCCGTACTTTTAATTCATCGCCATTGTCTAATGCAACAGCATAAAGTCGGCTTTCGCCTTCATAACGCACCCACTCTACCGCGCAATTAGATTCAGCTTGCGTTGCGGTTAAGCTTAGATCGTCAGGTCGTACTAACAAATCAACATCGCCACTGGCTTGTTGAAGAGGTGTGCCCGGCACGTTACCAATATGCGTAACCACCGTGTTATGGGTATTGGCAGCACTAGTATCAAACTGCGCACTTAAGAAGCTCGCCTCGCCCATGAACCGAGCCACAAAGCGGCTTGCTGGCTCTGAATAACATAATTCGGGCGTGTCTAACTGTTCCAGCTTCCCTTTATTTAAAATGCCAATTCTGTCGCCTACGCTTAACGCTTCTTCTTGATCATGCGTTACCCATATCGCGGGCACGCCGGCTTTTTTTAGCGCATCACGAATTTCCCAGCGTAGGCTGTCTTTCAAGGCAGCATCAAGATTAGATAGCGGTTCGTCTAACAACACAAATGAAGGCTCATGCGCGAGCGTTCTCGCTAATGCCACGCGCTGCTTTTGACCTCCAGAGAGGCGTGCAGGTTTAGCATCGCGGAAACTATCTAGCCCCAACAATGCGAGCCAATGATCAGCAAGCGCAGTGTCTTTTAACCGAAAACACACATTTTCTTGCACCGTAAGATGGGGAAACAGGGCAAAATCTTGGAACACCATTCCTACATTACGCTTTTCAGGCGGAACATGTTTTGCGGGGGTACTTGCCCATTTAGACAAACGTATTTCACCGTCGGTAATAGGAATAAGACCCGCTAATGCTTGTAATATGGTTGTTTTACCACAGCCTGTCGGTCCTACCAGCATAAGAATTTCGTCCTGCCCCAATTCAAGATTTAACTTGTCGACAACGCGGGTAGGCCCATAACTCACTGACAAATTACTTACACTTAGCATTAAGAACGATCATCCTCGGTAACGGTAAACTGGGCTTTCCGCTCACCTGATAGCATCAGCACAAGCCCTAAACCGGAAAGCAATACTAGCAATAAGCCGGGTACAGCAGCTCTTCCAAAATAACCCGCTTCATAAACACGCCACATGTATGTGGCTAATGTTTCAAACCCTGTAGGCCCAAGCATTAATGTTGCAGGTAATTCGCGCATGGCCTCTAGGAAAACCAATGCAGCACCGGCAATCATACCACGCAATGTAAGGGGTAATGTAATACGTACAAAGGCTTCTCTTGGACTAGCGCCAAGTACCCGTGCCGCTTTAACCAGTCCAGAGTCGATATTTTCAGCCGTTGCCCTAACACTGCCTACCGCTAAGGGTAGAAAACGCAGCACATAAGCCATCACTAACAGCCCCAATGTTTGGTATAGCACAGGCAGCTGTAAGCCCACATACACAAGGGCAGTACCCATTACGATACCGGGCACACCAAATCCAAAGTAAGTAATGCGCTCCATAAAGCGGCCTGCTTTACCTGCAATTGCCGCATGCGCCACAGGAATTGCCAGCAACACTGCAACAATGGCAGCTAAAAACGACGCGTGTGCAGAATTCCACGCATAGCTTAACTCGAATCCACCTGTGCCTTCCCTCACCAGCCATAAGGTAAATATGCCCAGCGGCAATATAATAGCCATGAAAACAATGGGCATAGCAGATAACAGCATAAGATTGCGCTGCCATGGCGCCGGAAACAATGAAAGATGCTTACCCGGGCGTTCAGATGCACCACCAATTCTGCTTTCTACAAATAAAATTAGGGCGACGATTACCATAAGCTGCAAGCTCAACATAGCGGCTTGGCTTAAACCAAATGCATTGTATTCAACAAAAATAACTCGAGTAAACGTGTCTAACCCCATGATAGCGGGTGTACCAAAATCTGACAGCGCATAGAGAGCAGCCAGTAATGCTCCGGCCCCGACACTATTTACCACGCGGGGAAGCACTACGCGCCACAAACTGGCCGCTAACGACAGCCCCAAGGTTCGCGCAGCGTTCACTAGGCTTGCATCTAAGCTTAGTAAGCTAGCTCGCGTTGTCATCATTACAAACGGGTAGGTGTATAAGCTCATGACCAATGCCGAGCCCCACAACCCGCTGATAGGAGGCGTGGAAAGCCCTAAAACATTTTCAATTTCACCGCCCCGCCCGAATGAGAAGTACATGGCAAACGCACCAATATAGCTTGGGAGCGCTAGAGGGGCAGCCAGTACGATAAGCCAAAATCGCTTGAAGGGAAGTTGTACGTAAGCGGTAAAAAATGCCAAAGGGACACCGATAATCACGGCGCCAACAATCGTCAGTGCCATTAACGAAACGGTATTCCCCAATACGCGTAGATTATGAGTATCAAATAACTGTGCGCTGTCTTGCGCAAGTGCAAACAGTACACCCACTGGCAACAAGGCCAGTAATGCAATAACAAACGCCAGTGGATATGACTTTGGCCAATTTGTCACAGCACGCCAACTTTTCTCATCAAGTTAAGCGTTGGGCGCAAATCGGCGAGTTTTCTTAAGTCCATATCAGGTGGTGATAACGTGTCTAACGATGCCAACCCTTGCGGCTGCGCTACGTTTTGCACCAATGGAATTTCATACGCTTCGCTTGCTAGATAGCTCTGTACTTCTTGTGTCAGTAAGTAGCGAATAAAGTTAACAGGCAGGTCGCCGTCGCTTAATGCAACAATTCCTGAAGCGTTAACTAAACATCCAGCATCATTTTTCGTATATGCCAAATCGACATTGGCGTCAGGCTTTCCAGATTTCAAACGCAATGTGTAGTAGTGGTTTGCAAACCCCATATCCACTTCACCGCGTTCAACCCCCATTACAACGCCTAACTCGCCGGCATATTTTTTAGCATTTCTATTAATGCCTTTTAGCCAGTTTTCAGTCGCTTTTTCGCCCTCTAGTACTCGCATAGCAGTAACGAACGACTGGAATGACGCGTAAGCCGGTGCCCAGCCAATCGCTAAATCGGTGTCGGCAAGGGCCATAATGCTATCAGGAATTTGATCTGGGCTTACACGTTGGGTGTTGTAAGGAAGTGTACGCACACGGCCTGTTACCGGTGACCAGCTTGAATATTGAAAGCCATCTTTAAGTTGTGCGGTTAAATCGACAGGTAACGGCTTTGCTGCGCCAGCGTCAGTCACCACGCCAATAGACCCGGTATCTACTGCCCAAAATAAATCGGCTCGCTTCACCCCTGCGCGGGTTTCAGCAACAATAGTGTTAGCAAGTGCCGCAGAACCACCACGTCTAATCTTAAGGTTTAACTTTGGATTACGCTTTTTAATTGCTTCAAGTACATTTTCATACAGGCCGCCTTCGCCACGACCTAAATACAAGGTTAGGTCGCCTTCAAGCTTTGCTAACGAGTCTACCGATACGCTAGAAGCTTGCGTGATGGCATTAGCAAAACCAAATGGCATGCTGCCTAGAACACCCGCTGCGGCTAACCCTTGTAAAAATGTTCTTCTTTGCATAAAGCTTCCTTAGAATACGTCTTTACGACCTTTTTCTGCTTCAACCAGTAGCGTGCGCGCACGATCTAGTTTTTCTTGCATAGCGTCTACTACACTGCGCACCGCGTCTACCCCTTTATCTTGGGCGATCGCTTGAGGTAGCGTTACGTTAAAGTCTTTTTCTAACGCCTCAACCAGTTCAGCATCAAGTGCAATAAGTGCACCCTCTACCCCTTCAAAACGCTGAAGGTAGGTATCATGAACTAACGTGGTGGCAACCTCATGAAGTTGTTCAGCGTATTTTGCCACTACTCGGTCAATACGTTTTTTAATATCACTAATTACTTCTGGCGGCGTAGTAGGCTCTACATCGGTGGTTTGAACCGCTTTCACTAGACCCTGCTTTTGATATTGCGACGCAAGTTTAACTGCGCCCAAAGCTTGCCACAAGGCTTGATTCAATTTCGCTTGTTCAGCGCGTACATCAGCTATCGGCTTGCCATTATCAATGGCCATTTTCACGCCATAAATCCCCTGCCAAATTGACGCATAAATAGGTACATACTGTGTTTCGATAGCAGAATGGAAATCAACTTCTTCCCAATACTCAATTAGCGCATCTGTTTTTACGCTGTTGTCTTTCGTTTCATACGCACTAACAACGCCACCAAACTTCTCTTCTAGCCACTGAACTTCTTCTGTGTATTCTCCAATGTGCGCTTGCAAGTTATTAACGTGCTCGCTGATAACGCCGTTAGCAAATGCAGGTGTAGAGGCGATAGAAAAAGAAAACGCTGATACAAAAGCCAGTGCACTCAATTTTTTGAGAGATGATGTCATAGTTATTCCTAGTACGTTGTTTATCACGCAAATGATACTTATTATCATTAGTAGAGTAAAGGTAACTCAACGTAGATACATGTAATACTTTCGCAGCACATGCGCTTTTATTTTCAATATCTTAGCGTGATTAAGAGTCACAAAAAAGCTGAAGCTTTTGAATTAAAAGGCATTTATATACCGCATAGGCATAAATTTATTACCGTTTAACGAAAAGCATCATTATTTACGTGTAAAACCACGTAAGGTTTTGTTGCGAGGATAAAAAAAGGCCTGAATACTGAAGTTCAGGCCCTTTAAATACGATTAGAAAATTATGCAGTGTCGAATTACAGCGCTTTAAGCATGCTTTCTGCGTCACTGACTTCAAAACGGCCTGGGTCTTCTATATTGATGATTTTCACTTCACCGTCTTCAATAAGCATTGAATAGCGCAATGAACGAATACCACCAAAGTTACCGGTATTCATATCTAATCCCACCTGACGTGTGAAATAGCCATTACCATCTGCAACCATAAGAATCTCATCGGCGTTATGTGTTTTGCCCCAGGCATCCATGACAAACGCATCGTTTACCGATAAACAAATAATGCTGTCCACGCCTTTTGCTTTGAATTTATCAGCAAGCGCAACGTAACCAGGAAGGTGTACTTCTGAACACGTGGGGGTAAATGCCCCAGGAACGGCGAACATCACTACGCGTTTGTCTGTGAATAATTCGTTTGTACCTGGGTTGGTGACTTCACCATTAACTAATAAACCGAAATCAACTTCCGGTAAAACGCTACCAACTTGTAACATGATGCTCTCCTAGAATGACTAACGTAAATATACGTCAAATCTGTGTTTTTTACTCTCAATAGCCATTGATGGCTTTTGGCCTGCCAGTGCCTCTGCACTGTTTGGCCGCTTAACCACTACGCGCGACGTGGCCAGTTCGCGAGCAGGTGACAATAACGCATCTGCATCGGGATCATGCCCAAGCAATTGCTGAAACAGCCGCATTTCTTTTTTAACCAGCGCCGATTTTTTCTTGTGCGGGAACATAGGGTCTAAATAAATAGCGTCTACATTCTCTTCTTTCCAGTATTGCATTACCTCAGCACTATTTCCATGATGGAGTGACATTCGCTGTGCAAGTTCAGGAAAGCTTAATGATAAACGCCGTATTCCATCTTCAAGCAGTGCGGCAACAACCGGCGAGCGCTCAATCATGCTCACTTTACATCCCACACTTACTAACACAAAGGCATCTCGTCCAAGGCCGGGGGTAGCATCAATTACATGCCAACTGTCGTTGCCTTTCAACCCAATGGCTTTCACGATGGGTTCTTTTCGTCCACCGCCATGCTGTTTACGGTACAAGCTAGCGGGTGAAGCAAAATCTACCGTCACCGGCAGTGTTTTTTTCTCACCTGCATCGCGCAGCCCCAGTACACCATCATCTATTTCCAGATAAAAGCCCGTTTCGGGCCTATGTGTACCCTTTGTATAAGTAAACCCCCAAGTTTCGCTTACTGTTACAGCAAGGGTTGTATCTTGCAAATAGTGATTACTTTCTGGATGGGTAACAACAACGAGTGGGAGTGAATTATGCATTACCATATTGCTCCTTATGTCCTATCCATCTATTAATAATGGCTTGCGCGTGAGAAGGATAGTCAGCCCAAAGGGTATACGCAATTTCTTGTACTTTAGGAATAAGTGCAGCATCGCGCACCAAATCCGCAATTTTTAGTTCAGCCATACCGGTTTGGCGTGTACCCATAAACTCGCCCGGACCACGAATTTCTAAATCGCGCTGTGCAATATAAAACCCATCGTTACTCTCTCTTAAAACCCGTAAACGTTGTGTTGCCGTTTTAGAGAGTGGGCTTTGGTACATAAGTACGCATTGGCTTTCTACTGCTCCACGCCCTACCCTACCGCGCAACTGGTGAAGTTGAGCAAGCCCTAAGCGTTCAGGATTTTCAATAATCATAATGCTAGCATTAGGTACATCTACGCCAACTTCAATTACCGTCGTTGCCACTAACAAATCTAACTGGCCGTCTTTAAAATCGGCCATCACTTGTGCTTTTTCAGCCGGTTTTAATCGTCCGTGCACTAAGCCAACTTGCAAATCAGGCAACGCGGTTCGCAACGTCACCGCAGCATCTTCGGCGGCTTGGCATTCGAGTACTTCAGATTCATCAATTAGGGTACATACCCAGTACGCCTGCCGACCATTGTCTTTACACGCCTGTCGCACGCGCTCTATCACGTCAGCGCGACGCGTATCAGGAAGAACCACGGTTTGTACTGGCGTTCTACCCGGAGGCAGTTCATCAATGACCGAGGTATCTAAATCAGCGTATGCCGTCATTGCCAGCGTTCGCGGTATAGGGGTGGCTGTCATAATTAGTTGATGAGGGTATCGCCCTTGCTGCTCGCCTTTATCGCGAAGCGCAAGACGTTGATGTACGCCAAAGCGGTGTTGCTCGTCAACAATAACCAGTGCCAGTTGCTGATAATTAACCGCTTCTTGGAAAATAGCGTGCGTCCCCACTAGCATCTGAATATCGCCGTTTTCTAAACGCGATAGTACTTCAGTGCGTGTTTTGCCTTTAAGTTTGCCGGCAAGCCAACCCACTTCAATGCCAAGAGGTTCAAGCCAGCCGCGAAAATTATTCGCATGTTGTTCGGCAAGCAGTTCTGTCGGCGCCATCAGCGCAACTTGGTAGCCTGCACCTATTGCAGATAAGGCCGCTAATGCCGCCACTAATGTTTTACCCGACCCCACATCGCCCTGCACTAAGCGCATCATGGGCCTCGCATGCCGCATATCTTTTTGAATATCGTATACCACGCGCTGCTGTGCGCCGGTTGGCGAAAAAGGAAGTTGCGCTAGCATTTTGTCAATAAGCGGTTGGTTGACGTCTATCGCAATGCCGGGTTGTGCATCGGACAGTTTACGAACCTTTAAAACGCTTAAATGGTGCGACAACAACTCTTCTAGAATTAAACGATATTGGGCAGGATGAAGCCCTTCTTCAAACTCGTTAACGTCAACGTCTGGCGGAGGTCTGTGCACCGTATGCAAGGCTTCATTAAGACTTATTTGGCTGTCGTACATCCCATCTGGAAGCAGGTCGGCCAGTACGCCCTTATCAAGAAGGGCAAGGGCTTGTTCTGTCAGGTTTCGCAACGTAAGTTGCTTCACACCTTCGGTAGTAGGGTAGACAGGGGTGAGCGATTCTTCAGTAGGCGGAGCATCTTCATCTACCAGCTTGAACTCAGGGTGCATCATTTCAATGCCCCACTTGCCGGTTCTTACCTCGCCAAAGCACCTAATGGTGTTGCCCGGTGTCATCATCGTGCGTTGAAGCGCGCCAAAGTGGAAAAAGCGCAGCGTAATGGTACCGGTACCATCGCTAAGCTTTACCACCAGCATGCGCTTTTTGCCGTATTGAATATCGGCACTCATTACTTCGCCTTGCACGCTAATGTGAGTAAACGGGCGGCATTCTTCTACTGCATAAATGCGCGTTCTGTCTTCGTAGCGATGGGGTAAATGAAAAAGAATGTCTTGTAGTGTAAATAAGCCAATTTTATTGAGCTTTTCGGCCACTTTAGCGCCTACCCCTTTAAGAGCAGTGATTGGCGTGGTGGCTAAGGTTTGCATTGACCCGACATCCTTACATCAAACCTATGATTTCGATGAAGTTATAGTAATGAGACTAAAACGAAGTGTAATGGATTACAGCGAGCTTGGCGAGTCGCTTGAAGGCCAGTTTTAGCCTTGGTAAAGCGCCGTAGTTAGCCTTGCGCTTTACCAGCGTAACTTCTTTTATGCGTTTTCGAATGCCAGCGCTTCGGCTTGCGTAATTTGCATGTCCTTCCACCACTGTTCATCGGCAACAATTTCACCCGTTTCGCTTAAAGGAGGAAGCGGAAGTTGCTTACGCTGACACAGCTTAAAAAGGCGTGGGTAGCTGTTTTCAAATGCCATCGCCTGACATTCCTCGTCAGTCAAATGAGGGTGGTTATACATGCCAGCAATAGTACGTTGGCGCTGCGCTTCATACAGTATTAACGCGGCGGCAACCGACACATTTAGGCTTTGCACCATACCCATCATTGGAATAACGATATCTTGATCTGCCATAGCCACGGCTTCATCAGTAGCACCAAATTTTTCCTGCCCAAATAATACTGCAGTGGGCTTGGTATAATCCACGTCTCTAAAATCGACTGCGTTAGTAGACAAGCGCGTAACCAATACTTGCATACCCTGCGCTTTCAGCGTGCTCATTGCATCGCCGATATTGTCGTGGTTGGTCTGGCGTACCCATTGTTCCGCACCCATCGCGGTGCCGCGACGAAACTGATATTTATTTTCCCATACCGTATGAACGCGGTGAATACCCACCGCGTCACAGGTTCTTACCACCGCAGACACATTGTGCGGCTTGTGCACGTTTTCTAAACATACCGTTAAATCGGTTTGTCTTTTGGCCAGCACATCTTTGATTCGCTGGTAACGGTCCGGCTTCATACTTACTCCGGCAGTTCCATTACGCCATCAATTTCAATTTGTGCGCCCTTAGGCAAGGCAGATACCTGAACTGCGGCACGCGCCGGGTAAGGTGTAGTAAAGTAACGGCTCATTATTTCATTTACCGTTGCAAAGTGACCTAAATCTGTAAGGAAAATATTCACTTTAACTAAATCGCTCGTGCTTCCGCCGGCCGCTTCACATACTGCTTTAACGTTTTCAAAAACCTGCACCGCTTGCGCTTCAAACTCTTCTGACACCATTTCCATAGTTGAAGGAACCAACGGGATTTGGCCAGAAAGGTATACCGTTGTACCGGCTTTAGCCGCTTGGCTATAAGTACCAATAGCAGCAGGTGCCTTATCGGTCTGAATAATAGACTTAGACATAATACATCCTAATAATAGTAAATTTAGTGTCGAGATTGACTGTGACGAGATACTCTCTGCACTTCTGGCATAGTACGAATTTTCTTCATTACTCGCGCCAAGTGCACACGGTTATGCGTGGTCAATTCAAGGTCTATGAAATAAACATTACTTTCTTTCTCTTCAGTTTGAAGACCAATAATGTTTGAGTCACATCCTGATATTGTATTGGTTAGTGTAGCCAAGGTACCCTGATGGTTAATGAGCTCAATGCGTAACGACGCTTTAAACTCTCCCTGCGGGTTATCGTCCCAGCGCATAGGTAGCACACGCTGAGGTTCTTCTTTAGTTAGTTTGCGAATGTTGTTACAGCCCGCTTGGTGAATTGTCATACCTCGCCCTGGGCTGAGTACTGCAACAATTTCATCATCAGGAATAGGGTGACAACACCGCGAATAATTTACCAAAAGGCCTTCGGTGCCACGAATGGCAACGTTACCTTTTTTATCTGAAATGTCAGTGCTTTCACCTAACAATCTTCGAGCAACAATGGCGCTAAGTTCGTTACCTAAGCCAATATCGACCAGTAGTGCATCAAAACTATCATGTTTTGTTTCGGCAACAACACGGGTGATATCCTCTTGCGCAATATCGTCTAGCTTCACTGCACCCAGTGCATGGCGTAATAACCGGTTACCCATGTTCACCGCCTCTTGTGAATGCTGGGTACGTAAATACTGGCGAATGCGTGTTCGCGCTCGCGCACTGACAACAAAGTTAAGCCAATTGGCATTAGGCTTCGCCTTCGGCGATGTAATAATTTCTATGGTTTGCCCGTTTTCAAGCGGCTTACTTAAACTGAAGTTTCTACGCTCAACACGTACCCCTACGCAGGTATTACCTACATCAGAATGCACTGCATACGCAAAGTCGACAGCCGTCGCCCCGGTAGGCAATTCGATAATGCGGCCATCTGGTGTAAATACGTAAATTTCATCAGGGAACAAGTCAGTTTTAACCGACTCAATAAACTCAAAAGACGAACTGGCCGACTGCTGAAGTTCAAGTAAGCTTTGCATCCACTTTCGTGCGCGCAATTGTGCAGTTGTGTCATTATCGCCCGGCTCTTTGTAAAGCCAGTGTGCTGCCACCCCTTTGTCGGCCATTTGATCCATTTCTTGGGTACGAATTTGAATTTCAACGGGAATACCGTGAGGACCAATAAGCGAGGTATGTAACGACTGATAGCCATTAGTACGTGGAATAGCGATATAATCTTTGAAGCGATTTTCGATTGGCTTATAAAGCCCATGCATAGCACCTAATGCGCGATAGCAATGGTCGACCGAATCGACCACTATGCGAAACGCATAAATATCCATAACTTCGTTAAACATCAACTCTTTATTGCGCATTTTGCGATAAATAGAGTACAAGTGCTTTTCTCTGCCTAATACATTGGCGTCGATTTTGTGAGCACCTAAACGCGTGTTCAACTCTTCACGTATATTCTCGATAATCTCTTTTCTATTGCCACGCGCTTGGCGAACTGCTGATTTTAGCGCTCGGTGACGCATGGGGTACATGGCTTGAAAACCTAAATCTTCCAGCTCATTTTTAATGTCATGGATACCCAATCGGTGGGCAATAGGCGCATATATTTCTAATGTTTCAAGCGCTATTCGACGGCGCTTATCTGGGCGCAATGAACCCAGTGTACGCATGTTATGTGTGCGATCGGCAAGCTTAATGAGGATAACGCGAATGTCTTGCACCATCGCCATCATCATTTTTCTAAAGTTTTCAGCTTGGGCTTCTTGCTTACTGCTAAACGCGATTTTATCGAGTTTACTAACCCCTTCAACCAACTCAGCAACCGTATCGCCAAATGCTTCAGCTAAGTCGTCTTGGCTGTAATGGGTGTCTTCAATCACATCATGAAGCAACGCAGCCATCAACGTTTCATGGTCTAAATGCATGTCAGCAAGAATACTTGCAACCGCAACTGGATGGGTAATGTAAGGGTCGCCACTAGAGCGCATTTGACCGTCGTGCGCTTCTTGCGCAAGTACAAAAGCATCCTGAACCAGCTGCACTACGTTAGCCGGTAAATATTCAACAATTTTTTGTTTTAGACCTTCAAACAAATACACAGTATCAGGGCGCCTTTAATTAACGTTACACCAGTAAGAATACGTACAAATTAACACGATGCCAATAGGCTAAAAGCAAAGCGCCAGTGCTTTTTTCAAAGCACTGGCGCTATATTGTCTGCAAATGGCCCTAAATAGGGTATTTACTGATCAGATAAGATGTTCGCAACAGAAGCAAATTCTGCGTGCTCTTGTTCTTGACGATCGTGGATATCAGCTTGTTCAAGTGTTGAAGCTGTTACTAGCCCTTCTTCAATTTCACGAAGTGCTGTTACTGTTGGCTTATCGTTTTGAACGTCAACCATAGGGTCTTTACCTCCAGTAGCGATCTGACGTGCGCGACGTGCAGCTACTAGGACTAGGTCAAAGCGGTTACCAATTTTATCTACGGCATCTTCTACAGTTACGCGAGCCATGTATTTCTCCGAAAATTAGGTTGAGCAAGTAATTCAAAAAACGGCCGCGTAGTATACACGCTAGCGGCTTGCGATCCTAGTCGTTTGTTTGAATTTACAACAATAGCGATCATAGTATCGCCTAATATAAATAATAGTACACGGTATATTACATAAATGAAGTAATTTACCCGTGCAGCTAGGCTGTACCCAACAAGCTATCAAGCAACGCCTGATGGCGCATCTGTTGCTTACTGGTAAGCAAACGCTGACTCATCACAATACACTCTAAGTCGGTCAGCGCTGTTGCAAAGTCATCGTTCACAATAACGTGATCAAACTCATTAAAATGTGACATTTCATCAACAGCTTGTTTCATGCGACCAGCAATGACTTCTTCACTGTCTTGGCCCCGATTATTTAATCGCTGTTCTAACACGTCTATTGATGGGGGAAGTATAAATACGCCACATGTTTCTGGCATCAGCTTTTTAACTTGGCGAGCACCTTGCCAATCAATATCCAAAAATACATCAATGCCACGATAGAGCGTCTGCTCTATGGTCACGCGCGAGGTACCATAATAGTTACCAAACACTTCTGCCCATTCAAAAAACACGCCTTGTTCAATAAGGCTCTCAAATTGTTCGCGACTTACGAAGTGATAATGCTCGCCATCAACTTCACCAGGGCGAGGGGCACGCGTAGTGTGCGATACCGACACCTGCATAGATGCAGCAGTATTATTGGCGTGCTTTTCCATCAACGCTTTAATGAGGCTGGATTTTCCTGCACCTGATGGTGCTGCCAATATAAATAGGTTACCGAGTAATGAAGCCATGAGTGTATTTAATAATATTTAATGGGTGGTGATTTGAGGTAGCAATGTTAGCATAATTACTCGCGTGCGGTAACAGTCAAGAAAGTCAGCAAAGTATGATTTCCTAACCTTTTAGATTATTACAGCGCCAACGTGATAAAAATAATAATTGAGCGACACGTGGTTAGCTCAAAAAATAGCAAAAAACTCTATGTTGAAGGAATACAACACCATGTCTGAACCACTTTTACCGTACGTAGAAAGTAGTCCTACGACAGCACCTGACGCCTGTGTTATATGGCTTCACGGTCTTGGCGATTCAGGTCACGGCTTTGCCCCTATCGTACCTGAGCTAAAACTACCCACCTCGATGTCTGTTAAATTTATTTTTCCGCACGCACCTGAACGCCCGGTTACGATTAATGGCGGAATGAAAATGCGGGCTTGGTATGACATCAAGTCATTAGATTTTGAAAGTCGAGCTGATTTAGACGGCGTATTAACCTCGGCGGCACAAGTTGAAGCGCTGATTAATGCACAAATTGAAAGTGGTATACCTGCTAGTCGTATTGTACTCGCTGGTTTTTCTCAAGGCGGGGTTATCGCGCTTCATTTAGCTCCCCGTTTCTCTCAAAAATTAGCTGGCGTCATGGCACTCTCTACTTACATGTGTGAGCCATCGTCACTTGCTGGTCAAGCAACCGACATCAATAGAGATACGCCTTATTTTTGCGCTCATGGCGACCAAGACGAAGTAGTGCCGGTATTTATGGGTAGTGCCGCTTATAAAACCCTGAAGGAAAACGGGTTTAACGCAACATGGACAAGCTACACCATGCAGCACAATGTATGTATGCAAGAGCTAAATGACATCTCTGCGTGGTTGCAGCGCATCTTGGCGTAGCACTAACTTCTATATGGTATAGCACGACGTTTTACGTGCTATACCACCTTATTCCTACCACTATTTTTCGCTTGATATAAGTTGTCGTCAGCTTGTTTTAACGCAGCATTGATATTACTGTCGATAAGCGCATTCGCTACACCAAAGCTGGCGGTAATCGATAATTCAATATCTTTCTTTTTAAATGGCGTATCGGCCAGCTTTTCTCTTATTTTCTCGGCTAATTTTAGCGCTTGGCTTAACGTTGCCTTCGGAAACAATATTAAAAACTCTTCTCCGCCCGTTCTTGCAACAATATCGGTGGTGCGCACGTAGCTTTTCATTACTTGCGCACAATGCACTAATACATCGTCACCAATATCATGACCATAGGTATCATTCACTTTTTTAAAGTGGTCAAGGTCAACCACCACCGTGCTTAACGGAAAGTAGTCAGCGGGGTTTTGCATTGCCCGTTCAAAATATACAGCTTCTAAAAAGCGGCGATTGGGTAGCTTGGTCAGCGGATCAGTATTGGCTTGACGCATTTTTTCAAGTGTATCTTTAAGCATTTCTTTACGGCTTTGATTCCAAAAGAACTCGCCGATAAAAGCAATAACAATAAAGCACAACATAGAGATAAGAAAACGGGATACATCAGCATCGTCATAGTATGCAGGAATTTCTGATTGGTTTAGCAACATTACCAGCCCAAAAGCGATGCTTATCGATACATACAATAGTGCCGGTTTGAAACCTACGATAATAATTTGTGCAAATATAAGCGGATAAATAAAATAGAGACCCGTGTTGTTATACCCACCAGTATAAAATAGTGCCGTTACCATACACAGCACCACAATACCCGCTATGTGATAAACAATCTCGCTATCTTGGTAAAAGTAAGAGAAAGTCACGTTAATAAATATGAAAAGGGCAGACAGAGACAGTGACGCCACAAGCAGCGTATCGCCACTGTTAATATTTAGCCATGCCATGGCAGCCATAATTGCGCCGCCGACATACGAGATGAAATACAAGGTCATGCGCCGACGTTTTATTTCAGCCTGGTTGTGATGCACCTTTTTTAAGATTTGCCCTATTGATGCGTTATCCATCTACCGTCCCTTCCTTCAGCAAACTTCAGTATGTAGAGCATATTGAATTTCACACAGATCATTCCAACCTATGAAAACCATGCGTAATACCAAAGATTTAAGTACAATAAGCCTACAATGAAACATAAGCGAATGTATATATCGCCCAAGTAATCGACAATATTTAGGAAAATCATGACGCACGCCAATACCGCCCGAACCATTCGTATCGCTACTCGCAAAAGTGCGTTGGCACTATGGCAAGCTGAATACGTTAAAGCGAAACTAGTAGCGCATTATCCTCATATCACTGTCGAACTGGTTCCAATGAGTACGCAAGGTGACAAGATCCTCGATACGCCTCTCGCTAAAATCGGGGGTAAAGGCCTGTTCATAAAAGAATTGGAAATCGCCATGCTAGAAGGGCGTGCCGATATTGCCGTTCATTCTATGAAGGACGTGCCCGTCGCGTTTCCTGATGGCTTTGGTTTACACGCCATTTGCGAAAGAGAAAACCCGTTCGACGCATTCGTATCTAATCACTATGAAAGTATAGACGCTTTGCCAGAAGGTGCCGTAGTGGGTACGTCAAGTTTGCGAAGACAGTGTCAGATTAGAAAGCATCGTCCAGACCTTAAAATTAAAGACTTGCGCGGCAACGTAAATACCCGACTCGCCAAACTTGATGCGGGCGAATACGATGCCATTATTCTTGCCTCGGCAGGCCTTATTCGTCTTGATATGGCATCTCGTATAAAAATGCCATTGCCTGCATCGCTATCACTACCCGCGGTAGGTCAAGGTGCCGTAGGCATTGAATGTCGTAACGATGACAGCGAATTAATTGCGCTGTTACAAGCACTAAACCACGAGGCCACTAACACTCGCGTTACTGCCGAACGAGCAATGAACGAGCGACTTGAGGGTGGTTGCCAAGTACCTATAGGCAGCTTTGCGACACTCGATGGCGATGCACTTACACTTATGGGTATGGTGGGTAAGCCCGATGGCACTACGCTACTTTTTGCGTCGGCGACTGGTCCTGCTAACGATGCGCAGCGTATTGGTGTGGAGGTTGCAGAGTCTTTACTTGAACAAGGTGCGGGCGACATTTTAGCGGCACTCTATAAGTAATCGATGATCCTCGTTACTCGCCCACTACCCAAATTACGCAAAAGCGTACTTGCTTTCGAACGCGCGGGCATTGACGTGGTGGGTGTTGCAACGCTAGATATAATCGACGTGCCTTCGAGCACTGCTGCACTTAACGCGTTTTTCAATCACAACTGTGCCTGCGTTGTGATTGTAACGAGTGTGTATGCAGTTTCGGCTGCCGCAGAAGCGCTAACGCAGTCATCAACACTTAACAATAAACCCACGGTAATTGCGGTGGGCGATGCTACTGCGCGGGCATTAACGCTAGCCCTTCCCATGTATGAGGTCTTAACACCACCACTGCATTCTTCCGAAGGAATAGTGGCTATGCACCAACTTAATGAGGCAAACTGCAAACAAGCCGTTATCATTAAAGGCGAAGGCGGTAGAGATCTCATTGCAAATACGTTGCAGCAGCGAGCTATTCGAGTTGAATCGTTTTGTGTATATAAAAGAGAGCAACTTACGCCCCCTATATACACAAAAACATGGAAAGTTGATGACGTTAGAGGCATTATCGCTACCAGTGAGAATATGGCTCAGCAACTTATCGACACGCATGACGCTACGCTCTTATCTGTTCCCTGGCTGACAGTAAGTGAAAGAGTTGCAGACGTTCTACATAATAAGGGCATTAACGATATCTCGTTGTGCCATCGCGCTACTGATAACGCATTAATAGCGTGGATAAAGGAAAATTGGGAGTAATACATGACGAATAAAAACGAGACGGACCCTCAACTCGAGGATTTATCGACCACAGATACTTCATCGTCGACTACATCTTCCCGTGCGCAAGACGATGCCCCCCCACGACAAACCAAAAAATCAGGAAATGGCATATTGTGGTTTGTGGTAATTATTCTTTTCCTTCTTATCGGTGCCGTTGCTGGCGCAGGTTATTGGGTATACGAGCAGCAACAGTCTGTTCAACAAGCATCTTCAACTACCCTTACCGCTAATAATCAACAGCTTCAAAAGCTTAGCGCTGACAAGCAACAGTTAACGTCAATAGTGACGGCGGTAGAAAACCAAAATACAACACTTAACGAACGTGTGAGCAAGTTAGCGTCTGAAAACGCGATACTTACGCAGCGTCTTGACGCTACGTTAGAGCAAATGAACAACATGGAAGGTCGCCGCCCTTCTGACTGGCTGATTGCAGAAGCCGATTATCTGGTTCGCATGGCAGGCAGAAAACTGTGGTTAGAAAATGACGTACGCACTGCTATTTTACTGTTAGTGAACGCCGATAAGCGCCTTAAATCGCTGGCTGACCCTTCAGTACTGCCAGTAAGAGCCGCCTTGGCTGAAGACATCCAGTCACTTCAACAATTAAACCCAGTATCGCCAAGCTCTGTAGCACTTGCGCTTACTGGCATGGTGGCACAAATTGATAAGCTTCCTTTGAATAAATTTGAAAAGCCTGTCGATGTAGACGCTAACGATAATGCCCTGTCTGAATCAACCGACGACTGGCAAGAAAACTTAGCCAAAGTATGGCAAAACCTTAAAGATAGCTTTCTAACCGTAAAAACTATTGAAGGCCCAGTAGAGCCAGTGCTGTCTCTTGAGGCGCAGTTTCTACTAAAAGAGCAGCTTCGCTTACAATTAATGCACGCACAATCGGCGGCGCTTAAAGGCGATGAAGGGCTATACAAACAATCGCTACAATACGCGCAAACCATACTTATCGAAAAGTTTGATATTAATAAAAGCCAAGTAAGTGGGTTTGTTAGCGCAATTCAAAACTTAATGGATACCGACGTTGCACGTCCTATCCCTACGGAACTTGTTGCACAAAAACCCTTGTCGATGCTGTTAGATAATCGCGTGAAGCAAGTCTTCGGGCAAGGAGCTAGTGCATTATGAAATGGTTAGTTATCGCCCTCAGTATTGTTGCAGTATTTATTGTTGCACTTATCGTGGGCCCTATGATCCTTGGCGACAAAGGCTATGTGCTGATTTCGTTGGGTAATTCAGCCGTTGAGATGACGCTTATTAGTTTTGTCATTATTTCAGGTCTTATTTTGGTGGGCATTTATATCACAGTGAAACTGGTACTGTGGTTGACAAGTTTAGTGACGGGCTCTCACCGCTGGTTTGGCGCATTGGGGGAACGTAAACGCAAACGCGCTTTTTATAACGGCCTGCAATTAATGGCAGCGGGCGACCTAGATAACGCACAAAAAGCCCTTGGCCACACTACAAACGGTAACTTTGAAGGCATAAACTACTTAGCCTCGGCGCAAATTGCGTTTACAAACGGCGACCTTCAAAAAGCCCGCTATTTTCTAGCGCAAGCCGCCGATTTTGAGAATGCAAAGGTAGCTGCAGCCGTCATGAACGCGCGAATTGATGCAAGCGACAACAAACACGCAGAAGCGCTTGCACAACTTAATGAGCTAGATGAAAAGGCGAGCGAAAACCACCAGGTTATCAAGCTTAAAGCAACGCTGTTAGCAGAACTGGGCCAGTGGCAAGTATTACAAGAAAATTTAAATGGCTGGCGTAAAGCCCTACCGAAGAAAGACTTTACGGCGTGGTCTCAGCGCATCGCGAAAGGTAAGTTTGCTGAAATAGCCAGTAAACAGGGCGCAGTAGAACTAAAAGCCTATTGGGACAACTTACCTCGGAAAATTCGCCATGACGATGCTTATCGGGCAGCATACATTCAGCAATTGCTCGACCAAGGCATGCATGCTGATGCGCAAGCATTGTTGGTAGACTGGCAAAAACGTGGACAAAATGCGGTGTTATTCCCACTGTTTAAGCAGCTGAATTTACCCGATGCATCTGCCTCGCTACGTTTACTGGAAAGCTGGATAAAACAAGACAGTGAAAACGTTGAGCTGTATTCAACGTTAGGCCAAGTCGCGTTTAATGCGGGTGATGATGTACTTGCTGAAAAAGCCTTGTTAAAAGCAGCGAAAATCGCATCACGAAAAGAAGATTTGTTGCTGTTATCTGCAATTAGCGAACGACAGCATGATACCGCAACGGCCTTACAACTTTACAAAGACAGCCAACAAGCATAACGGCGGTAGGCGTAAGACCGTAGGTGTGTTAATTACCACGCCTGCGGTCGTACTGCGAACTAACGCGCCACCTCTTGCGTTTCTAACTCGATATTACCGTCACTACGTTCAAGAATGAACAGCGTGCCGAAATCCGATTCTTCTATCGTTACTTTTGGCCCACCTAACAATGCGATTAACGCAGGTGTGGTGTTACTGTGCCCTACCACTACCACATCTTCATTCAGGTTTTTGAGCTGTAACGCAAACGCGTCTAACGAACGCGGATCGTACAAGGTTATAGGAATACCTTTTGCTTCTGAGAGCGGTGTTGCGGTTTCTTTTGTGCGCGCGTAATCTGTTGAATAAAGCATTGTAAAAGGCTCATCTTTTAGGATTTTTGCAAGAGAGTGAGCACGCACTTCGCCTTCTTTAGTCAGTGAAGGGTTTGCCCCTTTTTGCTTCTCAAAATGACGAGTTAAATACACTGTATTAGCCGCGACCGATGCGCTCACTAATAAGGTCAATAACAAGACGACCGCTTTCATATTTTCATTCCTTAACTATTTTTAACCACATTAACACGCGCCATGGCCCTTGTAATTGGCAATCTGTTCACCCTATACTAAAACCAGTTACTTGTCGGAGTGCTTCACTGGATATCCAGTAAGCTGAGACCGCTAATGCGGGATCCGTTGAACCTGATCAGGCTAATACCTGCGAAGGGAACAAGAAAATATAATCTGTTTACCTATGTAATTACACCCTGTGCTTTGGTGCGCGGTTTTTAGTTATATTTGCGTATATCTGCTAGGTTATATTCTCCTTCACTCCTGACAAGCATTTTACTTAACGCCAACCTAAAAAGGCTAAAATGCTATGTCTACACGACGCGAACAGCGCCAACAAGCGCAACAATTTATCAATGAACTTGCCCCAGAGGCATACCCTAATTCAACGCGCCATTATGAAATGGGAAGTGATGAGTCGATCAACGTTGCGATGCGCCTTATTCACCAACACGACAGTTTAGTAGGGGGAACCGAAGAAAACCCTATCTTAGAAGCTAACCCACCTATACCGGTATACGACACATCAGGCCCCTACGGCGACCCTAACCAGCGTATAGATGTTCACAAAGGCATACACCCCATGCGCCAAGCATGGATTGAAACACGCAACGACACCATTACATTGCAAGGTGTATCGTCGACATTTGCAAAGGCCCGTGAAGACGACATTTTTACCGAAGACTTTCGCTTTATTCGCTCGGCAAAACCGAAAAAAGCCGCGCAAAACCGAAATGTTACCCAGTTGCATTACGCGCGACGAGGTATTGTTACCCCCGAAATGGAGTACATTGCCATTCGTGAAAATATGGGCAGAGATCGCCTTACCGATGAAGCCCTTATACAACAACACCCTGGCGAGCACTTTGGTGCAAATTTGCCCCCGCGTATTACGCCTGAATTTGTCCGCGACGAAGTCGCCGCTGGGCGTGCCATCATTCCGTGCAACATCAATCACCCTGAACTGGAGCCCATGATTATCGGCCGAAATTTTCTCGTGAAGATTAACGCCAATATTGGTAATTCAGCGGTAACGTCTTCAATAGAAGAAGAGGTAGAAAAGCTTGTGTGGTCTACGCGCTGGGGCGCAGACACCATCATGGACTTATCGACAGGCCGAAATATTCATGAAACACGAGAGTGGTTATTGCGCAATAGTCCCGTGCCGTTAGGCACTGTGCCTATTTATCAGGCATTGGAAAAGGTGAACGGCGTTGCCGAGAACCTTACCTGGGAGATGTTTAAAGACACGCTGATAGAGCAGGCCGAGCAAGGGGTAGACTATTTCACCATCCATGCTGGCGTGCTGTTGGAATACGTTCCGCTTACCGCAAACCGCGTAACGGGTATAGTGTCTCGAGGCGGGTCGATAATGGCCAAGTGGTGTTTAAGCCATCACAAACAAAGCTTTTTGTATGAGCACTTTCGCGATATTTGTGAGATTTGCGCGCAGTACGACGTGTCTCTGTCGTTAGGCGACGGACTTCGCCCGGGAAGCATAGCCGACGCCAATGATGATGCCCAGTTTTCAGAACTACGCACGTTAGGTGAATTAACCAAAATAGCGTGGGAGTACGATGTTCAAGTAATGATTGAGGGCCCCGGCCATGTGCCTATGCACATGATTAAAGCCAATATGGAAGAGCAACTTACCCATTGTCACGAAGCGCCCTTTTACACATTAGGCCCACTAACGACCGATATTGCACCCGGCTATGATCATTTCACATCAGGCATTGGTGCGGCCATGATTGGGTGGTACGGCTGTGCAATGCTGTGTTATGTCACGCCAAAGGAACACCTTGGTTTACCTAACAAAGAAGACGTAAAGCAGGGGTTAATTACTTACAAGATAGCAGCCCATGCCGCCGATTTAGCCAAAGGGCATCCTGGGGCGCAAATTCGTGATAATGCGATGTCGAAAGCCCGCTTTGAGTTTAGATGGGAAGACCAGTTTAACCTTGCGCTTGACCCGCATACTGCGCGGGCGTACCACGATGAAAGCTTGCCGCAAGCCTCAGGCAAAGTTGCTCATTTTTGTTCCATGTGCGGCCCTAAGTTTTGCAGCATGAAAATCTCTCAAGAAGTCAGAGAGGTTGCCAAGCAAGAAAAGCAAAAGCAACAAGGTATGAAAGACATGGCAACCGCGTTTAACGACAGCGGCGCTGAACTGTATCACGCTGCAGATAGCAAAGTGGAGTTGCCATGAACCCGCCACTCGTTTGGTGTGTGGGTGGCGTAGACAGTAGTGGTGGCGCGGGGTTAACCCGCGACGCCATCACGCTTGCCGATATTGGCGTAAAAGCAGCCATGATCACCACACTAATTGCCATTCAATCGAATAAGTATAGCCATGGCCAACAAGCCTTGGAGGCCTCAGCCATCAACACGCAGTGGCAAACCTTAGGCTATGAACAGTATCCGTGTGCGATAAAGATAGGCGCTATTGCAGACGACATCCAAGGGTTATTGCTATGCGCTCGTATATCACTGCTTAACGATGACGTAAATAATAGCGAAAATAATGCCCCAGTGTCGCCTTATGACACCCTAACGCGCAGAGACACGCCTTTCGTTATTTGGGACCCTGTGTTGCGCACTTCTTCAGGCGGAACGCTTAGCACGCTGCACGACGACACCATCAGGGCGTTGCTCAGCAACGTACAGGTTGTCACACCCAACATTGATGAACTATGCGTGCTAAGTAAAAAGCCTATTCACTCTCACGCCTCGTTATTGCAGGCGGCAACGTCGCTTTCAACGGCATATCGTATTGCCGTTTTAGTAAAAGGAGGCCATGCGAGCTGGCAAGAAAATGCGGTAGATGTATTGGTGTGTGGCACACAACACCGTATTTTTACGCAGCAAAAAAAGGGGCATAACACGCTTCGTGGTACCGGCTGTATGCTAGCCAGTGCTCTTGCTGGTTTTATGGCTAAAGGCTACAACCTTGAAGATGCGGCAACGCTTGCGAATACCTATATCAAGACAGTCCGCACCGCGGTTACAGCAAGCCAGAACGATATTGCTCACGCCGTACCGGTGGGTATGCCATGTAACGCTAAACACTTTCCGGCGGTAGCATTTGAAAACGACAGCCTTATGTTTCGCGATGTGACGAGAACAAACACAAAAGCGTTGTCGGCATTTCCTGCTCTAACGCACACTGAACTTGGTATTTACCCGGTTGTTGATAGTGCGAAGTGGGTAGGTACACTTACCCAAGCAGGCGTTAACATTATCCAACTGCGCTTAAAAGATGCACCGCGCACTACCCGCGAAGCAGAAATAAGACAAGCGATAAAATACGTTGGCGACACTGACACACAGCTTTTTATTAACGACGACTGGCAACTTGCCATCGCACTTGGCGCATATGGCGTTCACCTAGGGCAAGAAGACTTAGCAACGGCAGACCTTAATGCTATCGCGCAGGCAGGCCTTCGCTTAGGCATATCAACCCACGGATTTTGTGAACTGCAGCGAATAAAAGCCCTTAACCCCAGTTATATCGCGCTTGGCCACATATTCCCTACGCAAACCAAACAGATGCCGTCATCGCCTCAGGGGCTTGATAACTTGCGTCGTTATGTTCAGCTGTGTGGCACTACGCCCACGGTCGCCATCGGTGGTATTAGCACATCGCGCGCACGACCTGTATCAGAAACGGGCGTGTCTGCGATTGCGGTGGTCTCTGCCATTACCCAAGCACCTGATCCAGAGGCCGCATTACACCGCTTGGCACAGGAGGCGTGCTATGCGTAACCCCCGTTCAGAAAAACGCTGCGCTTTGACGCGAACGGCCATCCAGCGCTACAGCCGACAACTTTTAGTACCGGGCATGACCGAAGCGTCGCAGCAAACGCTCGCAAGCGCAAACGTCGCAATTGTTGGTTTAGGCGGGTTAGGCGGGCTAGCAGCACGATACTTGGTTGGCGCAGGGGTTGGGCATCTGCACCTTATCGACGGTGACCGGGTAAGTATCAGCAATCTTCACAGGCAGACGTTATATACCAGTCAGCATATCGGGCAGTTCAAAACCATTGCGGCAGAGCAGGCATTGTCTTCGATTAACCCCGACACAACACTGTCTTTTAATAACACCTTCGTTAATAGTAAACACTTACTTCATGCATTTCGTGACTACGACTGTGTTTTAGACTGTAGCGATAATGTTGATACTCGATTGGCAATAAATGCTGCATGTATTGCGCACAGCGTGCCACTTTTCATTGCTGCTGCAAGTGGTACTACGTGGCAAAGTATTAACCTGCATAATTCACATAAACCGCATGGATGCTACGCATGCTTAACCTCGTTCATTGATGTTAATGAAGACTGCATGACAAAAGGTATTTTAGGGCCTGTGGTCGGGATGGCTGCAAGTCATCAGGCAAATCAGGCACTGCTTTACCTGACTAACAAAAGCACCATGGAGAACTGGGGCACCTATCTGAATGTAGATGCAAGAACCGGCGTAACAACGCAGTTTACGCTTTCGCCCTCCCCTTGCTGTGAGGTATGCCAATGAGCAATTCAATAACGGTCTTTATTAACGATACACCTACAACCTGTGTGGCGCATTGTCACCTAAGTGACTTTTTGTTGGTGCATGCTATTAATACCAAAGGTGCCGCCGTTGCCATAAACAAATGCATCGTAAGCAAAGCGGTCTGGGCAAGCACCCCCCTGAACCATAACGATGTTGTCGACATATTTTCACTTGTAGCCGGAGGCTAAATGCTGACACTTGCCAATAAAACATTCTCATCTCGCTTGCTTACCGGCACAGGAAAATTTAGTTCACCTACGCTTATGGCCGACACCATCCACGCCAGTAAAAGCGCTATTGTAACGCTTGCAATGAAACGACTGGCGACCCACAGCCAAACAGATACCACCCTTAGTGAACTAAAAAGGTTGGGGGTAACCTTATTACCCAATACCTCGGGAGCAAAAAATGCCGATGAAGCGGTGTTTGCGGCTGAGCTAGCGTACGAGGCGGTAGGATCGTCGTGGATAAAGTTAGAGATACACCCTGACCAACGCTATTTGCTTCCCGACCCTATTGAAACCCTGCGCGCCGCTGAACGGCTCGTAAAAAAAGGGTTCAATGTTCTGCCTTATTGTGGCGCGGACCCCGTTTTATGCAAGCGATTAGAAGAAGTAGGCTGCACAGCGGTTATGCCACTTGGCGCACCAATAGGCAGCAACAAGGGCCTTCAAACCGAGCCATTTTTGCGCATTATTGTTGAGCAAAGCACCATACCCGTTATTGTCGACGCCGGCATTGGCGCTCCCAGTCATGCCATGGCAGCAATGGAAATGGGCGTAGATGCCGTACTGGTGAATACCGCGATTGCGACCGCAAAACACCCTATTATGATGGCACGTGCTTTTGCAGCAGCGGTTGAAACGGGCCGAATGGCCTATGAAGCTGGCTTGGGCCACACTTCAGATGTTGCACGCGCTTCTAGCCCATTAACACAATTTTTGGAGCATGCAGAATGAAAGTGGCCAACACGCTGTTAAAGCAAGATCTTTCGCATATTGCACTAAGCATTCAAAGTAAAACTCAACGTGATGTTGAACGGGCGCTGATACAGTCATCAAAAAACATTGATGACTTTATGGCGCTGATATCACCTGCCGCCCTACCCTATTTAGAAGAAATGGCTGCACAGTCGCAAGCGCTAACGCGACATCGCTTCGGCAATACCATCGGGTTATTTGTGCCATTGTATCTATCAAACCTATGCGCCAACGAGTGTACCTATTGCGGTTTTACCATGAGCAATAAAATTAAGCGTAAAACCCTTACCCCTCAAGAAATTGCGCGTGAACTTAACGCTATCAAAAAAATGGGATTTTCCCACGTTCTACTGGTAACGGGTGAACACGAACAGAAGGTCGGCATGCCTTATTTTAAGAGCGTGCTACCCGATATAAGGGCGCAAGTTAGCCAGCTGATGATGGAGGTTCAGCCTCTTAATCAAGATGCCTATAAAACACTACGCGATTTAGGCGTAGATGCGGTATTGGTATATCAAGAAACGTATAGCCCTCATCATTACGCCCGCTATCACACACGGGGTAAGAAACAAGACTTTCTGTGGCGATTAGAGGCCTCGGACCGCATAGGCTGTGCTGGCATAGACAAAATAGGGATTGGCGCTCTACTCGGCTTGGGAGATTGGCGCGTAGACAGCGCAATGACAGCGCTGCACGGCACACTGATTCAACAGCACTATTGGCGAAGCCGTGTTGCCATATCTTTCCCTCGTTTGCGGGCCTGCGAGGGAAATACCAACAGCCATGCAGGTTTGCCTAGCTTTCCTAATGAACGCGAATTGCTTCAACTTATTTGTGCGCATAGGTTGTATAACCCCTATGCGGAACTGTCTTTGTCCACCCGCGAATCGGCACGATTTCGAGACGGCGCACTATCGTTAGGGGTAACCACAATATCGGCAGCGTCTCAAACACAACCAGGAGGGTACAGCGAACCGAGTAAAGCACTGAACCAGTTCGACATTGAAGATTCACGAAGCGTTGAAGCAGTAACTGATGTTATTTACACGCAAGGCTTAGCGCCGGTATGGAAAGACTGGATGCCGTTTTCCGAGCAAGAAAGTACACACCGTTAACACATTAGTTTTTCTATCAAAACAAAATAAAAAATGTGCTTTGCTTTCCCTTATTATTGCCTTTACAATCCGCCCAAATTTTAGCCAGACATAAACAGAAAATGTCTGGCTTTTTGTTTATACTGCAATGACATATTGCTATTCATTCCTGTTGTTAAGTGAGACTGCGCGTTGGATACAGCTGAATTTATTCAAATTCGAAAATTTATTGTGAAGCTTGGAAAAATGCTGCACAAGTACGGTACACCTGCGTTTCGATTAGAGGCTTACTTAAATGAAGTCGCCGCGCATTTCGGTATACACGCGTCGTTTATTTCTACCCCTACATCACTTAGCTTAGTAATGTGGAGTGATAGGCACGAAGACGAATACAACCATGCTGCCCGCTTAATGCCTGGCGACCTAGATATGAATGCGTTATCGCTAACTGACGAACTTGCAAGCTCGTTGCTTGCGGGCGAGTTAACCTTGGCACAGGCCGACGCGCGCCTCAATGAAATAGACGCCATGGGAAGTCTTTACGGTAAGCTGCCAACCGGCGCGGCATTTGGTATGGCAACCAGTGCGTTTGCCATGCTGATGGGCGCAAGCTGGAGTGAAATAGTATGGTCTGGTCTATTGGGGTTAGTAGCCTACTTATGGACATTATGGGCTGAGCGTTCAAAGCGCGTGAACCTGATGCTAGAGCCTGTTACTGCCTTCGTGGGCGGGCTTTTGGCATGCGCTATTGGTCGGTACCTTGACCCAGGCATTAATATTCCGCTGATTGTCCTATCATCGGTGATTGTGTTTGTTCCGGGGCTAGCATTAACTATGGGCCTTGCAGAGTTATCATCTCGCAACATGGTAAGCGGCACCGCACGCACAATGGACGCCATCATGCAGCTATTTAAACTGTATTTTGGCGCTTTCCTTGGCGTGTCGGCAGGGTTTAGTTTGTTTGGTGAAAACGTATATAAACCGGCGGAATCACTCCCTTACTGGGGAACATGGTTAGCTGTTTTTCTACTGTGTATTGCGCTTGTCGCCATTTTTAGAACGCGTGTGAAGCATATTCCGTGGGCACTCGCGGCCGCGTTTATTGCGTACAGTACTACCGCATGGAGTTCAGACTACATTGATAATGGGCTGGGCACCTTTGTGGGCGCATTTGCGCTAGGTGTTTTTGCTAACGCCTTCACCCGCATTGCGAACCAACCCGCCACCATTGTGGCAATGCATGGGCTTATTGTATTGGTGCCAGGCTCTAAAACCTATATTGGCCTAAATTCGTTTATGACAGGGCAAGACTTTGTTCAAGCCGACCACCTTGGACAAGAAGTGTTTTTAATCTTTATGTCGTTAGTGGCAGGGCTTATATTCGCAAACGTAATTATGCCAACCAAAAAAGCGCTTTAACGTTGCGATAAAGCGCTTTGCAGATTGGTTTTTAGGCTCGGTGGCTAATTGCGGTTACTTGAGCAACTTCATTAATGCTTTTCCCAATCGCATGTTTAATGCCCCCGCTGCAATGGCTTCGGCTGAGTTTTCCATAAACTTAGCCGATAAACTGCCACCTATCTGATTGGCCACTTCGTCGGTGGCCAAGTCGAAAATACCTTGTGCCGCGATATTTTGTGCCAACACTTTCATTAGCGACCAGTTACCCAGCGTACCGGGGCGAAGCCCATACACGTTCGCCATACGCCTTATAGTACGAAAGCTTACCCAAATTACCGCGAACGTTTGAATAAGGTTATTCGGGCTAATAAACGCCAAACTGCCCGCAGTTAACGACTCTTTGTTCAGCAATTGCTGCGCTTTGGTTTGCACCGGGCCTATGACGGTATCTTGATATAACCCCAACCGTTCTTTTGCTGTCATATCGGGTTGTACTTGAGCACTAAACTGGCGATAGCAATGCGCAGCATAAGACTGTGACGAAAACTGTTTCCCATGTTTATTCAGCACGCTATCAACGATTTTTACATCACTTTGTGCATCTAAAGACGCAATGTGTGTGGCTTGAACAAGCGCTTTATTTACCTGCTTATATCCTCGCCATTCACGAAAGCTTAAGTAAGAAAAACTGGCAACGAAACCACACAGCAGTGTGGCAAGCACCCCACTGCCTATTGGGTGCGATGCAAAACTTGCTGATAATGTGGTGTACGCGTCGAATACAAAGAAGCCAATCAGTGAGAATACCCCCAACCCCAAGGTAGCCGCGCCCAACGAAAGGCCTGTATTCGCTGTGGTATTTAGCCACGTATCGCCCTCTACTTTCGCCGGCATATGAATTTCGGGTGGAGTCATATCTAGCGACTGTTGAACCACTTTAGGGCGATACGGCGGCGCTGAAGTTACCGGCTGCTGTAGGTCGTTTTCCTGTGTAACAGATTGCTGGCGTGTGCCCGGTGGTGTATCAGTCATTATGCCTCTCCGTTTACCAATAAGAATTGCAGTAGGCGATCAACGCCTTTTCCGTTTAACATGCGCGCTTTATAATCAGAAGGTACTTGTGCAAGGGGCACAGGAAAGTGGGCGTCTGGCTCCATATCTTTTAGGGCTGCGGGGATTGGTTCAAAAATAGCTTCCACATAGCCCGCATTAACATCGCGATAACGAACGCTGTTTTCAGCCCCTCCTTCGTCGGTAACCGGCAACGCCGACACTAAAAAGTGTTCAAACTGGATAGGCTTATCGATAAATCGAGCGCGCGCGCCCTCCGTTACTTGTTTTAGTAACGACAATAAATTATCACGTTGTGAAGCAGGGACTAGGTCGGCTTTGGTGGCAACAAACGCAACTTTGCCTATTTGCTGTTTTCGCAGCACCGTACGAGAGAACCAATTCGTTTGCCCATACACAAAGGTGTCGGCCAAGTGACTTAGCGTTTCCTTCAATTGGTACAGATGCTGGCGGCTATGGTTTAACCCTTCGAATAAATCGACCAATATTATTTGTTTATCGGTTTCTCGAAACACCGACTGCTTTAACGACATCAACCACGCTTTTTGGAACCGCTGAAAATGCCCATTAAACGCCATAAACCAAGGGTGAGACACATCGCTAGTGATACTTGACGGTAAGGGCGTAAAGCCATACTGATGCCAGTCGAAGTGTGACGCTTCAAGTAAGAAACTGCCTGGTTGAAGCAGTGAAATACCGTTCGCTTTTGCGGTGAACAAGTATTGTCGGTAGGCCGATACTAGCGCTAACATAGCCTCGCTAGAGGGCGCTTGTTCAAAATCGAAGTCGTTAACAAATTGCTTCCACTGCTGCGCATAATATTGCTGTGGCCCACTGCTTAATTGCGCCCATGCAGAGTCTGACCATTGTGCATAGGTTTTATTAAGCATAGGGATATCGGTTATCCACTCACCGGGATAGTCGATGAACTCAAACACAATGTTGGTATGGGGAAAAAGGTGGCGTTTGAATGTGCTGACCTGCTTTAAACGAATAATAAGTTTAAACCCATAAGCTTCTTCTGTAGCAGCAGGCCACTCGCCGGCGTCTAGCTTCTTTAAGTTGTCGTCGACAGGAAATGCTTTATACCCTTCGATGGGCTCTACTGCCATATGCTCAACCAATGAAGGCGGCAAGTAACGTAGTAGAGGCAAGCACGCATACCCCTCCTCACTTCTGCTTTTAAGCATGGTCATGAGGCTAGTGAACAACACCGACTTTCCGCTTCTACTTAAGCCAGTAATAGTAAACCTATGGGTTTCCTTGCTAAATACATTTGCTAGCTTCGCCCCGATTAAATTGGCAGTTTCTAGCGTTTTATCAAGTAGCGCCGCAATACCTTTTTGCATACGTTATGGTTTACCTTTTTGTGTCTTCAACAAAAGTGTGGCTACGAATTCGTTAAATACAAGCGTTAAACCCGCATTTAAAAAGTAACAAAACAATACAGCAAGGTAGTAACACATGCACTAGTGCTCGGTAGTCATCCCGAATAGCTTTCGTTTTATGCGGTTTTTCGCTGAGTACCAATGGTTTTTGGGCGTTCTAGGTGCAGCAGCAATAATCTCATCAAAAGGGATATCGCTTTTATTCACAGGCGGCACGTGGGCACAAAACAGCGTTTTTATCGTTGAGTTGGCCACGCGCTCAAGCGAACGGCGGTATTGATTGGGGTGGCACAGCGGATACGGCGCAACTAAAGCGCCTTTTACTTTCACTAACAAATCTGCCACGTATGCTTGCTGTGTGGGCACATGAAATACGGTGAGATCGTGATCGGTATGACCTGGAGAATACAATATTTGCCAATCAGCAAAACCAGGAAGCCTTTGTTCGTCATCAAGTACAACATCGGCTTGTAAAAGCGGATTGTACCAAATGGCTTCTCTTGCTTTACCTATACGCCCGGCTACCCACCAAGTTAACAGCAAATCGATAACGTGCGCGGTACGACCGCCAACACCGCTGTACCAGTTACGTGCTTTAGGATGGGCGGCAATGGTCGCCCCCGTTTTTTCTTTAAGCCCAACAGCGCCGCCTGCATGGTCAGGGTGCATATGGGTAACCACAATCAGCTTTAAATCGGTTAACGGGCGATTGAGTTTTCCCGTAATAAACTGGCAAACCTTGTCGATATCGGCCCGGCTGCAGCCGTCTAGAAGCAACAAGCCATCTTTATCTTCAGCTAAATAAATAAATTGAATATAACCAGACAGCGTATGAATTTTCATAAATCACTCAAATGTTAATGCCATGTTATGCTAGCAGAAGTCAGGTGGTAAGACCAGATTCGGCGAACAACTGTAACACCAGTGATTTAAACCACAGTAACCCCGGCTCGCCTTCTTGTTGTTGATGCCAGTAAAGGTGCGTTTCTAGTGTAGGCATATCAAAAGGTAGGGTAGCAACTGCTAAATGATTGTCTGATAGCACATTGGCTACCGAACCCGGTACCGTAAGCAGCGCATGGGTGGTTGCTGCAACGTCGGCGGCGGCTCGATAGTTTTGACATCGCCACAATGACGGACGGCTAATGCCACGTTGTTGCAGCGCAATCTCTTCTACCGATGCACCTTTAGCACGATTAGACACACTAATATGTCGCGCCGCTAAATAACGCTCTTTCGTTAGTGAGGTGACTAACGGGTTGTCCTGCTTCATTAGCACTCGGTAACCGTCTCGATGCAGCAAACAATGCGCGATAGGCAATGACACTGGGCGGCCAATATCAATCACTAAATGCAAGTTACGGTTCGCTAAGTCGGCCGCCATGGTGTCTCTGTTAAGCCGAGTACTCACTAACTCGACATTCGGCGCCTCACGCTCGAGTATGGCTAACAGCGGCGGCAATACACCAAGCTCCAATGACTCTTGCATAGCAATAACAAAACGCTGATGGCTTTGCATGGGGTCGAAATATGAAAACTTTCCTAGCGCTTGGCGAACCTGAGACAGCGCATTTAGAATTGAAGGGGCTAGCCGCTCGCACGCCGCAGTAGGGTGCATGAACTGTTTTTCACGCACGAATAGCGGGTCGTCTACCAAATCTCTAAAGCGTCTCATGGCATGGCTTACCGCAGACGGCGTAATGTGTAACGTTTCTGCAGCCCGTGTCATGTTGCGCTGCTGCCATAATGCTTCGAACACTTTAAGCAGGTTTAAATCGAGTTTTTCAAACTGCCTTTCTTCTTGCATAGTTTATCCCAAAGGTATTAACGCTTTACTCTACTTCATTAAATCACAATGAATTAAATTCACAATTATTGTGGATGATATTTCATTTCATTCATACGCCAACCTTGTCTATGCTTTAACCATACGCAACGTATCGCAATGGTGTAACAGTACACCCCGCTTACAGATTGAGGATAGTCATGGATTTTTCACATAACGACCGTACAAAAGCATTGCTAGAAAAACTAGACGCTTTTATCGCCGAACATATCACCCCAATTGAAAATGAGGTTTACGATTTTCATCATAAAGAAAACCACCACGGCGACTGGAAAAAGTGGAAACTTCACCCTGGCACTGAAGCGCTTAAGAAAAAAGCCCGTGAAGCCGGGCTTGCCAACCTATTTCTACCCGACGCTGAACTAGGTAAAGGGCTTACGACATTGGAATACGCGCCAATGGCAGAGCGTATGGGCAAATATTTATTTGCGCCCGAAATTTTCAACTGTAACGCGCCCGATACCGGCAATATGGAAGTGCTTTATCATTTCGGTAACGACGAACAAAAGAAGCAGTGGCTCACCCCGCTTCTTGCGGGTGAAATTCGTTCTGTATTCGGTATGACCGAACCAGACGTTGCCTCGTCTGATGCTACCAACATGGCAGCTACCATTATTGAAGATGGCGACGATGTCGTGATAAATGGCAAAAAATGGTGGTCGACAGGCTTGGGGCACCCTAATGCTGCCTTCACTATATTCATGGGACTGTCTAACCCTGAAAACGACAAGCACAGCCGCCATAGCATGGTGATTGTTCCTCTCGACACTCCAGGAATTACTATCACGCGTATGCTTGACGCGTATGGCGATTATGACGCGCCGTATGGTCATGGCGAAATGCATTTTGACAATGTGCGTGTGAGCAAAGCCAATATTATAACGGGTTTGGGCAAAGGTTTTGCCATTGCACAAGGTCGCTTAGGCCCAGGCCGTATTCACCACTGCATGCGGGCAATCGGCATGGCAGAGAAAGCATTAGAACTAGCGCTTAAACGTGGTCACGAGCGTGTTGCGTTTGGTAAACCTATTATCCGTTTAGGTGGCAACCTAGAACGCATTGCCGATGCCCGCATGGCAATAGAGCAAGCACGGCTGCTGACCCTTCATGCAGCGTGGAAAATAGATAATTTAGGCGTTAAGCACGCTATGACAGAAATCTCTGCCATTAAAGTGGTGGTACCAAACATGCTACAAAGTGTGGTAGATATGGCGCTGCAAATTCACGGCGGCGCAGGCATGTGTAGCGACTTCCCACTAGCCCGTTTTGCCGCAGGTGCAAGAGCCCTTCGCCTAGCTGACGGCCCTGACGAAGTACACAAAGGCATGGTGTCGAGAATAGAGCTTAAAAAATATCAGTAGTGAAAACTTATACGAAAAATGCGGCTTAAAGCCGCATTTTTTATAGGTTCAAAATAGACTCAAACGGCTAGTTTTCTTCTTTACGCTGCTCAATGCGCTGGTTTATAGCATCTAGCTTGGTAAAACTATCGTAAAGTTCAGGGTGGGTGGCAATGAGTGCGGCGACGTGTTCAAAGGCCTCTTTTCGCTTAACTTTCGTAAGAAAACGAATATGGTCATCGCTAGGCAAGCGATCAAATTCTATGTACCCCGAGGTAGACGATGTTTGCATTGTCATTGCGCGAAAATCTTTTAGGTAGCGGGGCTCGCAATTTTTACGGGCAATTTTGCTACCAATGGTTCTTTGGTATTTACAGATAACATCGAATTGCGCAACTTCGTTGATACTGTTGTACAGTGCTAAAAACTCAAAGCGCTGATTATCAAACGCCCTTTTCAATTGTGGTGTGGTCTTCTGGCCGAATACTTCGATACTCTCAATCTGTCTTTTATCAGTTTGCGCCTGCGATAACCCGCTAAATACCAACAATGATATTGCTACTACTACTTGTGCTTTTTTCATAATGCGTCCTTTCATTTTTATAAAACCCGGTATTGTTAATAACCTAGCACACCGCATACATTTGTTCAATAAACACACGATGTGCTAGCTATGGAACGTTTTTTAGTGATCTTTTCGCCCCTCAATGCGCTCATAAATGGTATCTAATCGGGTAAAGCTTTCAAGAAGCTCAGGGTTCGTCATCACCAATGCTGCAACATGTTCGTACGCCGCTTCTCGCTGATCTTTAACTAGCCACCGAAGCGTGTCGTCACTGGGCAGGCGGTTAAAGTCGATCCCAGGAAAAGGTGAAACCCGCTGTATCCATAATGCTCTGGCCTCTTTTACGTAACGAGGCTCGCAGTATTTTCTGGCTATTTGGCTTCCGATTGTCTTTCGCCACTTACAAATTACGTCAAACTGAGCTTGTTCATTAACACGGTTATATAACAATAAAAAATCAGCTTTTGCCGCTTTAAACTCACGCTTTAATTGAGGCGTTGTCTTTTCTCCCATTACATCAATGGTTTCAACACGACTGTTTGTATCGGGCTGTGCATAACTCGTTGCAGCTAACACGACAGTAAATAATGCTACCAGTACTTTTTTATTCATAGGGTAACCCTCGTTGTTAATTACCTCTAAGCGTAGCAACAAAATGATTAAAACTTCATTAACGCTGTATTAAAAATGCACAACCATTAAAGGGAAGTCATGATTTTTTACAGTAACGTCAATAATTTACCTTTTGTTACATTTACCTCGTTTGTTTTTACCGTTTGTTCATTGTCCGTTCAGCTAACCACGATTAATATGCCGCTTGCTGGTTTTCCAGCATTTTTCAATATAAAAGGATTATTTACATGAAACGTACTCTATTAGCTTTAGCACTTGGCGTAGTGTCAATTAATGCATTCGCAGCAGCACCTTCTTGGGACTATGTCCAAGCGGGCTATGTGTCTACTGATTTCGACGACGCGGATATCGATTTCAAACCCTCTGGTTTCTCACTTTCTGGTGCCAAGCTACTTGGTGACAATGTTTTTGTTACTGGTACTTATTCACAACAAAGCGATGATATCTTTGGTGTAGATATCGATTTAGACATGGCTTCATTAGGCCTTGGTTACCGTTACGGTTTAACAGACAATACTGATTTCTTTGGCGTAGTAAGCTACGAAAACATTGAGATTTCAGGCGCTGGAGAGAGCGAAGACGACAATGGTTACGGTTTAACCGCTGGCGTACGTTCAATGGTAACGGATAGCGTTGAACTTCGCGGCGCAATTCGCTACCTAGACATAGCAGACGACGGCGAAACATTCTTTGTTGCTGGTGCAGACTATTTCTTTAGCCCTCAGTTTGCCGTAGGCGTAAGCTACGAAACGTCTTCTGACCTAAGCTTTTTCAATGTAAACGCGCGTTATAATTTCTAATATAAACGTTAGCAATACAGACAAAAATGCCGCTTACGAGAAGCGGCATTTTTTATTACGCAATGCGATTAGTATGCAAAACGTGCCTGCACGTACCACATACCACCATTGAAGCCGAATGGGCTGGCTTCAGAGTACTGCTGACCTAAGCTGCCTGCGCTTGGGTTTTCATCTGGGTAAGTATCAAACAAGTTGTTCACACCTACTACCAAGTCTAAGTTTTCGTTGTACGAATAAACCGCTTCAACATCTACCAGTACTGTTGCGCCAATGCCGTTTACGCCGTTACCTGTATCGTCCCAGCCGCCGTAGTAGCTTGCGCGTACGAGTGTTCTGATATTATCCTGCGTGTGTGTCCACGACAAATTAGCACGAGTATTTGGCAGTAAATCTTCAATGGAAGCTACACGGCCTTCGCCGATAGGGTTCAATGTACCTACATCGTCAACTTCTGTTTCGTTGTAGTTTGCAGCAAGTGTTAAACGTGAATCACCACCCCATAGTTCGAAGCTATAGTTACCTACAATATCGATACCGCGCGTTGTGGTATCAAAGCTGTTTGAGAAGAACCTGAACTGCGACAAATCATCTAGACCAATAAAGTCTTGGCGATTAATGATGCCTGATGAGTCTAGCCCCGTTAACGCCTCAGATACTGTGGCGTAGTTTGTACCGCCACCTGCGAAATTCAATGCATCAAGGAAGTTCACATTCGCACCAAGTGCAACACGGTTTTCTAACTCGATGTTATAGAAATCGACTGTCCAACTCATGTCAGCGATATCAAGTGACATACCAAACGAGTAGTTTTTCGCTTCTTCTGGCCCTAGGTCTGGACGACCATTGCCTTGGCTCTCAATAAAGTCAGCGGCAAGCTGCCCAGCTGCCGAAGACAGCGGCAATGTACCTTGGTCAATCAATACGCCAGCAACGTTTTGTGTCGTTACGTTGGTAATGTTTGCTTGGCCCGCTGTTGGTGCGTGGAAACCCGTTGAATATGCACCACGAAGACGGAAGTCGTCAGTAACATGGAAAATACCCGCAAGTTTAAAGTCAGTTGTGTCACCAAATTCACTGAAGTCTTCACGACGAACCGCGGCTTGCAACGTAAGTTGCTCGGTTACGTCAGCTTCTAAGTCGATATAAAACGCAGTACTGTCTTGAGACGCACTGGTTGAACGTGGGAAACCACCAAAACCGTTAGAGCTTGAAGAGAAGCCTTGGCTAGCAAGTGGCCCTAGTGCATAAGACGCTTCATCGCCTGCGAATAAATCGAATTCTTCTTCGCGGTATTCTGCACCAAACGCAACGTTTAAGTCTGACTCTAGACCTACATCCACGCCGTAAACAAAGTTAACGTTAACCAAAGTTTCCGTTTGTTCTTGACCACCTGGCTTAAAGTCGCGCGGCGTATCTGGGCCTAACGACGCATTAATTGTGTTGTTAATAAAGAAGTCGGTTCTGTTTGAACCGCGCTGTGCACTTACATCGTAGTACAAGCCATTACCAATGCTTAAGTCGCCACGCACACCTACTGTGAACGCCATGTCTTCATTGGTTCCACCAAAACGCGGTACAAAACCGGTTGGAATAGTTTCAATAAAAGAGAAACAGTTAGCGTCGGCTTGCACTTGCGCTAAAAACGCTGGATCTGGGAATACGTTGCCGTTACCGCCAATTGGAATACCGTCAATACAGCTTCCGCCCACACCAACGCCGTCTAAGTCGCCAACAAGCACCGAGTGAACCCCGTCAGGATCGGCCATACCCGTTAGTGGATCTACACGTGGACCAGCGTAGACACCACCACGCTGACTACCTTCTGTTACCGGGTTACGGTAGAAGAAACCACCCGTAACCATACGCTCGCCATAGTTACCAAACAAGTAAACCTCAGCGCTATCGCTAAGGGTGTACGCTGAGTTAATAAATAACTTCACGTCGTCTTCTACATCAGGCTGGCCCCAATACTGTGGCACTTGGTTTGTGTAGTTGTTGATGGTAGAAAAGTCGGCCTGCGTTAGGTAACCCGCAGAAACCATACCGGCAACATCATCACGCACGACAGAGCGAATAGTACCTTCTACATCACGCACTTCACCGGTAATGTTAATAAAACCATCGTTACCTAACGCAAAACCGGCATTGGCAGAAATAGTGTAGTTATCGCCGTCGCCTTCATACGTTGAACCGTAGTTAGCGCGGAATTCAAACCCTTCTGCGTTGTCACGAAGCAAGAAGTTAAGTACCCCTGCGATTGCATCTGAACCGTACTGTGACGATGCACCATCGCGCAACACTTCAACTTGCTTTAGTGCAAGAGAGGGAATGGCAGAAATATCGACACCTTGTGCACCATCAGAAATACCACTGCCTAGGAAAGAGATGATAGAGCCACGGTGTCTACGCTTACCATTAACAAGCACAAGCACGTTATCTGGTGATAAACCACGCATGTTTGCTGGGCGAACAATGGTTGCCGCATCACTGATAGGCTGAGTGTTTACGTCGAAAGACGGTACGTTAGTACGTAACATGTCTTGTACGTCTGATGATGAGTTTTGTCTAAACTCTTCACCGGTTATAACGTCGACAGGAACCGGAGAGTCGGCCGCTGAACGGTTGGTCATACGCGTACCGGTTACAATGATATTCTCTAGATTTGCTTCATCTTCTTGTGCAATCGTGGGTGCCGAAAGAATCGCAAGGAATGGTAAAGACCCTGCAACAATCGCCGAGGTTATTCGATTAAGTTTTCTACCCGCAGGTAAGTGACTTGTATTCAATGTGTGTCTCCTTCAAGACTTGCGTTTCGAATTATTGTGTTTTTGATATTGAGTGAGGAAAACTGCGCGACCATAAACTGTTTATCGAAAGCATTAATTCGCACAGCCCTATTAATTTAGGATATTTTATCTAAAAAATCACGCGGAAAGGATAATTATCACTAAAATTCTACACAGAAAACTAAACTTTAGGATAAAGAGGGCGAAAACCCTCTATAGAAGAGACGTTTAAAGACATTAAAAATAGTAAATAATGGGCGCTACTGGCGTACAAAAACCTTTTTTCCGCCCACAATGGTCATGATTGTTTCTGCATTCAAAATATCTGCAGGCGCTGCCTTCATGAAGTCAGTATCAAACACGCTAAAATCAGCATATTTACCTACTTCAATAGACCCGTATTCGGCTTCTTGAAACGACGCATAAGCTGGCCATAAGGTAAACATACGTAGTGCATCTTCTCGTGACAACGCATATTCAGCATGCCAGCCATCACCGCGGCTTCCATCTAGCCGACTGCGAGAAATAGCAGCATAAAACTCTATTCGTGGGTCGCCTACTTCTACCGGCGCATCTGACCCACCCACTACTTTGATGCCTTTATCTACAAGCGGCTTCCATGGATACGCATAGGTTAAACGTTCCGCGCCAAGGCGAGCTGGGGCAAAATTTAAATCACCAATGGCATGGCTAGGTTGCATAGACGCAATAATGCCCAACTCAGCCATTCTGGTTTGCTCTTGTGGAGGAATAATTTGTGCGTGCTCCAGCCGCCATCTTAAATCGTGTGTTTGCCACTGTGCTTTAGGCAATGCTTTCCATGACTCTTCGTACCAATCTAAGGTTACTTTTAACGCTCTGTCGCCAATAACGTGCGTCATAATTTGATAGCCGTTACGCAACGCTTTATCAAGTACTGGCATTAACTGGGCTTTTGTTGTGCGGTTCATAAAACCACTGTGATCGGCATCGGAATAAGGTGCGAGCAATGCAGCCCCTCTCGACCCCAACGTACCGTCGATAAACACCTTTATGGCATTAAGGTTAAACATAGCATTAGGAGCTTTTTCGGCGCCGTGACTAAATAGGTAACTGGCGTCATCGATAGGCACGGCAATGTAAACACGATGCAGCATGGCGTTGTTTTTCGCTAACTCACGAAGCTGCTCTACTTCTCGAATTTTCATGCCCGCATCGTGCGTGTGTGTCCAACCACGGGACACATTAACTTCCATTCCACGCCGCAAGTTTTCTTTAATGTACTCGTCTGACTCATACGGAAGAATAGCCCTAAATTGGTCCATCGCGGTCGCCAAAATATAGCCGGTAGGCGTACCGTCGGCATAGCGTTCGAATTTGCCCCCCTCTGGATCGGGCGTATCCTTAGTTACACCGGCCATTACCAAGGCTTTTGAATTAACCACCGCCGACACACCATCGGCTCGTGGCATAAACAGCGGTTTATTCTCAGTAAAAGGGTCGAGATCGGCCGCCGTTAAAAAGCGCTGCTCATCTTGCCATTCTCGTTCAATCCACCCGCGGCCTAATACCCATTCACCGCTAGGGACATTAGCGGCAAAGGCTTTAATCTTTTCAACCGTTTCTTGTAATGTAGGTAACCCGAATAAACTTAATGTACGTGTACGCTTACCTACCCCTTCTAAGTGCTGGTGCGCGTCGGTAAACCCAGGAAAAACCGTACTGCCCTTTAAGTCTATGGTTTCTTTTGCGCCACAAAGCCAAGATTCTGCCTGATTGGTAGGGCCAACAAACGCAATGCGCCCCGCTTTTACTGCCACCACTTCGGCTTGCCACTGTTTGTCATTCGCAGTATAGATAACACCGTTATGAAGTAATAAGTCAGACGCATGGCACGTAGCAGAAACGCCATCGCCAACCTGAACAGCATGGGCGCTGCAAACGTTAAATGCAGCAAAGGCTACAAGAGTGCTATGTATTACTGGTAGTAGTTTCAAATTTTGGTCTTCCCTGTTTACCGCATCAATATCATATTGCCGCTATAACAATAGCTATAGCACTGCCACTTGCCGTGGTCAATTAGCTTACTTACCTAGGCAAGTATTCAATTTCAGTCATTTAACGGCCAATGCAAAACAGTATTAAGCAGAAACATCACAGTCACAATTTTGTTGCGTTAAATTTTGCATTTATCGAATAGCCATCTAATTTTAACCTTGAACACATTATGTATTACATCAGCCCACGGAGCCTTTTTATGTACGGCATGGTTAATAAGTTTATTTCTACAACGGTGATAAATCGCTACGGTCAGCAAGCATGGGATGAAATAAAAGGGTCGCTAGGCGACTACGAAGCGACCTTTTTAGAAATGCAGCCATACGATGATGAAATTACATTTGGCCTAGTTGGTGCCAGTGTTACGCACCTTAATGTAGACCCTGCCGTTTTTCTTCGGCAAATGGGTGAAGACTGGGTAAAAGAAACGGCACAAGGTAGCTATAAGTCAATGTACTCGCTTGTTTCTGGCGGCGCATTTGAATTTCTGTCTAATCTAAACAACATGCACCAGGTTATTTCCGCCCAGCTAGAAGAGCTAGTACCGCCCTCATTCCTGTGCAGTAAAAACGAAGATGGCAGCATAACCATTCACTATTATTCCAGCCGCGCAGGGCTAGAACCCTTTGTTGAAGGCTTACTAGAAGGTGTATGTAACCATTTTGGAGAACCCGCCGTTATTACCACCGAGCAAGTTAAAAACGACACGACGCCTTGCAGCACATTTCGTGTGAACTTTAGGTAGCAACTAACGTGCAGTTTCATACTTTTCAGCTTGATTTAGACGAGCAGTTAACTGTTATTCGATTTACGCCTGCCTTTCAAAAGGTATGCCCTGAGCTTGCCGAAGGAAGCGCATTTTCTGACATCTTCAAACTTGTTGCGCCGCAGCTTGCTCTTTCCCCCAGTATTCTAAACATGTTTAACGGGCAGCTTGTTACGCTGTGCCCTGTTAGTAATCCAACCTTTGTATTTGGCGGGGCATTTCATAAACTAGACAACGCATTTAGCTTTTTTGGCTATCCCCAGCTGACCAACATGGGGCAACTGGCTAAAATGAAACTAAGTTTGAACGACTTCGAAAACCACGACCCCATTAATTTCTACATTGGTACCTTGCAGTTAAAAGAAAGCATGTACCAAGAAATGATAAAGCTTAACCAAGACTTAAAAGCCAGTGCAGATCATTTAGAGTCGCTAGTGGCACAGCGCACACAAGAACTACTGCAATCAGAAAAAATGGCCTCATTGGGGGTGTTGGCCGCAGGTGTAGCGCATGAGATTAATAACCCTATTGGCTTTTTACTTAGTAACTTAACCAGCATGAAAGGCTATATGGACGAAGTGCTCCCGCTACTTATCAACATTGCCAACCTGCCTGATAATGAAAAAGAACAACTAGAGACGCTTACCAATACCCGCGTAAATTGGGACAACATTGATTTTATCAGTGAAGATATTGGCCCGCTTATCGACCAAAGCATTGACGGCAGTAAGCGCGTGAGTAAAACGGTAGCGGGGCTTAAGAGTTTTGCGCACCCCTCTGACTCGTCGCAGGAACTGTTGCCGATCCACAAAGCCATCGACTTAGCGTTATCACTGGTTAACAACGAACTAAGCCACAACGTAACATTACATTATGAACGGGACGATTCGATATTTGTTAAGGGCAATTTAACCGAACTGAGCCAAGTATTTATTAACTTGCTAGTGAATGCCTCGCAGGCCATTGAAAAAGACGGACACATTACTATTAGCACTCATCAGAATGACGGTGTTGTACTAATCAACGTAACCGACAACGGCTGCGGTATTTCACAAGATAACCTGCCCAAACTGTTCCAGCCATTTTTCACTACCAAAGAGATAGGTTCGGGCACGGGCCTTGGTTTGGCTATAAGCCATGGCATTATTGAAAATCATAAAGGCAGTATTGCGGTGCAAAGCCGTGAGGGGGAAGGCACAACATTTACTATTTCGCTGCCGCTAACTGAACACTAATATGGTGTGATAGCCACCGCCTGCACTATCCACCGCTTCGTTGCTAAGGTATGTTTATGCTTAATAACGTGGCTGTGATAGCGTAGTAAACATCGCTAAATAATAAAATGCGTGTGCGCAGCGCGTAATAGAAAAACATAAGCAAAGGAATTGCCGGTAATGTTAAAAAGCCCTAAAGATATGACAACGCAAGAACGCCTCGCGCGGTGGCCTAATTTTAGCGACCGCGAACTGGCCTGCCGATGTTGCGGCGCGTTTTCACCTAGCGAAGCATTCACAGCATTAATGGACGACGCCCAAACTTTTCGCAATGAAAATGGTAAACCGTTACCCATTAATAGTGGGTATCGCTGCGTACAACACGCCATTGAAAACAAGAAAGCAAAACCGGGTATGCATACCGAAGCCGCATGCGACTTTGGTGTTTTTGGCGAAGATGCACTTCGCCTGTTACAGTTTTTCCTAAACAAAGGCTATGTAGGTGTTGGTATTCATCAAAAAGGTGACAAACGGTATATTCACATTGATAGGCGCACGACTCCGGCACTGTGGAGCTATTAGCGATAGCCGCTGCAACATAACAAAAATCGGCTTGGCTTACGCCTTTTGAAGATATACTGCAAACTTCGCGCCGCCAAGCGATTCAGAATGACCAATATCAATACGGCCTTGGTGCCAGTCAATAACACGTTTCACAATAGCAAGCCCAACGCCAAACCCTTTTTTATCTTGATGCTGGCCGCGTACAAACGGTTTAAAGATGCGGCTACGTTGTAATTCAGGCACCCCTTCACCATTATCTTCAACCGTAATTTCGAAGTGTTCGCTATGCTCAATCAACGCCACCTGCACCTTTCCGTTACCGTATTTTACGGCGTTTTGAAGCAAGTTATTCATGGCAATTTTCAAGTATCGTGCATCGCCCTTTATCATGCATGCTGTATGACCGTGTGGGGTAAACACAATACCCTCTTGTTGCTGATTTATACAGGCAGAAAGTAAAGGTAAAAGGTCGATATTGCGCTTTTCCAAATTCAGCATGGTTTGATCCATACGGGCATACTGAAGCAGCGTTTCTACCAGCTCGACCATGGCGTCTAATTGCGTGTCTAAGCGCTGATGATATAGCTCTCGGGTATCGGGGTTGTCTTCTTCCCGCAGCGTGTCTAGCCCCATTCGAAGTTTTGCCAAAGGGGTACGCAGGTCGTGCGATACTGCCGTACTCAGCAGCTTTACATCCGACACCAAGTCTTCAATACGTTGCGCCATATGGTTAAATTCAGACTCCACATCTTTAATATATGAGATAGAGCCAACCTGTATGCGCTGCCCTAAATCACCTTCGCCAAAGGCCTTTGCCGCCGCTCTTAATTTAAATAACCGCGCTAACAATGGCGTAAGCCAAATAATGAATATGCTAATAAGCAAAAAATAAAACAACGACGTTAGCCAATACCGGTGGTTATTGGTCTCTGCTGGCTCGCCAGGGGACGCGAATACAAGCAGAAGCAACTGATTACTAGCAGGTATACGCGCGTGTATCAGAATTTGGTTATTGCTTTGCAGGGTTAACGGTCTGCCTGCTTTTAGTACTGACAGTAGCTCGGCGGGCAACGCGAGTTGGTCAAGGTTCATCAATTGCAATCGGTAAACACCTTGCCATTGCTGCACTATGGTTTCGCGGTTTGGGGAAGTGCTCATCACAGAGGCTAAATTTACCGTCACCTGCTCTAGCGCCAACACTGTGTCGTTAGGGTGTTCATCTAGGCTGTGTTGATAAGACTGATATACCGTATCGAACAACCAACTAAGCCCGATGGTTGCCACCAAGGCCACCGCTACCAGCGACAACGACAAAAAGCGCATTTACCAATTATCCTTCGCAAATAAGTAGCCTTTACCCCAAATAGTTTTAATACGGTGAGGAGTTGAAGGATCGTCGCCCAATTTCTTACGCAATCTAGACACCCTTAAGTCGATTGAACGGTCGAACCCGTCATAATCAAACCCTCGCAGTTCGGTGACTAATTCGTCTCGTGTTACCACACTGCCTGCTTTTTGCGCTAGCAACCACATAACGTCAAACTCGTTAGACGTAACACTAATGGCTTGCTGATTAAGCTGCACCGTACGCGCATGCTTATCAATAACCAAGCCCGATAGTGTAATGCGTGAGGCCGACAGGGTATGCATGCTAGCCTCAGTAGCAGTTTGTGTACGGCGAAGCTGCGTACGTATTCTGGCTAACAACGCGCGGGCGCGTATTGGCTTGGTGAGGTAATCGTCGGCACCCACTTCAAGCCCTAGCACTTCGTCTATCTCTTCATCGCGAGCAGTAAGCATAATAATGGGCCCATTAAAGAACGGGCGTATGGCTTTGCACACATCCAACCCGTCGATATCAGGCAACATACCATCAAGCAGTACCACGTCTGGTGGTGTGCATTCTATACACTCAATGGCCTGCTGCCCTTGGCCCACAATAGAAACCGAAAAACCCTTATTCGACAGGTAATCTCCTGTCCATTGTGCAAGTTCATCATCATCTTCCACAATAAGAATATGTGGCTGAACGGTTGTGCTCATAAATAGCCTCTGCGTAAATTCCTTAATGGCGTCAAAATACTCGCCACGACACCACACTGCGCTTTTTCTTGTATACCCACGCCAGCTCCATTTCAGCGTGCGCTAATACTTTAGCGTCGCCGTGTTTTGTCAACGTGAATACAACATTTTCATCGGCGCTGACTTCACCAGAAAACTGCCCGTTACGTACAGAGTTCCAACATTGTAAAGGCGCTGTTTGCGTATTACTTTTAAGGCAATAATGGCCCGGTTGGCTTGTGTTCCACTTAAGCTCAACATCGGCAAAGCACACCTGCCCTTGTCGCAGTGATACGCATTTTGTGGGTTGCAGTATTATGTTTGCACTAGCAGCGTGCTGTTGCGGCCCTTGCGGCACTGACTGAGCAAACGACACCCCGCTTAACCCCGTAAGCGCAACGACCATACTATGCTTTATAAAAGAGCGTTTCAGTAATATCATGATCACCCTCCTTTAAAACACATAGGTGAGTGAAAGGCCAAAAGAGTTACCTATTCTGTCACCTACAAATAAAGGGCTGTCTTTTGCTGAATCTGACGCCACGACATACTGAAAAAAGCCTCCAAACACCATGTGCTCGCTAATAGGGTATTCGAAGCCGACTTCACCATGAACGCTTATCCCACTGTCTGCTTCGTAGGGCGAAAAATATTCCGTTAAGTTATCGATATTCTCATCGTCAGCGACAATTTGTATAAGTAAGTCAGACAAGTTTTCGTCTACACCGTAATAGTGATCTACGATACTTTCTGAGCGATAACGAACACCAATAGATTTATAGATATTCCAATTGCGGTATTGCCAGTCTTTTCGAATAGATGCCGAGGCTTCTACACCGCCTATTTCATCGCGAAAGCTGTAAGGGGTTACAATAAACTGCGTAAATAAGTCTTCGAAATAACCACTTGCTCGAAGCCCTAGGCGAAAGTCGCTTGCACGGCTAAAACTAAGTGTACCTTCTGGCGAAGCCGCATTATAAGTATTGCCTTGAGATGCATGAACAGCATAGAGATCGTAAGACCAATTCTGCGTGTTATAAAAATTGTAACCTAGCGACGCACCTGAAAACTGACCGTCAATTTGCTGCTGACTTCTGCCCGGGAATTCAACGAACAACCCGTACCACTGCGCTCGCAATTCGATATTTAAAAAGAAAAAATCGTCGTAGCTTTCATTAACGTTTAGGTTGCCGTCGATACCGCTTTGTTTCGCTAACCCACCGCCAATACTAATAGCCGCAAAAACGCCATTATCTGAGCCAGACTCTGCGTTGCTAGTGTCGGCCACGGCCAATGTAGATAGTGCCCCACAGCAAAGCGCCATGGTAACGAGTGTGTTTTTCATTGTGTGTTGTAAAACGTGTTTCATCTGCGTTCCTCGCATCTTTTTTAGTAACTGATGCTTATGCTAAACAGGTTAACCCGCCGATGCTGTAACGCCAATTCTCACTTTGTATCAAACTGTATCAGTGTATGTTCAAACAGCCATAAATGAGGCAACGCGCGCTATTTGTTTGTGGCTGAAAAAGCATGAATGCGATAATGTGTAGGTAAGATCAAGGAGGCATCGACAGTTTGAAACGTACCATTCAGCATTACAGTGACGAAGCACAGCACTACTATACGCTTTACAATTCGGTAGACGCCGAAAACGTGCATAGCGACTGGCATGCTTTCTTACGCACAGTTACACCTGGCACAGCATTAGACATAGGTGCTGGCAGCGGGCGCGACGCGAACTGGTTAGCCACAAAAGGCTGGCATGTAGTGGCAGCAGAACCCGCCGATGCACTGCGCGCATTAGCGCAGCAAAACGCACACAAGCAGGTAACGTGGTGCAACGCCCACTTACCCGAACTAACCACACTACCCCAACAATACAACACGTTTGACTTAATTTTATTGTCGGCCGTGTGGATGCACTTACCCCCAAGCGACAGGCCAATAGCGTTAGCACACTTAGCTAAGCGACTTTCAGACCACGGTAGAATGTACATAAGCCTGCGCTTTGGTCCAAGTGACGATGCACGCCCCATGCACCCGGTAAGCTATGAAGAACTGCAAACATTAGCAGCAGACAATGGGTTAGTGGCACGTAATTTAAACCCCGTACCCAGTGAAGACGGGTTGAAGCGTGATGATGTGAAGTGGGTGACAGTTGAGTTGATGCGTGAAGTAAAAAAATGAAGCTGTCTGACTACCTAAAAAAACAAGGTTTCCATCAAGTCGACTCTCAATTCACTTCCTATCTTTTTAGCGATAGTAGTCAAAAAGTCGGAATTGTTTTAGATACGCAACTTTATGGCAGCAATAAGCCAACATTTCGCTACCATGAATACACTGGGTGGCAGAACATGCTCATGCATAAATTTGAGCGGGTTTACCGGTTTATCGACAACGAGCAGCCAGAAGATGAGTTACTGATTGATGCATTTTTAAATGACAGTGCCGATGAGTATGATTTTCGGCAGTTTGGCACTGACAGACAAATAAGCGAAACTGACCCAACGCGGCCTGAATATAACTTTGAAAGTTTATTTGAACAGGTTTATGGCTCAAAGTACTTGCACGCCTTGGAACGCGAATACCAGTATGTCGACTTACTTGGAAGAGGCCGTTATGTAGATTACGTTCTCAAGACCATTGACGGGGAAATAGCCATTGAACTAAACGGTGAAAGCTTTCACCATCCGCTTCACATAAGCCAATCTCGATATCAATCTCAACTACTTAAGCAGAATTCGCTCATGAAAGGCGGTATTAAAGTATTTCGCTGGTCGAATGCGGGAATGGCTGATGAAAAGAAGTTTGCAGATCAAATTAGACACTACTTCGGGCATGAAGATAAATTTTGCGCAAAGCCCACAGCCAGCCAATTTAGGGATATTGGCTTTTCCCTCTTCAAACACCAACAAGATGCGCTAGCAGATATTGAGAATAGTAGAACACAGGGTAAGAATACCTTCCTGCTAGTATTGCCGACTGGAACAGGGAAAACCGAAGTATTTATTGCTGACTACGGTAACCAAAAGGAACAAGGCAATGCTAACCGAGCGTTGGTTATTGTTCCATTTAAAGATCTTCGCGAACAAACAAAGAGCCGATTTTTAAAACGAATCCCTACCCTAAGCGTATCGTCAGAAATAACTGACCTTAACGCTGATGTCATAGTGCAAACAACACAGGCAATACAGCGGCAATTTGCCTCTCTGTCCTCGCACCACTTTGACTACATAGTAGTAGATGAAGCACATCATGCGCCTGCACAGGGACTTAAGCGGGTATTAGAGCACTTTAATCCAAAAACACTGCTTGGATGCACCGCAACAGACAAGCGATTAGACCAAAAAGATTTAGCTGAAATATTCGGTCGCTATCAATTAAACATGACACTCGAAGAGGCGATAAAGCAAAAACTTTTGCCACCGATCCGCGCTTTTCGTTTAGAGAGCAACATTGACTTTTCACAGGTTCGGTTTAACGGAAAAGAGTTTGTTAAAAGTGACTTGAACAAGAACGTGGTTTTACCCTCTCGAGACCAACTAATCGTAGACGTAATATTAAAATACTTCACTCAGCAAGATGTTGTAACCGGTCAATCTTTATCCTCGCATCAAGGCGTTATATTCTGCGTAGACGTAAAGCATGCTAACCGACTCGCTGCATTATTAAATAAGCATAAGATTAGCGCAGAAGCAGTTTCTGCAACTAGCAGAGAAGGATTGAATAGATATAAAAAAGGTAAAGTACGCTTTTTGTGTGCATGCGATTTGCTGAATGAAGGATGGGACGCCCCCAATACATCTATTATTGTGATGGCCCGGCCAACCATGTCAAAAGTATTATATATGCAGCAACTAGGAAGGGGGACACGTAATCATCCCGGAAAGGAAGCACTTTACGCCATTGATATTGTGGATAGTTACGGTCCAGCGCTTCAACCATGGAGCCTTCACAGCATATTTAACCTTGATGGATACAAACCCTTTGCGGACATATTCAATCCAAACGAGGCTTTTGTAGGAGAGGAGATAATCCTTGACCATCTATATGAGCAACCGCGTAAACTTCACCCCATCAAACTATTTAATTTTGAAGATGAGTTTGGCGACTATATTAATGACGAGCAACTAGCTCGGGCGCTTTTCATTTCTACTGGAACAATAAAAAACTGGGTTAAAAATCAAAGCATTGTGCCAGACAAACAGTTACCATTTGGTAATAAAATGCTCAACTATTACAAACAAGATAGAATCGATGAAATACGCGAAAAGAAAAACCTAAAACTTCGAAGTGAGGCAACGAGAAGAGATGACTTTTTCGAATTCCTAGAGCAACGAGATTACACGTTCTCATTTAAAATTATATTCCTACTACTGATGCTTAAGCATGCTGATAAAACTGGCGAAGTTTCCCTTTCGTTGCTTCGAGATGATTACCAATCATTCTATAAAAGTTTATTGGTAAAATACGGTAAAGCGGAAAAGTCCAACAGCCCTCTAAATAATGAAAAATTTTTGAATGACAAACAGCAGCTATCAAAGAGCATACTTCAAAACCCGTTTGAAAAGTTTGAGCGCAAAAGCTTTATGTACCATGCCAAAGATTTAGACAAACTAGCGTTTGATGCTGTTCTATGGGAAAAGCTTGAGAGCAACGATATAGAGTTGATTAAAGAGCAGATGCTCGAAGATGGAAGAAGTTACTTCGATAAACATGTTGAAGCTGGCGCGTTCAGAGCGGAAAGTTTTGCTCTTATCTAAAGTATGAATCGTTCAAATTACTCTAGGCACTAAGTTTCTGTATAGTTGAGTTAAACTCAACCTAGAATGTATCTTACAACACTCGTACTCCCTGAAAGATACATCACGATTAATCAAGGAAGATTTATGAAAAAACTATTGATTCTTATCCCCATACTATTCATCTCAGCGAAGGCTGTTGCCAGTAAGGACTTTGAGCCATCAGAGTCTGGTTGCGCAGGTATCGACAAGCATATAAAAAATATAAATGCCAAAATGCGCTCTGGTTATAGTGTAAGTGAAGGCGAGAGGTTAAAAGAAAAACTACGAACGCTAAAAGAGCATCGCTATGCGTGTAAAGAAAAACGCTTTTCAACAGATTAATATATTGTTCCCTCAATCTCCAAACCCAATACATTCAAAAACGAGGCTGTCATCAAAAAAGGGCTAATATTTTCATTACTGATCACCGCCATTGTATTAGCTGGCGCTATTTGGTTTTTTCAAGTAAGCCAGAGTGAACCTAAGCCAAGCTATACCGAGCCATGGCGAAGTGCTGCATGGAACAACGCGGTGTGCAGCTTTTTTTCGGTAAACAGCGATAAGCGAGATGTGTTGTTACTGAATGAAGGGTTAGCTAACGCATTGGGTAAGGGTGAACCTGTTGATGCCGACAAGGCAGAGCGTGCAAACCAAACTTGCCCTGCACTGGGTAATTTATCTGCACGAGAAACACTTTTGTTTGAAGCGCTGAATGCAGTAACGGTATTGCCTACCTCACCATTAAACACGATGGAGGGTGATATTGCTGCGCTTACGGCTTATATTCAGCAATATGGGCCACTTGCTACTGCAGACATGCGTATTTACGAGGTAGATGCAGCCAACAAACTTTTTGCTTATGAATTGCGCTTTGAAGATGCCCGCGTATATGTAATGTACAACTTCTCTTTTGATACCCACCCATTGCCACTGCCTCTTGGCTTTATGGCTTCAACCAAAGTAACGTTGTACAGTACAGATAACCCCAAATTTAACCGCTTCGTTACTAGCGGCCCGTTAAGTATTACCTACCACTCTGCTGTGGTAGTTATTGTTGATTAGCCTTTCTGCCAGTTAAGCTGTTTGTTTAATTAGCCCTGCGTCATGTTCTTGCTCAGACACTTCCTCTTCAGCGGAAGGCATTTCGCAGTTAGGCAATTGAAGAATGTTTATGCCTGTATTTTCAAAGTCTTTATTAATATAACCGGCATCAGCGTAAGCATTTAGCACATCGTTACATGGGTTCATGCCCCACTTCGCGTGAAAGCGCTCAGCGTTTCTTACAAAATCAAGAAAGTGATTAATAGGGCAGCGGTAATTGGGTCGCTCGGGCGCAAACGTCTGCAAATCTAGTTGATGTAATGAAAAGCCCAATGAACGGCAATTCGTAAAGAAGTCTTCGTCGTTTAGCCCGAAGCCCTCGTAACCTTCATCGAAACCGCCGGTTTTCTTAAAGTCTATTTTGCTAATAAAAAATACCGTTGAGCGAATGCTATCGTCACTAAACGCGCCACCATCATGCTTCTGCTGGCTTAAGAGGTCGTCGCTACTCTCTTCTAGTCGTTCTTGGTTTTTAATTTGGCATAACGTGTCGTGAGGTAATACCCACTGTGATTCTGGAACAAATGTCACGTTAGTAAACACCACGGAATTTGGACGCCATGCGTGCATACCCTGGGCAATAAAGTTTTTATCTACAACGGCATCAACGTTAATGTAAGCCAAGAGGTTGTTTGTTGCTTCCTGTAAGCCTTTGTTGCGCGCCTTTGCAATGGGTAGTTCTGCGTTAGCCACAAACTTGTGCACTATATTAAACTTCTCACTTTTCGCCAATGAGAGCGTTGATGGGGGGCGCATCCAAACAATAACAAGTTCATCAGGTAATGGGTTACACGACTCTAGCTGTTCTATGAGTCGGCAAAGTTTCTCTGTGCGATTTTTTACTATCGTGACAACACTGACAGGTGAATGCATGTAAACCTCCTAAGTTCCTTTTGGTGAGTGCTTATCAACGTAACGTCGGTTGTGGTTATTAAACTGAACCACGCACTACCTTTGATATCAGTAATACTTACTTGCAGAGGATTAGCAATAATTAGGCCTTAGCCTAATACATTGAAAAGTTAAGAGTTTATAGCCTTAGTGCGATATTCTGAGTAACTACACCTGCAAAAAATTCATTCAGTGTGAATCTCTTTCATAGGCAACAGCGGCGGGTTTACTCTTTATAAGAATGCGGAATGAGTGAAACGTTTTGGTAAGGGTGCAATACACTGTTATTCGGTGCGCTTTTCCTCATTACTCTTTTCTTCATTAGACTTTTCCCCGTCACTGGGCTGCTCGCTATTAGCCAGTTCAGCCAACCTTTCACGCTCAGCTTTTGAAACATAAACGGGCTTATTGCTTTTATGCAATTTAGCGTTCGCTTTCTTGTCTTTTTTCTCAAGTTTTTTGATGATTTTTTTACGACGGTTCACGATCGGTTTCCTCTAGCAGGCATAATGACACTAGACATTATACAACGTTCATAAGCAGAAGACTCTTAAGGAGTCTTAGTTAAAGCAGTGAAGTAACCGTAGCTATTTGAGCGCGAAACTAACCCACTATAAAACTAAGTTTTTTCTTTGCATCCAAGCTAGAAATTTTCGTTCAAGCATGAATATTTCCTGGCCAGAAAGCGTTTTAATATCTTTTATCGTAATTTCGCTACACCCGTTTTCTGACTCTTTCAGTAACAATCGGCTCATGAGCGCTTTATCTTGCTCCATTAAAAACGCGACTAATGCCCAACTTGTTGCATAGTAGCGTGGTGGCTCAGCTTTCCACTTCTCTCTAGACCCCTCAAATAATGTTAATAAGGGAATAGGCTTATTTTTATGAAAATAGCCGCTCCAATCACTCTTTTTTAGGTTGTTAGGTGATTCTGAGTAAACCGCCATCCCCTCATTTAACCATTGCACCATTTGCCCATACCAATGGCGGTTAATGGTATGCATAACCTCGTGAACAACCGTTCTTACCGTTTCTTCTGGCTTGCGAATAAGAATGACCGATTCATTTTTATTCGCTGAATAGAAACCTACGTTTGACGGCAGTAGGTTGCCAAAACGCTTTCTGTATTCGTGATATGACTTTTCATCGCTAAAACTTCTAAGGTTTGCAGCCACCGGCACAATGGTTTCTTTAGGAGTAACTGCTGCAAAAATGTCCATTGCTGTTTTTACTTTTTCTCTAAATTGCGTTTTCACGTCGTTAGATAGGTTGTGGGTAAGAAAATTGATTGATATTGCTTCTGGTTCAATGGTTCGTGCAACCATCACTGAAGTTCCCTGATCAAGCACCCTAGGTTTGTCGCTGATGTTTTTTACCCCCTGCCCATCAACCCACGTATACAAGGCCTTAGTTTTGGGTGGCTTCTTTTTGTCTAGGCACCTTGTTACTGATCTTTCTATGTGAGAAAAAGTGGGCTTTGTCGTGGGCTCAGGTTTGGCTGTATTTGATGTGGGTAAATCAAATTTTCGCGCTGGAATAGGATCGACGGTCGTTTCAGATTGCGGTATCGATAATGCCTCTGAGGGCATCTCAAGCTGAGCGACGCTCTCAAAATACCTAAATAGGCTTTGCAGCCAAGTGGGTATTGGTACGGTATCACGAGCGAGATATAAAACGCCTAACGAATTGGCGGCGATAATGACAACGATGATGACGACTTTAAAACCAAATCCTTTTGAGGTTGCCATGATAATTTCCTTTTACATGAGCAATTCGAACATTTTTAATAGTCTTGTTATGCAGCTAAGCCTGCTAATAGGTGCTATGCAGCGCGCTTAACTGCCTACGTAAAACTAACATGCTTTACTATAAACATTTTCCCCGTATTTATATACTGTACATCAGTTTCATCACAACGAAATGCGCTGTTTATAAAGCTTGTCTAGCGCTTCATCAACACTAAGATCTGGGTTAGCAGCCATCCACCGGCTTACCATTCTGAATACATACGTTGGGTTTTGCGAATACTTGTTTGCAAAATCGTCGCACGGCTTTTTAATTTCATCTTCTTGGCGTTGCAGTTCTAAAGACCGATGAAACGCTTCTATCGCGCTGTCGAACGACTCTCCATTGTCATAATACAGTTGGCTAAGGCGGCTTTTTTTAATCTGATAGGTGGCACTGGCGTGTTCAAGCGCGGTTTTGTAGTCTGCAAAGGTTTCACCAAACACGGTAAATACGCTTTCTTGCGGTTTCGCAACGCGGGTAATACTGCCGTTAACTTCATAATCAAACCCAGAAAAACGAATGCGCGACAGCGTTTCTTTACCCAAGCTTACGCCGCCGTTTAGGCTTATTTGAAAGGCGGTATCCATTTCGGCTATTTCTTCTGGGCTCCAATGGTTAAACACCCTTATGGCCTTGCTGTATTTTTCAGCTAACAGTTTTTTTAGTACAAGAGTTCGAAACTCGAGCGTTCCGCTGTTGTGGTTTTTCAGTAAAGAAAAACACTCTGTACAACAGGGTACTGAAACGAAATCGGCTTCTTTGGTGCCATCACGATAGTCGTGAATATATTTAATAGGAGGAATATAGTCAGACACCGACGCCTCGCACCCACAATACACGCATCGGTTGAAATTAGCGGCGTGTACTGCTTTTAAAGGTTCGAAGTATTTTTCATAGTTCATTGCGTTTACTTCCCCTTCACGTTAGCCCAAGCCATATAATAACTACATTAACGTAGTTATACCCATAAAGGTTTAGTGCGTCGTACCGTTAAACAGCAAACGTGGTTAAAAAGCAAGCTGCGGCAAGCATTATTGATGGTTGCCGCGCAATACACAGGGCTATTTCATATAGGGTAGTGAATCGGTTGTTTTGCCCAAATCATCAACCTCTTTTTCGTAGGTTTGTAACCCGCTATCTAACGCGCTTTGCATGCGCTGCGCCATACCCTCATGAGTGGCCGCCGCGTAAAACTCGGCATATTCACGACCGAAATCTTCATTGGCAATGGCTTCGTTATGGTTTACTAACCGTTTAGTGGCAGCAATGGCATGCGTAGGATAACCGGCGATGCGGTTCGCAAGGTTTGTCACGTATTGGCCAATGGCATCGGCTGCAATGGCACGGTTCACATAACCATACTCTGCAGCCGTTTCAGCGTCGAAGTCTTCACAGGCCAATAGCACTTCCATGGCTTTTGCCCGGCCCATTAATTTAGGTAAACGGGTGCACGCCCCGCCCCCTGCAATTAACCCCATGGCAACTTCAGGCTGGCTCATACGTGTTTTTCCTATTGCGGCAAAACGCATGTCCATTGCCAATAATAGTTCGCTACCACCGCCGCGAGCCACGCCTTCCACTTTACCAATAGTTACCTTCGGCATATGGCGGATCATCTCAAATAAGGCCTGCAACATACTGGGAGTTTTGCCGTCGGGCGTTGGCGCGTCGGCAACCGCCATAATCATATTTACGTCGGCGTGGGCAACAAAGAAGTCGGGGTTGCTGCTTTCAAAAACAATCACTTTGACTTGGTCGTCGGCAGCTAGCTGTTGGCACCCTTTGTATAAATCTTTAATCAGTATGCCGTCTAATAAATTAATATCTCCGTGGTTTATGCTTACGGTTGCTACGGCGTTACTCACGCTTATGTGAATAGATTGGTAAGAATGACTCATGGCTTTCCCTAGTTATATTGTAGTGGCAGCTTACTACTTAAACACCTGTTTTAAATAACATTTAATAGGGTTTTAGCTACGAATTATTGGTTGTATTTTATGGTTTAGTGTTGATTACTTTATATGTTCGTAATCAAAATTATGATAGATGATCGTGAAAAAACACCACACATGGAAATGGTTTCACCTTATAGTTGTTAATAAGCAATTGATAACAATTTGTTTTCAAAAAATTAACAGCAGTTTGTACATCGTACGTACAAGGTGTGTCGTCAGTGATTGTGGGTGTGTGTTTATGGAAGGCTTATCAGCAACGTATTTATTAACCGATTTGTTGGATGTCGATTCATTAGAAAACGATGTATTTTTAGGGCATAAATTGCCGTCTTCATCTGGCCGGGTATTTGGCGGGCAGGTGTTAGGCCAAGCGCTAATGGCAGCGTCTAAAACGGTAGACGGTAGCAAGGCAGTACACTCTTGCCATAACTACTTTATTCGACCAGGTGATTGCGAACAGCCCATTCATTACACGGTACACCGCGACCTAGACGGTAGAAACTTTAGTAATCGCCGGGTAGTCGCCACGCAAAATAATAAGCCGATTTTTAATTTAATTGCGTCGTTTCAAGGGAAAGCAGAGGGGTACCATCATCAAATACCTATGCCTGATGATATGCCGCCGCCAGATAACCTGTTAAATGAAAATCAGCTAGCGGAAAAACACAAAGCCGTGCTACCCGACAACGTGTATTCAATGCTAAACCAATATAGGCCAATAGAGGTTCGCCCTATTAATGAGGAAGCCCACTTTTTACGCAGCGCTAAAAAATTAAACCAAGCCACATGGTTTCGTGCAAAAGAGGCACTGAAAAGCGACGTAGCGATGCACCGCGCAATATTGGCCTATGCGACAGACCTAACCCTACTTAGTACCTGTGGTCGACCCCACGACATGTTATGGATGGACAGCAACGTTGCCACCGCTAGCATCGACCACACCGTATGGTTTCATTCCAACAACATAAAAGCAGACCAATGGCTGTTGTATCTCATGGATACGCCATGGTCTGGCAACGGTCGTGGGCTTAACCGCGGCAGTATTTTCACGCAATCTGGCGAATTAGTAGCGTCAGTAGCCCAAGAAGGCTTAGTTAGAATTAAATAAGGACACACCATGTACGAAGATTTAGAAGGTAAAGTAGCGTTAGTTACCGGCGGAAGCTTTGGTATAGGCCGCACGACCATTTTAGAGTACGCCAAAAATAAAGCCAAAGTGGCCATTGCAGATATTGATGAGGCCGGGGCTGAAGCCGTTGCTAATGAAGTACGCGCCATGGGTGGCGAGGCGTTAGTGATAAAAGCTGATGTGTCGAAATCGGCTGATGTGAAAGCCATGGTTGCCTCGATAGTAGAACATTACGGCCGCTTAGATATTGCCTTTAATAACGCAGGCATCGACCTAGATCACGGCTATTTGGCGGATGCAGACGAAGACATGTTCGACACCCTAATGGCAGTGAACGTAAAAGGGGTGTGGCTTTGCTTAAAGTACGAAATTGAACAAATGATGAAGCAAGGTGGTGGTGTGATTGTGAATACCGCTTCGATTGCTGGCATAGTGTCATCGCCTAAAATGGGTATTTATGGCGCGACAAAACACGCGGTAGTAGGCCTAACAAAAACGGCGGCCGTCGAATATGGTCGTAAAGGTATTCGCGTAAACTCTGTATGCCCTGGGGTCATTAATACTGAAATGACAAAACGCGCCGTCGAAAAAGACCCTAAACTAGCGCAAGTCGCTATGCGTGCCCACCCCATCGGCCGTTTGGGCGAGGCACAAGATATTGCCGATGGCGTTATGTATTTAAGTTCTAACAAATCGTCATTTTTATTAGGCCACCAGCTAATGATAGAAGGCGGTTTTACGGCGCTTTAGTCAGTAACGGCCTACACTTTTGACAGTAGGTAGGCCGTCTACCTTTACTACCTTACATTATGCAGCCTGCGCTTTTCTGGCGCGGTTGGTGAGCCTTACCAATTCGGTTCGGGCGCTGCCTTGTTCAGTGCATCTATTTTCAAACGGAACATAATAATTTTTATTGTTCGAGTGGATATAAAAACCGTCATTCACAATGCCCGTCATAGTGGGTGTATCGTCTTGAATTGCATGATGATGCGCTAAAATAAGCGACATAGCGTCTTGATGGTCTTCATTCATATGGTCAATCATATTTTTCTCGGCTTCAATACCCCATGGGCTAGCAGGCGCTTGCCATTCTTCTGGCTCTAGCCAGAAAATTTTACCAAACCCACCAATATAGCGAACACGCACCACATCCATTTGCCACACATTAAAGTCGTGCGCTTGTTTGTACGTTTCGGCTTCAGGGAATCGACGTACATATTGTTCTAGTATCTGCGAGGCTTTGTCGCCTTTAATGGGCGCAGCATCACCTACAACCGTTACTCGACCATGTGCATTTTGGTCGCCTTCTTCTGCTTGATGAAATACGGTTAAGCTCATACGGCTGTCTTTTTCTAAGTTCTTTGCGTGTTGCGCAATATCGCTAATGTAGAAATAAAGCTTACCTTCGCTGCAGCTGATAAATGGAGACACCGATCCAAAGGGGTAACCACGCAAGTTGTGTGAAATGGTTGAAATTACGCCGGTTTCACAGGCGCGAAGTAGTGCTTTAGCCTCAGTTAATGCTTGCGCTCTCATTCAGGTTCTCCTTAGGTTGAGAAAAAATCATTGGAATATGTAGGTCTGGGTGAGACTGAATATGCATCTGGGTGCGATACACAGGCTCGAGTAAGTCTGGGGTTAATACCGAGTTTTTAGGCCCGTAACTCACCAATTCGCCAGCACTTAACAGCAGTACTTCGTCGGCATATAACGAGGCAAGGTTCAAATCGTGTATTGCCACAATGGCGGTGTTACCCATTTTGGTGAAGGCTTTTACTAGCTGCATTAAATGATGCTGAAAATGCAGGTCGAGTGCAGACGTAGGCTCATCTAACAGGAGTAATTTGCTGCCGTCTTTTTTTGATTGTGCATGTCCGCATTTAAACGCGTCAAGCTGTGCAAAGCTTCGGGCAATATTCACCCTTTGCAGTTCGCCACCTGAAAGCTGCCCTGTATGTCGGTCGGCCAGCGGGTTAAGCGCAAGACGGTCTATAAATTCTGCCACCCTTTGTTGTTTTTGCTGCTGTGTTTCAGCAATGGGGAAACGCCCCATGGCAATAAGTTCAGGCACGCCCAATTGAAAATTTAAGGCATTTTGTTGAGTCATCACCGCGCGATAACCAGCCAAAGACAGGTCGTCCCACTCATTAATAGCACGTGCTTTAAAATGCAGTTGCCCGTCAAATTTTAGGTTTCCGGCCATGGTATGAATAAGCGTAGACTTTCCTGCGCCGTTTTCTCCCACCAGCACCACCAGCTTGCCTTCGGGTATGGTGCAGTTAATGTTATTTAGCACACGGCGCTGGCCGCGCTTTACCGTAATATTCTTTAAGGTAAGCATAGTTGTCATTTTAGTTTCCCCTTAACGTTTTGGCATTAGTTGGCGCCGCAACATCCAGATAAACACAGGTGCACCAATAATGGCGGTAACAATGCCAATAGGCAGTTCAGCAGGAATAACAATAATTCTGGCAATCCAGTCAGACGCTAGCAGCACCAAGGCCCCTAATAGCATGCTAATTGGCATCATGTATTTAAGGTTAGCGCCCACCAGAATGCGCGAAAGATGAGGAATAACTAACCCAAGAAACCCCACAAGACCAGTAAGTGCAACGGCGGCACCCACGCCAATGGCCACAAAAATAACAATTTGGTTTTTTACCTGCTTAATATTTACGCCCATGTACTTAGCCTCGGCTTCGCCTAACAACAGCAAACTCATTTGCTGTCTTTTACTCCATAAGCCAATCAAACTCAGTAACAGCAATGGCATTGCCTGTGTAAGTGAAGACCAGTTTGCCCCCGCAAGCGACCCCATGGTCCAGTAGCTAATGAGGCGCAGTGCACTGTCGTCGGAATAAAAGCTTAATAAGCCGATAAGCGCAAAGCCAAGCGCATTCATGGCAACCCCCACGAGAATAAGCGAGGTAACCTGCACGCCCTGCGCACTTTGAGCGAATTGATACACCAGTAATGTGGCGAGTAATGCACCCGCGAATGCGGCATAGGGAAGCAGCACACCCGCGTTAATTCCCCACTGCGCTTGCAGTAATGGCCCAAGGGCAATAGTGCCAACCGCCATAACCGCTGCCCCCGAGCTAACGCCAATAACGGAAGGGTCTGCCAATGGGTTTCTACAAAGCGCTTGCGTGGCCGCGCCGGTTTGCGCTAACACTGCGCCCACAAGCAAGCCAAGGCAAAGGCGCGGTAAGCGTATTTCACTAATAATATTAAGCTTAAGCTGGCTTATGTCTAACCACGCATTGGGGAGAAACCAGGCAACAGATAAACGAACGTCCCACCCTGCAGGGCCAAAACTTAGCGATGCAATACCCGCTACAACCAGCATTACACATAGCGCCAACAACCAAAACAATACCTTTTTCTGGTGATGTTGAAACCATGTAGTTGGCCGTGCGTTAACGCCCGCCTGTTGTGAAAAGGTAAGGCTATTCATCAGTTTTTCTGCTTCCAGCTTTTTACGGTAGCTATGGCTTCGGCCAGCCTGGGTGTCATGCCAAGTGACTTAAGCGAGTCCATGACTAGAAGCCGACAGTCTCTCGCCGCTTCTAATAACGAAAGGGATGGGCTTTGACAGAACTTTTCTTTGCCGCCCGCTCCCATGACTACATGCTCAGGCGCTACCAAAAAATCGGGCTGTTGCAAGACAAGCGCTTCGCTATTGATGCCTTTAAAACCTCGGTGTTGCGCCGTAATATTTTCAACACCCGCGTAGTTAAAAATTAATTGTGGAACGGTTTCCGTACCGGCAGCAATTAGCCCGCGTTCAGAGGCCGATAGCAGAAACACCGCTTTAGCAGTGTTACCTGTACTTGCCTTTGGAAGCGACGCCGTAAAGGCTGCAATAAGCGCTTGCGCTTCTGCGTTTTTATCAAGGTCGCGGCCCAACTGTTGTATAAGCGAGATTAAACCGTCTGCATCAGTAGGCTTTTTATAAATAACCACCTTAACCCCGGTGCTTTCTATTTGTTTTACCACCTCTTTGCGCCCTACTCCCTCAATGGCCAGCACGTTGTCGGGTGCAAACGACAATACCCCTTCGGCCGCTAGCTCTCGGTAGTAACCCACCATAGGGAGCTGCTTTACTTCATCAGGAAACTGACTTGATTGATCAACCGCAATCACTTGGTCTCCGGCACCAAGTGCAAAAACAATTTCGGTAATGGTGCCACCGGCGGTAATAAGCTTTGGTTTATGCTGTAAGTTAGCCTGTGCGCTAGCGTTTAAACCAACGGTTAAAAATATGAAAACAACTGAAGTGGTAATACGCTGTCGAATGTTCATAACTGTAGGCTCCGATAGAGGTAAAAAGTGTCTTAAGTAGTGATGTCTGTTTTATGTAAAAGCCGTGTGATGTGCTGAAGTGCCAAGCTATCTAAATAGAATAACTAGACACGTCAGCGGTGCAGTACAGCTTAGAAGGTGTAAGTGGCATTCATTGCCGCATTAATACCTGGCTGTGTTAAAAAATTAAGGTTATTGGCCTGGCCTATTTCAACACCGCGTACTTCGGTGCCATTCCAGCTTTTACGGTCGAATAGGTTAAATACACCGAGGTTTATGGCGAAGTCGTCGGTTACGTTGTAGTTAGCTAACACATCGAATTGCGCATACCCGGGGGCTTCAAACAAAGCGGGTTCAGCAGGGTCTGTTGGCTGGGTTTGAGAGTCAAAACGTTGCACAAAGGTGCCTATAAACTCTACCGACCACACATCATTACTGTCGGTATAGCCAATACCCACCACGGCCTGCGGCGGAAGAATAGACTCTATTTCTTGTCCGGTAGCCTCATCTTCGCTCTCTAACCACGTAAGCGCACCTTGTAATGCCCACCCATTTAGGGCCGAGAAGGACTCGCCCATAAACCATGTAAACTGTGCGTCTATACCTTCAATGGTTACCGTTTCACGGTTTCTTGCTTGAAACTCTAGTAACTGCGTTACAGGGTTAAAACCAACCGTTGCTCTAGACTCAATAAAGTTGTCATAGTTGTTGTGATAAGCGCTTACGCTCCAGCTTACCGCATCGAGGGCTTGTCGAACGCCTACCTCCCAGCTTTCCACACTTTCAGGGGCTAAATTAGGATTAGGTAACGATGTATAGCCGCCAGCAAAGTTGGTGAACCCTACGTTTAAGTCATCAAATGGTGGAATACGAAACCCTTCTGCGAACTGAAGCCATAGTGTGGTGTTGTCGCTAAGGCTATAAACTGCACCCAGTTTTAATGATACTTGCGAGTCATCGAACGCCACCACTGACACGCCAGGGTTGGCGCTGGTAAAAATAGCATCGGGATACGGCGTTAAGGTAAATTCGTCATAACGAATGCCGGGGCTAAGGGTTAAATCGCCGCCCAGTAGCGTAATTTCATCTTGAGCGAAGAAAGACAGCTCTTTGGCTTCAGAGATAGGAAAGTCTCGTGCGGGGAATGCTGAAAACTCGGGCACTATTGCGCCGGTTGCTTCAACAAAGGTGCTTCCCTCACGTAACGACTCGCTGTCGGTGTATTGCAGTTCGCTGCCGTAGATAAGGTAGTGCTTAGCATCGCCAGTTGTGAACTGTTTATCCAGTTGCACAATAACGCCTTCTACGGTTTGGTTGAATTCGCTATTTCTTGTTCTGCCTAACGCAACTGGCGTGGGTTCTTGTCTCGATACCGCACCAAAGCGGCCCTCAAACGTAGCTTGGGCGTTATCGGTTTCTTGCCAATAAACACGGGTTAATACTTTATCGAACCATGGTGTGCTATTGCTGTATGTGTGATTGATTTGAAAACGCGTTCTATTGCGCTCATCAACGCCTTGGCTGTCGGTAATGCGCACACCACGTACCAATGTGTCGACTTGCGACAACACATTGGTTTGCGTGTCGCCTTTAAGGTAATCAGCAAGAAACTCCATTCTATGCGTTTCATTTGGCTGATAGATAAGTTTTAACTGTGCGCTGTTGGTAGTGTTGTCTTGTGGGTTTGTTGCGTTGCGCTGAAGGCCTGTGCCTTGGCCATCAAAGAAATTTTCTGTTTGCGCACCATCGCGAGTCGTTGCATTCAACAGCCATTGCCAATCGCCATTATTCCCATACAGCTGCACATTCGCCATGCGTTCATTGGCCACCGACGCATAACCTACTTTAACGCGACCACCAAATTGCTCACCGGGTGCGAGTAACTGAGTGGGATCTTTGCTTACGAACGACACAACCCCGCCAATTGCATCACTGCCATATAGGGTAGACGCTGGGCCGCGGATAATTTCAACGCGGTCAATCATATCAACATCGATAAAGTCTCGACGCGCTGAAAGCCCTGGACCAAAGCTAAATTCATCGGCTATGGGTGCGCCATCTAGCAGCATTAATACGCGGTCGGCGTTAATACCTCGAATGTTAAAACCTGATAGGCCAAACCGCCCGCCGCCTTCAACAACCACACCCGGCTCAAATCTCACTAGATCACGAATATCCGTAGCAACCATTTTATCCATTTGGGTGGCATCGATAACCGTTACGCTAGAGGCAATTTCGTCAATATCTGTTTCAAAACGAGAAGTGGTAACCGTAATTTGTTCGAAGTCGGCTTCTTCAGCACTATTAGCTAAAGAGCACGTACTGATACTAGAAAAAAGTAAAGCGAGAGCAATTTTTGAAAGTTTCATAAGACCATCGTACTTGAGTTAGTTTTAAATGTTAATAATAATGATTATCACTTAGATATAAAACTAACACGAAGTTTTCGATCTCACAAATGTTTTTAAAACAAGTGAACGCGTTGGTGCTTAGGCGTGTTTGATGACTAAAATGACGTGCAGACGTTACTGATTACCACCACTGTTGAAGGAAAATGTCGCCGCTTGAGAGCTATTCGATAGTATTTTTTCAATAGATGAGCCATCTTTGTTTACATGGTAAATATCGTAGAACCCATGAACGTTTTGAGAGGAAAAGTAGATCTTACTACTATCTGAAGACCAAGCAGGGCCCCACTCTTCAATGAAGTTGAATGTTAATCGTGTTTGGCCTGAGCCATCGACGTTCATAATATAAACTTCCTGAGAAATATCTTTGTTCGATAAGTACGCAATATGCCTACCATCGGGTGAAAGCTTTGGTGACATGCTGTCTGAGTCATCATCGGTCAGCGTAATCTGGTTGCTGCCGTCAATGTTAGCCATAACGATTTGTCTTGGCTTAGCCTGCGATTGAAAAAGTAACCGGCCATCGGGGAAAAACTCTGGTGCCCTACCTGCTATCCCCATTATTTGGCGCTGTTCAGTCCCATCATTATTCATAAGCCAGAGTTCTTCTTGCCACTGGCCAGCCATATTTTTGTACTCTCGGGCAAAGACAATCTTACTGCCGTCGGGCGACCAAGCAGGCGCACTATCCCACACATTTTTTACATGGGTTAAACGGCGAAGGTTTTTACCGTCCAGATCAACGATATGAATAGACCAAGTCTTGTAATCGTCATATTTTCCATAAAAAGCGACCTTGTCACCCAGCGGAGAAACCGCCGGGTAACCGTCACTTACTGTCGCATTAACAAGCTGGGTGCGATTCTGACCATGTTCATCACTAACATAAATCGATTTTGTATCGCCCTCTTTAAAGCCATAAACAATAGAGGTCGTCGAACCCGCATTAGATGCCTCTGCCAACGCAAACTTACTCGCCACGGTAAAACCGAGTAGTGAAGTCAAAAGCGTGATCGTGAGAAGATTATTTCTATACATCTAATACATTCCTTTTTGTTTAGGTCTTTGCTTCGTGCTTTCATTGGCCTGGCGGTTAGCGAAAGTTTTGCTTCAGCCATGTTGATATCACAGACAATACGTCGTTATCGATAGTGGTTTCAATATTTTGATACTCATCAATAGACCCCGTTTCAGCCGGCTGAAAGAGGTGATTAAGCCCTTCAAACAAGTGGCTTTCTACCTCAGCACGGCTTTTATCAACTGCATTCACTATACCCGCAATATTCGCTTCGGCGGGTACCTGAGAGTCTTTCCCACCGTTAAGAACGAGTGCCTTACCTAAAAACTGATTCCAGTAAGGGAGAGGGCTTTGTTGTAGAAACTCGTAAAACGAGGTACTTTGCGCCGACGAAATACTTAACGTACCGTTGTTTTTATTGACCCACTTAGCCACTACTTCTGCTTCACTGCCGGCTAAATTGTCATACATCATAAGCGCTTTATTTTTACGCTCTTCAGGTGAAGGAGTATTTAGTACCATCGCATAAAAGCGCTGACTAAATTTAAGTAGAATATCGGTTTCAGCTTTAGATGCGCCTTTTGCGGCGGGCTCTGTTTGATCTTGCAATAGCAAGATATCAAGAACAGACATTCCAGGCCCCGCCATAGAAACTATTCCTTGTATCGACGCTTCTTGAGCAGCCATCACGGACACCAAACTTCCTTCACTATGGCCTATCAAAATAAGCTTCTGTGAATCTACTCGTGGGTGTGATTTTAAAAACCTAACTGCCGACTGTGTATCAAGCGCTAAGTTTTCCAAAGTCGCATCTTCAAATTTACCTGCTGACTTATACACGCCTCGTTTATCTGAGCGTAACACCACAAAGCCTTCTCGTGTAAGGTGGTCTGCCAACACTTTAAAAGTTCGGTGTCCAGCATGGTATGAGTCTCTATGGTTAGGCCCTGAACCCGCCACCAGCATAATTGCAGGGTGCTTTTGATTGCCTTTAGGAAGCGTTAATGTGCCTGCCAGCCAAGTACCATCTTGAGCGTTTTGATAAGCCACATCTTGCTGAATATACTCATCGGTAGGCTGCGGGGTCTGCTTTCTCTCAATTTCAGGCAGTGCATCTACTTTATGCAGTACCAAATCGAATTCGCTATCCCCTTGTTTGAATATTGAGACAATAACGTTGTTACTCTCACCCATTTTACCGGTAATGCTCACAGGGGCATTGGCCATCTGGACAGTTAAGATACCGTTTTCCGCGTTGACGTTAGACACCAACATATATCGTACCCCCTGATCTAAACTCGCAATATTCCCCCCCCATTCACCGTCTGCTTTTTTGAATATTTCGACTCCGATCTTAAGAGAAGGCCCCTCGGGAATATTCATAGTACCCAACCATGAACCGTTAACTTCTTCCATAGTAATCTGCGCATGTGCGGGCGAACTAAGCCAAACCACAGCCAATACTAAACATGCTTGCTTTATCAATTTAATCATTTTTCTCACCGTTTCCTTTTATGCTATGTACATCGCATTGCTAGGTAAGTATAGAAGGGGCACATAGAGATAGCAATACTATGTAGTTTAATTATTCGTCAGCACTTAAGATCTCTGCTAAACACAAACCTTTAAACCATTGTTATTTATGTATTTGTTGTTATTTTTCATATGCGTTCAAGAAATGTAAGAAAATGTTGAATTCATAAATTATAAGTAGCTATACTATGCCTAGTAACAATGAGTATAGAGGCAGTGTTGATACAATGGATCCAAACAAGATCATTGAAAGGTGGGTACCGCAGTATCGAAAAGGACTGCTTGAATTCATTATATTACTTCGGCTCAAGCAAGGGACTACCTACGGCTACGAATTGGCATTGCAAATTAAAGAAGTTACGTCAATTGACGTTGCTGAAGGGACACTTTACCCGCTGTTAAATAGGCTTAAACGGGATGGGCTCGTTGTGTCAGAATGGCAAACCCAAGAGGTAGGTTCACCTCGAAAGTACTATAAGCTTACCCCGGTTGGACAAGAAACTCTGGTAATAATGAAAAGCGTTTGGTCTGAAACTCATAACTCAATTCTGAAATTGGTGATGCAAGCATGAACGAAATGTTTCCAATAAGCAGTGAAACTGCGCAAAAGGTTTGGGATAACTTTGACCGAGAGTTAATTCACAAACTAAAACCATTGCCAGAAGAAGAACGAAATGATGTCCGCTTAGAAATACTCAGCCATCTTTACGAATCGATGGCCAACGCGCCTATTAACGCTGGTGAAGATGCTCAATATCACAATGAAGATGTCAGACTTATCAATGCTATCTCAAACCTTGGTTCGCCTGATGAGTATTTAGAACCTTTGATTGCCGACATATTGTTGTATCAAAAGGCTTCAAAAGGTAACCCTGTAGCGATATGGAATGGGCTAAGAAACAGCGCAAAGAAAGGGTTGATGCATGCTTTGGCAACATTGGTACTAGGCATGGGGTATTTTTGGGTAATTATGATTTTTATCATGTCGTTGATGCACATGGTTAATCCAGACGTTGGTATTTGGTTTTACCCAGGGGGCGAAGTTTCACTATCGTTTGAGGCACAACCCGGCGCAACACAGTGGCTTACCGAATGGTTTTCATTAGTAGGTATTGTGGGAAGTGCACTGGCCTACTGGGGGTTAAGCAAGCTTTTAAGCTTTTTTATCGCCAAGATAAAATGATTATTGCAGTGGTGGGCTACGCCCGACTGTAGACAATCGACATAGCAAATTTAGGTGCCTTGAAAGCCCTAGAAAAAAAACGCCTGATGAATGTCATCAGGCGTTTAATAGTAAAAAGAACTTACTGCTTAATTCAGGGCAGTTTTATTTTTTATAAAACCGTCGTCTAAATAGCGTTAGCCCTCCAAGTGCTCCAAGCCACAGCCCCATACTACCGCCGCCAGAACTTTTGCTAGGTGGTGGAGTGGGCTCAACATTGCGTACCAATACAGAAACTGATTGCGTTACCGTGTGTTCACCATCAGCAACCGACACTTCAAAGGAAAGTGTTTCACTTGCTGTTACTTCTGGTGCAGTAAACGAAAGCGTTGCGCCTTCAATTTGCGTCATATCTATCTGCGTTCCAGAAGTTTGTGTCCATTCGATGGTAAGGTCATCATTATCAGCATCAGAATACGTAGCAACAACATCTACTGCATCTCCTTCATTCACCGACGCAGGTCCTTCTAACGTCAACTCAGGTGCATTGTTATCATTCAGAACTGTTACGTCGACTAATGTATCTGTCGTTAAATCTCCATCTGATACACTCAACACAAAAGTAAGCGTTGATTCTTCACTTACGTATGGCGCTTGAATAGTAAATGTATTTGATGTTTCTCCTGATATTACAACATCAGGGCCTGCAGACTGCACCCACGAGTATGAAATGTTGTCACTATCAACATCACTCGCTTGTGCTGTCAATGTTGCGCTCTTCCCTTCAGAGACATCGATAGATGAGATAGGGGCTATTACAGGTGCATCATTCACAGGTAGTACGTCAACAGTAACTAACGTTTCCTCTGATAACAATTCCCCATCTGTTACCACATAGGTAAATGTATCCATTCCGTAATAGTTACTGTTTGGTATATAAGTAACCACACCATTGGTTTCTTCCACAGTACCAAACGACGGCTGAGTAAAGCTTTCAACACTAAGTGAATCACCGTTGTCATCAATGTCATTGGCTATAAGCGGTAATACCAGTGATGTGTCTTCATTCACGGTTAAATCATCGGCAATCCCTACAGGACCGATATTCCGAGAGAACGGGTTTTCTGCAACCGCATGGTTGTTAGCATACTTCGCATCCGGAAGCTGGACATCCGTTATAGTAAGAAATACGTCATTACCTACTTCATTGAACAAAGACTGATCAATGTCACAACTAACATCGAGCGTATCAGTTGGATCAAGGTTACCAATTAACGTACTACTCACAAGGGTGTCATCGCTGACAGTACCGTAATAACAATTAAACCGTGATGAGAACGCCGTAAAATCTCCAACGTTTTCAATTGATGCTGATACCTTAATAGGCTCCCCTCGTAGCGCTGTATCTGAAGTTACAACTACAGAGCCACTTTCAAAACCTAAGTCAGAAAAGCCAGAAACAAATGCACCGTTTGGCGAACCATACGCACTGCCTACATAGGGGCTACGAAGATCATTCTCAAACGAGGCAGCTATACTAATAGCGTAGTTGTCTCCGTTGGTAAGGTTTTCTAATTCAAAGCTATCTGATGCTCCCGGTACCGCCACCACTGATGACGTACTGCGAGACTCATTGACGACTTTTATAAAATAAGAGTCTACATCAGCACTCGTGCTCTTATCCCAAGTGATAACCGCGCTGCCATTTCCAAAGCTTGCAGCCAAGTTTGTAGGCGAATCTGGGGAATTGGTGTTTTCAACAGTCAACGTATCAAGTGACATCGCCTCTACAGTCACATCGTTATGTCTAACAATAGCAAAAACGTTAAATTCGTCGCTGTTAATATTTGTGGGTAATGTAACCGCAATGGCATTAGTTCCTGCCGCAACAGCTACTTCATCAAGCGTTATTTCGATTGTTTGCGCTGCGTCTCTAATCTGAATTTCGGCGATTGCAGGCCCATCGATATTTAAAACATCAAGATCGAAAACTAAATCATCGCCAACGTTTAACGTAGCTGGAACATTGCTTAAGCTAGCTTCGTGTACAACGGTGGGAAAAGCCACGTTGGTATCTAAATCGGTTAAATCAGCGCTGTTAACAATACGGAATGTATAGTCGCCCTCCTGCGGTAACTGCAAACCTATTACTGTCTGGTTATCGCCATTAGTATACGCAAATTCAGATAGCGTTTCGTTACCTGCATCACCGAGGTCAATCATCATATCGCTGGCTTTGAGAATATCGCCTGACGGCAAAACAAGCTCTACTTCTGGTACACCCGACTCTGTAATTGCGCCAAATAAAACAGCTGCCTCGCCTGCTGGAATAGAGAAAGTAAGCTCATCACTAGCCGTATTTTCTGCGGCAATACGTGCAACAGATTCTGCACTGCTGGTTTTTTTGACGAGGCTAAAATCAATATCTTTAGGGTTTGAAAAGTCAACTCTTACACCAAGGTCTACCGAGCCAAGTTTCACCAACGATTGGAAATATGCTGTCAGGCTATTTCCGTTAGTATGATCAGTACGAATTAGCATCTCTGCATTGTTACCAGCTAATCGTGTCCCACCTACAAACGGAATTTTACGAGGTAGTTGCACTGTTAAGTCTGAATTTGAGCGCAACTGAGTAAACTTACTTCCAGACTGTGCATTGAATAAGGCTGTACCAATAATAAAGTCTGCGATATCGATGTTACCGCTAATGTTAGCTCCATACTGGCCAGAAGACAGTAGCCCTGCGGTTAGTTCCGTTGATAGCAAAGGGAATTGCTCTAAAAGGGTTAAGCTACCCGATGCTGTCCATGTCCGTCCCAGGTTACCAATTGTTAAACCTAAAGAACCACTGAGTAAATCGGAACCAATGCTTTCACCTGCGAACGCCATTCCTCCCGCAATATCTGAGAAATAACCTGAAATACTTCCGCTTACAACCGCGTCGGGCAACCTATCCCATTGTATTGACGTGCTGCTATGTGCGACTGCAAAGCCAGTGGTTCCAATAGGGATTTTACTAGCCGCAGCAAACGTTGAACGTTTTCTGTTTTTGTATGTGAACCCAACAGAGTTAATCCCGATAGGATTCAACCCTACACCTACGCCCAAACCATACTGCTTCTGATCCCAGTTCGCAGCGCCCGAAAAGCCAACCGCTGGGGACAATACATCTAATGTTAACGTTTGAAGTTCAAAAGAAAGACCACTGTTACCAAATTTCCCAACTCGACGCTTAGGATTGCTACCTAGTAGGTCCTCCATGACTAGCGTAATTTCAAGGTTAGACTGACCGCTAACCTGAGAAAGTACAATGTCACCTAACTCAATTGGGTTAACGGTCTCATCACTTGGATCAGCGTAGTCTTGTAGTAATGGCAGTTGCATAGAAGATGCGACTGTTACTCCCGTATCGTCCATGACAATTTTATTGCCTGACAGCAAAAGACCATTGAGCGAGAAGTCGAACACTGCAAGAGGAGACAGCTCCGGTGAACTCAGAGTACTATCGATTGAAAAAGACATCTTACCCAGCGGAATATCCGATGCAGGTGCATAACCCACCATCATATCCAGTGCAGTAATACGACCAAGACCGATTGACCTTACCTCGCTGGTTACGCTATCGATGGTAACAGCGCCAGAGAAGCCTAAAACGCTGTTGCCAGAAATAGTACCAACTTGAACGTTTCCACTGGCTAATATTTCATTACTAGATTCGAATGTCACAAAGTCATCGGCACAAACAGTAACGTTTGCATAGTTATTACAGCTAGCTGGAAGCGCATCACTACCTACACTGATTTGATGAGGTTTTTCAGGGCTTCCACTAAACGATTCACTACCAAAGTCGTCTGTTGCAACAATATAGTACTCTAGCCCCTGCGAAGTGACGTCAATCCCTGCGATAGTAGAACTAAATTGTGCTTGAGGGGCACCAAATGATTGGGTCACCTCGGTATAAAGAGGGGCGCCGATTTGTCTGTAATATAGAGATATTGTTGAGACTTCATTGGTTGCATCTTCCGCCAGCGCTTCTATGACGACGTCAGTTCCTTCTTGTGCTATTTCCACGGGCGTATGGTTGAATTCAGGAGGAACGTTAGGAAATACTGTGATTATGAACGGGTTAGACTGAGGATCAGATGCTGGAAGCGTTTTCACCCCTGCATTGGTAGATGCACTAACGTAAAAGTTTACCGCCCCCTGCTGTACCACAGATTCAGGAATTTCTGCATACCATGAGCCGTCGGCAGACTGACTCATACTTATTAAATCATATCCAGATCCAGAACTATGTCGATAGCCAAGGTTCATTTCTGATATCGTCACTTCTGACCCAGCAACTACTCTTACAGGGAGAGATTTGCTTGGTAACTGTCCGCTCTCTAATAGTGCTTGAGTACCAGAGGTTAGCTCCATTGATACAGGAACTTGAGGGGTGTAACGCAATTCGAATTGCCCTTCAACGGGAGAGCCGTCATAGTTATTCGCTGCAATGTTGAAGTTTACTACACGTTCTACGCCGTCTAAGTTACTGTTATCGGTCTCAAATTGCGTTTGGTACCTAGATGATAAATCTGATCCTATTTCGTTCAATATTGAAGAGAAATCCGATCGAACATTAAATACTCGGCCCGAAGTCGCTGCCGCTATACGATCAAATTCATCATGGCCCGCCGTAAGTCCATAAAAAAGAATATTGTTAGACGTTAGGCTCTGAATAACTTCTGACTCAGAAATTGCACCCGAATCATTATTTTCGTCTGTAACCAAAACGACAACTTTTTGCGTAGATGGGCGCCATAAGATGCTAGTAGCAGCGAGATGCATTGCGTCAAACGCTCGCTCTCTGCTTCCATCAAATTGCATCTGATCTATATAACTCTGAAACTCTGCGGGATCTGAGGTAAGACTCCCGTTATTAATTAACGTACCGTTTGAATCGCTAAAGCTGCTGTATCCACCGCCACCACCGTACGGGACTAATCCGATACGATAGTCAAAATTCTCATCAGATAAACCTTGAACAAAATTGAGGATGTTAGCTCTTACGCTTGCCGCTTCGTCATTCAAACTCCCAGAATCATCGTGTACGAAAACGATATCTACAATTTTACGGCTTGAATTGGGATCGGGTTGTACGAACCTTGTGACATTTTCAAAGCGCCCATCTTCTCTAATTTCTATATCAGACGCGGCTAATAGAGGTAAGTTTTCAGGTGTACCATCAAACGGTTTATTGTCGAAGGTTAAATCCGACGTAATATTTATTAACGGGAACGCGTCAATATCGACAACAAAGTCGTTCTGCCAGTTGTTTTCAGCAGCTAATGAATCGGCTTGCGCTGTTAATTGAATTGCCGCTTTTGAAGATGGAGATACAATGCGTTTGGTCGTTGAGAGCGAAACCTTCTCTTCAGTAAAACTTGCCACTTCACCCGATGATAAACTTTTAGCTTCTAACGTTATATCGTAGAGTGCGCCGTGATTAGCTGATACCGCGAACTTATTAGACGTTTGCCAAGGTGTAATAACTGCTTTGTCTGAATTAGTGGTGGTATATTTTAATCTATATTCAAACAACTCAACTGATTGAACTTGATGTGCAGTGACTAATAATCGGTCTGAATGAGATTCAACAGATAAATCTGTTACGTTTGCGATAGCTGCGTTTGGAATGAGGCTGGATGCTAGGGCTGCTGAAACAGCGAGCCGTACTTTATTTATCATTATACGTTCCTTTAGACATGTTTTTTTGTGAAACAACTAAGGAAACGCACTTAAATTATTAAAGTATAATATCCGTATTCAAATCGCTATCCTTAGCAAAAGTAAGGATATTCTACCGAAGTACATATTACAAGATGCTTGTGCAACCAGAATGCCTCTAGCAGAAGTTACATTTTTTAAAAGTGAGACCGCAGACAGTGAAAGGAAAGAAAATGGCGCACCCGATAGGATTCGAACCTATGACCTTTGCCTCCGGAGCCTGAATTTGGGGTATTTCTCGGTAAACAGCCATGAACAAGCATGCACTAAAAACAACAATAAGCTACTGATTTATATTAATTAAAACCATTCAGGGTTTGTTCATACTTGTTCATGTAAACTCACCCAAAATCACTCATTTTGCTACATATTTGCTACATATTTTGCCTATGCCTTTCAAGAAAAAGATAACGAACAGCAGTATTAATGCACTTCAACCTGAAGATAAAAGATTAAACGATTCTGAGGTTTCTGGCTTTCATGCGCGTATCTCACCAAAAGGTAGGGTGACCTACTTTTTGTATTATCGCCACAATGGAAGACAGCAGAATGTTAAGTTGGGTACACACCCAGAAATTACACCAGCACAAGCGCGAGATGCTGCAAAAATGGCTAGTGCGTCAATTGTGCAAGGTGTTGACCCGCACGAAAACAAAAAAGAGCTAAAGGCACAAGAAAAGCTAGCAAGGCTTACCACACTTCAAGCATTTATTGAGCTGGAGTTTGAAAAGTGGTACACCGCGCAATATCCACGAACGGGCGAGCGTGAGCTAAAAAACTTAAGGGTCAACTTCCCTACTCTTCTTCCAATGCAATTGCGCGATATTAATGCTTCTTTGCTAGAAAAGTTACGCACTGAAATGCTTAACCAAAAGAAAAGCAACGCGACCATTAATAGGCGATTTACCACTTTAAAATCTGTATTGAGCAGGGCTGTTGAATGGGAAGTTATACCTAGCCACGATTTAAAAAAGTTAAAGCCATTAATTGAAGACAATAGCCGTATTCGTTATCTAAGCTTTGACGAAGAAGAACGTTTGAGAAAAGCATTAACAGCAAGAGACATTAAAATAAAGCGTGAGCGAGACAGCGGCAACAAACATAGAGCCGAACGGGGCTATCCACTTCTACCGAACTTAAGTGCACGAAAATTTGCCGACTACCTAGAGCCTTTGGTGATATTGGCAATGAATACCGGAATGAGAAGGGGTGAACTATTTTCACTTAGATGGCAAAACGTGAACTTAGAGCGAGATTTTCTAACGATTGAAGCGGCAAATGCTAAAAGCGGAAAAGCGCGGCACATTCCCCTTAACCAAAAAGCTAAGTTTGCACTAACAAACTGGAAAAGCGACAGTGAAAGCTTAATGTGGGTTTTCGAGGGTAAACCAGAGCAACCCTTGAAGGACATCAAAAAAGCTTGGTCAGCGGTCTTGGAGGACGCCAAAGTAAGGGACTTTCGTTTCCATGATCTTCGCCACCACTTTGCAAGCAAATTAGTAATGGCAGGTGTAGACCTAAATACTACACGAGAATTGTTAGGGCATGGTTCGCTAGATATGACACTCAGGTACTCTCATTTAGCACCTGAGCATAAGGCGAGAGCTGTAAACCTATTATAATGGATCTTCAATAAACAGAGCTGATACAGCTTTTACATTTGAGTCTAACAAATAATTTGCAAATGATTCGAGTCTACGAGTGTGACCCATTAAAATTTTCGCTTTGACAAAGTTATATTCAAACTGCTGCATAAACCAATCTTTGTCTTCACCAAGTATCAAGTTTGCTAATTCGTTTAAGGATTTATTACAAGAATTGCAATTATCAAACTCTCTAACTGCGCCCTCAAAGGGCATTGAATTGTACTTGCCAGCTAAAATTGATCTATAGAGGTTTGAGTAATGAAGTTTTATATCAACTTGTTTGTCGAGATAATCCTTAATCTTTCCAAGTGTCTCATGGCTCTTTTCCTGTTCCCCACTAATCTTCATATATCCAGGAGAAGCATAACTTACAGCATCTAGCTTGCATCGGTCTCGTTGAGGAATAACATTCTTTATTCTTTCATAGAAGTGAACAGTGCTGGCTCCATCTTTCCAAGGAAAGCTAGAGTTAATAATGCTTCTATTTGAAACTAAGTAATTAAAATCAAAAATCTGCGAGAACTTTTTGAATAGGTCTCTTAAGGAATCCATACTCCAATCATTTTCAAATATGAAAGCGGTAGTATCTTCTATTAAAAGTGAACCATGTAAACTTAAATAAGAGTCTTCTTCTGGAAGATAGTCGAAAGGGATTGAACCATTATCAACAATATAATTTACTGAATCGCTTTCTGACTCATCCGAAAAAAAGACAAACCTGTCAGGCTGGTCTTTAAGGCAATCAAGTAAAGACTTCTCTCCTACCAACAGACGTAGTCTATCTTTTTCATAAATTTTAAAATACATCCACCGGTTTGAGACATCATCGCAGTCACACCATAATTTCAAATAGTATTCATTGTTTTTATGCTTCAGTTGCGACAGGAGAGGCCCATCATAGTAAATTAAATCATTCACCCACATCAGATCACCCAATGGCAACTTTCTAATCTGGAAACTATTTAGTTCTTCCATTGGCATCACAATACGCTCACAATTTTAAACTTATTTTCTAAACAAGAATTTTTTGAAGGGTGAAGATCAAAATGCTCGCGTTTGACAGTGCTTTGAAGGCCATCTTTGAGGTCTAACGTCCCTTCTGCCAAGTGACTGCCAATTCTTGCCTTCTTGTGGTTTTTGATCATCTTAATATTGTTGTAAACTCTAAATGCAGCTACATCAGATGTGAAAAAAGACAACCCTGTAAGACTGCACTTTTGTACCGGGTCATTGGTTGCACTAATTCTTGTCGGTTGGGTTAACGCCTGAGGGGTAAAGCTCTTTATGCAAACAGGATCAAAAACAAAACGAAAACTATCAGTCACCCTAGCTTCCGCATCTTTTGGTGGGCATTGAGGTATATCGTCCAATTCCTTTTGGTATTTCATTTTTTATGGTCAGTGTAATATTTGATTAGCATCTGTGAAGAGTACACAAAACAAACATTTTTGTACATAGGTCTCAACTCTCGCAGATAGAAAGCGCAATATTAAAAGCTTATGATTACGGAAAAAACGCGTTATTTTTACACTAATATTTAAATATGTAATGGAAACAAGAAAATTTCAATGATTGAAAAACTCTACTATCGTATGCAAGAGATTGAAAAAACGCTCAATTTTAATAAGTACGATTTTCAATACCTGTGTGAGAACACAAATGTACCACTTCATACATATACCTATTCTCGCTACTTCATCCTTGCGGAGCGTGTCCCACGCTCATTCAAAAAAGTTGTTCGGGGCGTTGCGTATTATAGCGGAGTTATCGAACTCCCAATGCACTGTAGAAAGCAACTTTTAAGGGATGGCTATACATCCTTGAGCTTTTCGTATCTGGATAATTTAATTGGAGTCCAGATGCTCGAGTCGTGTTCGGATAAATTGTTGAAGCAACTATTCGAAGACAAATATCAAATAGATTACGTGACAGCAGTCGGCAAGCTTGACCTTTCTCAGTGCGATGCATATCTCATCGATGAAGAAAATAGAGAGCTACTTCATAATAGCGATACACCTTTACCCAAAAGCCTAGATATCACATTTGAAGACTTGGTTTTAAAGCACGAGTTGATAGATTGGTGCAAACTGCAATTGAATATCGATATGGATACCAGTGCCACTCGTGAACACATGATGAAAGAGCAAATAAAACTCATTCACCGAGCTAATCCCCATATGGGCGCAACAAAGCTTTATAAACTAATGCTAGAAAATTTTGAAAACGATATTGATGCCACTGACCCCCTCAGCATACTGATTAGTATGGATAGAAATGAAATTATTTGGGGCAAAGCGGGAGTAAAAGAGCACACCATGTCACTCAAAACATTTCAAAATATCTTTTCTGAGGTAAAAAAATCAAAATAATTTTTCCCGCCTAAACTCCCGGGAACTATGGGAAAGATAGGTTAACCCTGTACCAAAACAGCAAACAGGGTTAAACCATGACTAATGAAATCAAGAGTAGAGTGCTATCTGAAAAAGAAGCATCACAATATATATGCATGAGCCGTTCTTTCCTGCGCCAAGCGCGCATGGACGGTAACCGTGAAAACCGCACACCCGCCCCACCCTTCATAAAAATTGGTCGCGCGGTTCGTTACCTTAGAGAAGATCTTGATACTTGGCTAGAAAGCTTTGTTAGACGTACACACCTTTATCAAGATAAGGGAGTGGCCTAATGAAAAAATTAACTCCCCATCAACTCACACTATTGCAGTTTTTTGCTAACGGAGGCAAAGCAGTATTTTGCACCAGTGTGAGCAGCCAATTAGGACACTACCACTTCCCTAATAGCAAACCTGCAAAGTTCTCAAAAACGGTATTCTTCTCATTAATGCGCTTAGGACTAGTTAAACAAAAGTGCGAAGAAATAGAGTTTGGTATTCGTTGGAGTAAGGTTTGTATCTCCGAACGCGGTTTGCAATACCTTAACGACTTGGAGCTTTTCTATGAAAAAGTTTAAAGAATCTCCAATTGCAAGAACGTTAGATATGATGGGTGGTGAGTTTGGTGATTTTTACCGTTCATTATCACTAGAGGATAGGCTGTTCGTTAAGAAGCAGATTTCTCATTTTCATGTCAAGATTCAGAAAATTTTGATCCTCCGATATCAATCATTCGACAAACCATTTAACGCAAACACCTATTTACGTAATATTAGTGCTGAATTAAACGGGTTGCTGCCAGAAAAAATCATCTCATTATTTGATGCTGGTGAAAGTGAGCTTAGAGAAGTAGCAGAGGAAAAAGCGAGGCGTTGCAAGAAGCTAGAACTTAATGCCCTCCAATACTCAACGTTACAAAACAAACTAAGTGCCCATTCCGTTAACGGGAACAAACCCGTTAACGAGATTACCGACCTATACGACACGCTTACAAGCTTCGTTAACGGGTATGGCATCAATCCCCCAGAAATATCAAAAGCCGTTACGTTAACGGGTGCATTGAAACGAATGCAGGAAAAAAAGTGGTGGCTTAGAAAGCTGCGTAAAGTCATAGCCCGTAAACGAGAAGCAGTGTTAATTCATTTAGGGCAAGTTAATAGTCGAAAGGGTAAATACTGTAGTGACTACACTGTTGAATATCGACTAATCCAAAAAGACCTTCAACGAAAAATGCTAGAGAACCTCGTTATCGTTAACGAGAACAACGAGTCATTTTCTCTTGCGGAATTATCGGATAAAAACGTATCGAATCCCGTTAACCGAAAAAATGAGCTTATGACGCGTATGGCAGGCTATGAAAAAATAGCTAAAGAGAGTAATCATAAGTCGCTATTCGTGACAATTACTTGCCCTTCCCGTTTTCATAACACCTATGCAAAATCAGGCGATCTAAACCCTAAATGGGATGGTTCAACCCCCTACGACGCACAGCAATACTTAAATGATTTGTGGGCATTAATACGCGCAGAGCTAAACCGAAAAGATATTAAAGTATACGGCTTTCGTATTGCTGAACCACAGCATGATGGAACACCCCACTGGCACATGCTTATTTTTGTTCAGCAAAAGCATGCAGAACAATTTAAAGCAATCATTGAGCTCTATGCACTACGGGAAGATGGCGATGAAGCTGGCGCAGCAGAATACCGTTGTGACTTTAAAGATATTGACCACTCAAGAGGCAGTGCAACGGGCTACATAGCCAAGTATGTGAGCAAGAACGTAAATGGTGCGAACTTAGATAGTGATATTGACGGTGGAAATGCGATTGAAGCGTCGCAACGTGTGGAAGCTTGGGCTAGCTGTTGGGGTATACGCCAGTTTCAGCAAATAGGTGCGGGCTCGGTGACCGTATGGCGTGAGCTAAGAAGACTAAGCGAGTTATCTGGTGAAAACGAAAGGTTCTCAAAGATACATGACGCCGCAGATAAAGGCGCTTGGGCTGAATTTGTCATGTTGATGGGAGGTGTATTCTGTAAGCGGGAAGAGCAGCCTATACGCCCCCTATACAAAGAAAAAGTCAACAAAGACACGGGTGAGCTGAAACAAACCTACTTCGACGCGATTGTTTCGATTTCTTTGCGAGGCGTAAAGCTAGAAGAAAAAGAAGTAATTACTCGAATTCATGAATGGCGTTTAGAAAATCGTGGCGTTAGAGCCGCATAGCGGCTCAGGTGCTTTTACTTGGAGTTCTGTAAATAAGTGTACTAAGAAAGTAATTTGAGGAATAAGTTCTAACTAGTTGTTAAAAATAAAAGATATTCGTTAAAGTTACATCAAACAAAAACGTAAATGGAATTAAAGTGTTATCACAATCAGATGTCCCTTTGGATAAGATTTCCTCAGAAGTACTTAGTTATGGTCATGACGTTGCTTTTATTGTTCCAACAGAGACTGCATTTAGTAAAAGTATTATGGATGCACACGCATCTCTTAGAAAATTTTTATCCAAGCATGATATCCATGAATACGAAGCTCAAAAACAAGGTGTGAAGTACCGAATTGATGCTACTTATGTAGGCAATCAAAATACGAGTACTGTTACGGTTTCCATGTACCGACCAGAAACTAAGTCGGGAGATCCTAGAATTTGGTTTTATGGTTTAAAAAAATTAGCTAAACCAAGAAACCTGTTAGCACTTATCGTTGCTCAAGAAAGTCTTTTCATAGTCAATTGCTCTCAGCATCAAAACTTAGTTTTTGCTTTAACGATGGTTATTCCCAAGCCCACTGATTTCAGAAGTTTAGTGGCTTTAGAGTTACTGGATAAGTTGAAGACTATAAGCCAGAAAGGTTTTATTCCCACCGTCGTCAATGGTGATACTGGTGTTGGAATGACTTTGGAGGCTGAGTTAGGGTTAGTTGCTAACTCGAGTAAACAACCTGATTTCAAAGGAATAGAGTTAAAAGCTTCACGGGTCGACGCTAATCATAAACAGAAAAATAGAAAACAGCTGCTGTCAAAAACTCCAAATTGGAAACTCTCACCAATCAAAAACGCCCGAAACCTTATACTTCAGCGAGGGTACATTGATAGCGAAGGGTATCATGCCCTAAGACACACTATTGGTGGCAAATCGCCTAATTCACTGGGGTTATTCTTGGATGTAGACTTTGCTAATGACTATCTGCGACAAATGTACGTAGATACAGTTGCGGCAGACTTCTCCCCAGTTCATGATATGACTTGGTTGTTAGAAGATTTGAGAAGCGCGCTAAAAAAGAAACACAAAGAAACTTTTTGGGTAAAGGCAATGCACAATAACAATCGAGTTAATGAAGCTTTTCATTATGTATTAGCGGAACATACGGTAAATCCTTACATAGATCGTTTGGAGACCCTAATTGAGACTGGACTCATTACACTAGACTATACATTGCACATTAAGCCTTCAGGGAAAGTAAGAGATCACGGATACTTGTTTAAACTACAACCAAACAGTATCGAAGCTCTGTTCCCAAAGCCGCTGAGTTATGACCTTACAACACTTTGATAGTATAATTGCCTGGACTTTTTAAGCCTAAAAGTATAGATTTTAGGACTTAGATGAATATTAATTTTGAACGAAGAGATTGTCATTGAATCATATTGAGTTATTTGCCGGGTGTGGAGGATTGTCTCTTGGTTTGGAGTCTATTGGCTTTGAACTACTTCTCGCTAACGAGCTTTCCCCAATGGCTGCAGAGTCCTTTGCCTTTAACCTGCTTAACGAAGATTTACTGGAAAAATCAGAGAAGGGTCAAAAATCCAGTTCAACAATATGGCTAAACAGCAATTTCTCAGAATTGTCAGCTAGATTAAGAGAAAATCCATTTCAATTCCCTCAATACAATGCTTTCGGCTATAGCGATATGCCAAGCGACCCAAAGGGACTTATCGGCAAACTTGTAGTTGGTAGCATTATCGAGCTCAATAGCTACGTAAAGAGCAATAGCTCTTTATTAAATAATCTGAGAAACGCTTTCGGAAAAAGCGGAGGGTTGGACTTAGTATCAGGCGGGCCACCTTGTCAGAGTTTTAGCATGGCGGGTAAAAGGGAGAGAGACAACGACAAAAACTCCTTGCCTTGGGAATTCGCTCGATTTGTTGAGATGGTTCAGCCTAAGCTTGTTCTTTTAGAAAATGTCACCGGAATTCTTCGTGCGTTTAAAGATGACAGCGGTAAAAGTTTTCATGCGTGGTACGAAGTGGCAAAAGTATTTGCCTCAATAGGCTATGTACCTCTATGTCTGCACGTGAATGCAAGAATGGTAGGAGTGGCACAAAATAGGCCTAGATTCATTATGATAGGTATTAGGCATGACCACTATATAAAAATATCCAGTCGGCTAACCATTACGGAGAGTGAGATATTTAGTGAGTCAGAAGCATTCTTTGGTTTAGTTAAAAAACACGGCGCTGACTTACCTTTTGGTCATTTAGGCTATTGGGATTCGAACAAAAAAGAGCACTTGTCTATTTTTGAGAATACATTTCTTAAAAAATTAATTTGTAATAAAGAAGTTTCTGTTAAAGATGCACTAGATGACCTCAAAATCAACAACCCAACAGAACCATCTGCATTTGTAAGAAATCTAAATGCAACCTTCTCTTTTTTAGAGAGAAAAGACACTCTCAAAAATCATGAGTTACGAAAAAATAGTGATATTGTAAGACGTCGTTTCCGGATTTATCAGATTTTACAGCTGCTAAATGATAAAAGTGTAGCGAAATCGGTTTTTGACATATTAAAAGGCAACGCGACCTTTTTAAGTAATGAATCTTGGAAAAAGTTGAGTAGATTCGATTTTTTACAACGCAATAACGAACTTCAGTCTTTTTTAGAAAAAAGCGATCTCGAAAAATATCTACTGGAGCACCCCACCCGAAAACAAACACAAAAAGCACTAACGCCTGATACACCTGCCCCTGCAGCCCTTTCAATACCTGATGACGCATGCCATTACGATGAACATGAACTTAGAGTGCTTACGGTAAGAGAAATGGCAAGAATACAGTCTTTTCCCGATAGCTTTGAGTTTCGTTCGAAGGTTACAACCGGTGGGCAAATGAGAAAATTTGAAGTACCTCAATATACTCAAGTTGGAAATGCTGTGCCTCCACTATTGGGTAAAGCATTAGGTGAGACTATAAAATACTTAATGTAATGTCTGAAAAAAGTCGTATCTTACTGCTACATATTTGCTACACATTTCAAAAAGAGATTTTTCATAAGAAGAATGGCGGGCTACAGCCCTTTAAAAATGGCGCACCCGATAGGATTCGAACCTATGACCTTTGCCTCCGGAGGGCAACGCTCTATCCAGCTGAGCTACGGGTGCATTGTTTGAGAAGTGGAATTACACATTCTTAATTCGCTAATAGGTTATGTTTTAACCATTTTGCTGAACGTATGTCTCAAACGGGCCGTAATCATACTGAGGGCGCGGCTTTGCATCAACTGATTTATGCAAAACTCTTTTGATTAGCGTGCGACATTGCATTAAAAATCCTTACTTTTTATGCGTAATTAGTCGCAAACAGTTGTTCGCCTTCAATTTACCGTTATAATCTGGCGAGATGCATTAAATAAAAAGTCTATGATTGCCTGGAGACAAATGTGAAATTGAAAACTTGGTTTACTATTGCCGCTACCGCACTAACTGTGTTCGCAGCGCAAGCTCAAGAAATGACAAACGAAGAAATTGCCGATCGTATTAAGCCAATTGGTCAGGTGCACGTTGCAGGCGCTCAAGCAGCAGGTAACGCAGCAGCGGCTGGCGGAGCAAAGTCAGGCGAAGATGTTTACAACTCTGCATGTGTAGCATGTCACAGCGCTGGCGTACTGGGTGCACCTAAACTTCAAGTAGCAGCTGACTGGCAACCACGTTTAGACGACCGTGGCCTTGACGGCGTATGGCAGAACGCATTAAACGGCATAAATGCAATGCCTCCACGCGGTACGTGCGGCAACTGCTCAGATGACGAAATCAAAGCAGCAATCGAGTATATGATTGAAGGTATTTAAGCCTTCAATTTACATAACTATTGCTGGAAAAAGTGGCGTTTTTTCTGCTAATCGGGTAGTTTAAGTGTCTATAAAAATAACTATTCGAATAATAAGCCGGCGAACGGAATGTCATCAGACTCAACGCAACATGAGTTGACTGAAGAAGAGTTGCGGGAATTAATTCCGCAACTTCAGCAACTCACTGATAAATACAAGCGGGCTGAACGCGTTCAGAAAGCGCTTTTTGACATTTCGGAACTAGCCAGTTCGGTTAGTCATCTTAATCGCCTCTATACTGCTATTCATGAAATCATTGCCGATTTCATGAACGCAGATAATTTCTTTGTTGCCTTTTATGAGCGCGATAACAACGTCGTCGACTTTGCCTATTTTGTCGATGAATTTGACGAACACGTTATAAAACAACTCCCCGCAGACAAACTGATGGACGGCATGACAGGGTATATCCTTCGTACTGGCGACCATTTGTTTTACAAACGCGACGAAGAAGAAAGTTTTGCCGCTGAGCACAACCTGCAAATGTACGGGTCGAAGCCCTTTGAACTGTTAGGGGTTCCTTTAAAGCGCGGAAGCCAAGTGATAGGCGCCATGGTCGTGCAAACCTATGACGAAGGTGTTCATTACACGCGAGAAGATTTAGAGGTGCTACTCTTCGTTTCTCAGCACATTGTAACAACGGTAGATAGAGTAAAAAACCGCGAACTTACCGAGCGTACTATTCGCGAACGCACTCGCCAGCTGCGTAAAATTAACGACGACCTACAAGAAGAAATTCTTGAGCGCCAAAAGGTAGAGTCGCTTCAACAAGCCTTGTTTGAAATATCTGAGCTTGCCGCAAACCTTGAAGGCGACATGACAGCGTTTTTCTCGAGCCTACATGATATTCTTGCAAGGCTTATTAGCGCGCCAAACTGTTTTGTTTCTACCCTTGATGAAGCGCGAGAAAGCTTAGAATTTCCTTATTTCAGTGACACCTTGCATAAGCAGATAGAATCTCGACCACTTGGTCTTGGGTTAACTGAATTTGTACTTCGCACTGGTCAAGCAGAGCTCATTAACCCTCCGAGAGTATTAGAGCTAGCCGAGGCTGGTGAAATTGATGTGACGGTTGCACAAAATATGCTGAATAGTGCTAACTCGTGGCTAGGCTCCCCCCTTGTAGTAGACGGTGAGCTTGCAGGCGTAATTGCGGTACAAACCTACGGCAAAAGCGCCAAATATACCGCTCGTGACCTGGAATTATTACGCTTTGTGTCACATCACATTGCAGTAGCCATGGAGCGTAAGCGCAGTACTGAAGCTATTCAGCGATACAATCAAGAACTGGAAGAACGGGTTACTGCGCGCACTGTGGAATTAGACCGTGCTAACAAGTTCCTCAAGCAACAAATTGAAGAGCGTAAAGAAATTGAGCTGAAGCTTATTCATGATGCGCACCACGATGCATTAACCGACTTACCTAATCGGTCCATGTTTACTAGCCGCCTAGAACTGGCCATAGCCAGTAAGCAGCGTTATACCGACAATAATTTCGCGGTACTGTTCATCGACCTTGACCGCTTTAAAGTAATTAACGATACCTTAGGCCATCATGCTGGCGACGAATTTTTAGTTGAGGTTGCTCGGCGGATATCGTTATGCATTCGTGGCCACGATTTGTTAGCCCGCTTAGGGGGTGATGAGTTCGTGGTATTGCTAGACAATTTTGATGATATTAGCGATGTTGAAGAAGTAGCGTCTCGCATTATTTCTTCTATTTCAGAGCCTTTCTTGCTTGATGGTCGCGAAATGTATTCTGGTGCAAGCATAGGCATTGCTCACCTAGAGCCTTACTATCAAAGTGCCGATGAAGTGTTACGCGATGCCGATGCCGCAATGTACCAGGCGAAGACGCTAGGCCGCGGCCGCTATGTGATGTTTGATAAAAGCATGCGCGACAGGCTAATTGAAGAGCTTGAGTTAGAAAACGAATTTAGAAAAGCCTTGCGTGATGAAGCGTTCGACTACTTTTTACAGCCCGTCATTGACTTAAATGACAACTCAACGCTGTATCATGAAATGTATGTGCGATGGTCACACCCGTCGTATGGGAAAATTGCCAGAGAGCAGTTTAGACAGGTTGCAGAACACGCGGGGCTTACGCTAGACCTTGATTTATTCCAGTTGAAAAAGGCGTGCAAAGCCTTAGAAGATTGGCGTAAAGACAATAACTCCCCTGCGCGCGTTGCCGTTAATGTCTCAATTAATCACTTGTTGCAGTCTTCAATGGTAAACAAGTTAATTACGCTTATTGAACAATACAATATTTCACCGCAAGAACTGGTATTAGAATTTGATGAGAACGATCTAAACCGTCGTTCACAATACATCTTACCTGCAATTAAGAAGCTTAAGCGCGCCGGTGTTACGCTGGTATTAGACAACTTCGGTAGTGGCCTTGCCTCACTGAGTTATTTGTTCGCCTACCCGTTTGATTTCATCAAGATTGACCACCGTTTTGTGAAGTCACTGCCTCGTTCTCAGCGTAACCTAAAGTTAATTCAGTCTATTATGCTTATATCAGAACACCTGAAGTTTACCGTTATTGCTGAAGGTGTAGATTCGCAAGCTCAGCTCGATGCGCTATCAGAAATAGAATGCCAGTACGGGCAAGGTAAGGTACTGCAGCAAGCCAAGATATTGGATGTCTCCACACTGGCTGGCTAACGCTTTTCCCCTACTCTTTTTTACCCAGAATGCCCCGTAAGTTTGCGATGCCTACTTGTGCTTTTTGTTGGCGTTGCTCTGCAGTTACTTTAGGTTTTTGATTTTCCCATTGCACATCGTCAGGCGGTAACTCGAATAAAAATCGACTTGGCTCTGGTTGAATAATTTCACCAAACTGACGGCGCTCGCGGGCCAAGCTAAATACAAGCTCGCGCTGCGCTCGGGTAATGCCGACATACGCCAGCCTTCGTTCCTCGTCGACATTATCTTCATCAACACTGCTTTGGTGAGGTAACAGACCTTCTTCCATACCCACTAAAAATACGATGGGAAATTCTAGCCCTTTAGATGCATGTAGGGTCATAAGCTGAACCTGATCGCTATCGCCGTCCTCTTCGCCCCGCTCCATCATGTCACGGAGAATAAGGCGGTTCACCACTTCGGTAAGTGTCATGGGCGGGTCTAGGTCATTACCTTCAAGCATGCTGGTTACCCAGCCAAATAAGGTACTCACGTTCGCCATGGCCATCTCAGCCGCTTTGGGGCTAGCGCTATGTTCGTAAAGCCATTCTTCATAGCCCATGGTACGTACCATGCTTCTCACGGCATCATTGGTGTCGCCGCGCTGCGCGTTATCGGCAAGCGTCACCACCCAACGTGCAAACCCCGACACTGCCTCGAACGCTTTTCCTGACAGCACACTGTTTAAATTGGCGTGCGTTGCCGCTTCGAACATCGATACACCGAGCGCATTGGCGAAATTGCCGAGCCTTTCCAGTGTTGCCCTACCTATGCCTCGGCTAGGCGTATTGATTACTCTAAGCAACGCATTGTCGTCGTCTTGGTTCACCAGCAAGCGTAAGTACGCCATAATATCTTTAACTTCAGTACGTCCAAAAAATGACATACCACCGCTTATTTTATAAGGAATGCGGTTACTCATGAGTAGCTTTTCAAATAGGCGACTTTGGTGGTTACCGCGATACAAAATAGCGTAGTCTTTGAACTGTGTGCCATTCATGAATTTATGCGCAAGTAATTCTGCAACCACGCGCTCTGCTTCATGTTCTTCGTTTTTGGCCTCGATAACCCTTAAAGGCTCGCCGTATTGCAATTCAGAAAACAATGTTTTGTCGAATAAGTGCGGGTTATTTTGAATAAGAATGTTAGCGCAATGCAGTATACGACCAGAAGAACGGTAGTTTTGCTGAAGCTTAATTACGTTTAGGCGCGGAAAGTCTTGTTGCAGTAAGTGCAAGTTCTGCGGTTTAGCACCACGCCATGAGTAGATTGACTGGTCGTCATCGCCTACCACGGTAAAACGCGCTCGTTCACCCACCAGCAACTTTACCAGTTCATACTGACTGGTGTTGGTGTCTTGGTATTCGTCTACCAGCAAATAGCGTATTTTATTTTGCCATTTCTGCCTAACCGCTTCGCTGGTTTTTAGCAGCAATGTTGGAAATAAAATGAGATCGTCAAAGTCTAAGGCGTTGTAGGCTTTTAAGTTGTCTTGATAGCGTTTATAGGCCTCTGCAAACTCTTTTTCACCGGTACTTTTTGCTTGCGTTAACAGGGCATCGGGAAGTACTAAGTCGTTCTTCCAATTAGAAATGCAGCTTTGCAATAATGAAAGCTGATCTTTGTCCCCATCTAATGTGTCTTGGGTTAAATCCGTTAGCAACGCCAACGAGTCTTTGTCATCAAACAAAGAGAAACCTGGTTTTAGCCCTAAGTCTTTTATGTGAGACTTTATAATGTTTAAGCCAAGGGTGTGAAACGTCGAAACTTTTAGCCCTCTTGCCTCAGGCTTACCAAGGGTTTGCGCCACACGCTCTTTCATTTCGCGCGCCGCCTTATTGGTAAAAGTAACCGCGGCTATATAACGTGCTGGAACATCGCAGTTCCTAACAAGGTGAGCAATTTTATTGGTTATTACACGTGTTTTTCCGCTCCCTGCGCCTGCTAGCACCAAACAAGGGCCAGACACAAAGTTTACTGCGGATTCTTGTGCATCATTTAATTTCATTGCATTCCTAAAACATGAGGCAAAATGGGATGTTCACGGTTTTCATTGCATGTCGCAAACATACCGATAGAATAGGGTTTATATTTAGACGCAGCGCATTATAAGGGAAATCTATGTTGGATCCGAAAAAACTCGAAGATTTAGCGAAGCAAATTGCTGATGCCGTGCCTCCAGGCGTTCGCAACATGGCCGAAGGGGCCGAAAGCAAAATTAAGCAAGTACTTCAAACCCAGTTATCGAAGCTTGATTTAGTGACCCGTGAAGAGTTTGATATTCAAAGCCAAGTGTTAATTCGCACAAGAGAAAAGCTTGATGCGATGGAAGCCAGAATTGCCGAGCTTGAAGCGAAGCATCAAGGCTAAGCATACCGTAAACCTAGTGCACAGTAGCATTAGGTTTATTTTTACTGAAAACTGCTAAACAAGTAGTGAGCAACTAACCCTACGGTAAACACCAGCCCCACATAGTGACTTTCTAAAAACGCAGTAAAACACCCTTCTCGCTGTCTTCGTTTAATAAATTGATATTGTCTAAAAAAGAGTAGTGCCGCGATGATAAGCGACCCAAAATAGGGCCATGTGGCGCCAATATGAAGGCCAACGCCCAGTAATATGGTAAGCGTAACAACTTGCAATGTACTAATGATAAGTACGTCGTAGTGCCCAAATAATACCGCCGTTGATTTGATACCAATTTCAATATCGTCGTCTCTGTCGACCATGGCATACATGGTGTCATATGCCACCGTCCATAATAAATTAGCCAAGAACAACCACCAGCCATAGGCTGGCACGGTTTCTAGCACCGCCATAAAGGCCATAGGAATAGCCCAGCCAAACGCAGCGCCCAATATCACTTGTGGAAAGTGCGTATACCGCTTCATAAAGGGGTAACACGAGGCAAGCAGCAATGCCACCACTGACAACGCGATAGTTTGCCAATTTAAAAACAGTACAAGCACGAATGCCACGGCTATCAATAAGGCAAAAAGCTGAAGCGCTTGCGCGGAGGTCAGTGCGCCAGACGCAAGAGGCCGTTGTGCGGTGCGTTTTACGCTACCATCTACTTTTCTGTCAGCGTAATCGTTGATCACACAACCTGCGCTTCGCATTACAACCACACCGGCAATAAAGATAAACGTCACGCCTATTGAAGGCATGCCTTGCGACGCCATTATCAGTGCCCATAAAGTTGGCCATAACAGCAGATAAATACCTACGGGTTTATCTAGGCGCATCAACTTAATATAGGCGTCGTATTGTTGGTTTTTGCGTGAATTCATTAGTAATCGTCGCTATCTATATTGAGTTATTCGCTGTCGCACACTGTTTTGCTATACATGGGCGCGTTGGGTAAAAACACTTCAGCCACTATCATGCTTGCGTTGCCTAATGTAAACAATGAACGCCTTCCCCATAAGGTTTTATCGTCTTCATAGCCTAACTGGCGTGATGATAAAGAACACAATTCAAATGCTGAACGCATGAAGCGGGCATCGTTAAATAACCTTTTGCCCAAGGGTTCGTTACCAATGTTTGATAGTTCCGATGCAATTAAACTATGGGGAATAACAGAGCGAGCAAAAACCCAAGGGGTACCGTTGCCACACAGCAATACTTCCCGAATTTGGTACTGCGCTTCATGTGCGTCACCTAACAATGCCATCTCGTTTTGGTGTGGCGTAAGCGTATCTTGCCCCAACAAGGTAAGGGAAAATGTGTCGCACAACGACTGCACACGTTCGGTTAACGACCCGGTATCAAGCAACCAGTTCTTCAAATACGTATTGGGTAACGGTCGTTGAGCAGGCTCATCCCATTGTACGGGTAAGCCCACGGGGAACGTATTTGGGAAACTCAACTTTAATACCTAGCCTTGTAGTTCGTAGTAGATGTGTATGATAACGCGATTTTTTATCACTCTCGTGACTTTTTATGATACTGATTTTACTTACAACCTTCTACTTTTGCAGTAGTGTGTTTAGGGAATGTTTTGCTACACTACACACTGTCGCCGTTAACTACTTGGTATCTTGGTTTCTTAATGATGAAAATACTGTTTTCACGCTTACTTGCTACGGCATTATTTGTTGCCTGTTTTGCCTTGCCTGCTTCTGCGCAGGATAAGTCAAATTTTGCTTATATTGGTTTAGAGCCAGATATCGTTACAAACTATATTGGCGAGTCTTCTCGTAAGCTCGGCTATGTCCGCGTGACGGTAGAACTTATGATTTATGACGTCGATCAGCTAGAAATCGCAGAGCATCACATGCCACTTATGCGTTCTACTGCTATTGAGATTTTTGGCCAACAGCCGGAAGAAAAAGTGAAGTCGTTAACAGGGCGCGAAGATATACGCCGCTCGATATTAAAGGCACTTCAAGACCACTTAAAACAAGAAACAGGTGGCGAAGTCGTTAAAGACGTTATTTTTACTAAATATTTATATCAAGGGTAGCGTTAGCTACCCTTTTTTTGAAGCTTAGCACCAAGGCTCAAGATACCTGCCAGAGCACAACCCGTGATAAGCCCTGCAGTATGAGCGGCGTTCGCCATATTTACCCATAAAATGTCGGCATACCCCAAGACTAGCCACACTAGCATAAAGCCAATAATAGAATTAGGCAGTGACAAGCCCCATTGCGGACGCAACCAACCTAGCCACCATACAAAGCCTAACACCGCATAGACCACTCCTGACAGCCCACCAAACAAGTAAAAGTTACCTTGAATGGGGTCGCTAAATAGGGCTTGCGCCACGTTAGAAATGGTTGCCGATAATACAAAAACAATACACAGCATGGTAATGCCAAAGGTTCGCTCAATCTTTGCACCTAACATTCCCCACCACAGCACATTAAACACAATATGTAATACGCTAAAATGAATAAATGCAGGCCCCAGTAAGCGCCACCACTGGTTATTCTCTGCAAGGACACCTAACGGCTGCATAAGTAAATGCTGCGCGATGGGTGAAAATAAACCAAGAAAGGACAACACATACACCACAACGCACAATACTAATACCGTGCTAGTGAATGGTACGGTGAGTGCATTAGACATGATGGCTGATAATGAAAAACCACTACCCGATGGGCGCAGTGATACATTCTCGCCATTGTCCCACGCAGCTTGCTGATACTTAGGATCTGAAGGGTTTTGAATGAAGCGTTCTGCAATGTCGCGTGCGGCCGCAAAGGCATTTGCGTCACTAACAAGTACTACAAACTCACCCGAGGCATCGTTAGGTTCAACCGTTGCGACAATATGTTGGCTATTGAGATAATTAGCCAGCAAGTGCGCTGCACTTTGCTGGCGAAACGCGATAAGCGACTGGCTCACGAATGACCAGTTTCAACAGGTTGGCTGAGGCGCCATGCCTCGAAACCGCCATCCATACTGTATACTTCTGAAAAACCTTGCTGTGCAATCACCTGTGCAGCTTGCTGGCTGCTTACGCCATGGTAGCAGACCACCACTACAGGTTTGTCTTTAGGCGTGCCTTCAACAAACGCACCAAAGTTATCATTGTTCAGTGGCGCAGCATTAGGCATGTGCGCCGTTGAATATGATTGTGGGTCGCGAATATCGACGATGGTTACGTCCTTATCGAAGTTCGCAACATCGTTAACGCTAATGTTTGAAAATGTGGTCATTACTGCCAGTCCAATATAACTTTTCCAGATTGTCCTGAGCCCATAGTATCAAACCCTTTCTGAAAATCATCTACTGAATAAGTATGAGTAATAATAGGCGTTAAATCTAAGCCACTTTGTAGCAAGCTTGCCATTTTATACCAGGTTTCAAACATTTCACGGCCATAGATACCTTTAATAACGAGGCCTTTAAAAATGACTTGGTTCCAGTCAATTGCAACATCTTGAGGAGGAATACCTAGCATGGCAATCTTACCGCCATGGTTCATTTTATCGAGCATATCGCGAAGCGCAACTGGCACTCCTGACATTTCAAGGCCTACGTCGAACCCTTCGGTCATGCCAAGTTCGTCCATCACCTCTTTCAAGTTTTGCTTGCTTACATCAACAGCGCGGGTAGCTCCCATTTTTTCTGCTAATGCTAGTCGGTAAGGGTTGATGTCTGTAATAACAACATGGCGCGCGCCGACATGCTTGGCGACCGCAGCGGCCATAATACCGATGGGGCCTGCGCCAGTAATAAGTACGTCTTCTCCTACCAAGTCGAAACTTAATGCAGTATGCACCGCATTACCAAATGGGTCGAAGATAGACGCCATATCATCGCTGATATTGTTAGGAATTTTAAACGCGTTGAATGCAGGAATAACAAGATACTCAGCAAATGCGCCAGAGCGGTTAACCCCCACCCCTTCTGTATTACGGCAAAGGTGACGACGCCCAGCACGGCAGTTACGGCAATGACCACAGGTAATATGACCTTCGCCAGACACGCGATCGCCCAACGAAAACCCTTTCACTTCTTGGCCCATGCCAACAACTTCGCCTACATATTCATGCCCCACAACCATAGGGACGGGAATTGTGTTCTGAGACCATTCATCCCAGTTGTATATATGCATGTCGGTACCGCAAATGGCGGTTTTACGAATTTTGATTAGTAGGTCGTTGTGGCCTACCTCTGGCTTAGGGGTATCTTGTAACCAAATGCCTTTTTCGGCTTTTGCTTTTACTAAAGACTTCATGCGATGACTCCCATTTCGCGGCCTACTTCGATAAAGGCATCAACAGCTTTATCAACATGCTCTATAGAATGCCCAGCAGACATTTGCGTTCTAATGCGCGCTTGGCCTTTAGGTACAACCGGATAAGAGAACCCAATAACATAAATGCCTTTTTCCAATAGCTTATCTGCCATGTCGCTAGCAATGCGCGCATCGCCCAACATAACGGGAATAATCGGGTGATCTTTGCCCGCTAATGTAAAGCCGGCTTCTTCCATACGCGTGCGGAAGTGATTTGCATTTTTCCACAGCTGTTCACGCAGTGCAGCGCCATTTTTCATCATTTCAAATACTTTGAGCGATGCCGATACAATAGGAGGCGCGACTGAATTAGAGAAAAGATAAGGGCGTGAACGCTGACGTAGCCACTCAACCACTTCTTTTTTACCCGACGTGTAACCGCCAGATGCACCACCAAGTGCTTTACCAAGAGTACCAGTGATAATATCAACACGGTCTAGCACGCCGCAGTATTCATGACTTCCACGGCCATTGTCGCCAAGAAAACCGGTGGCGTGGCAGTCATCTACCATTACCATTGCATCGTATTTATCTGCCAAGTCGCAGATAGACGCAAGGTCAGCGATAACACCATCCATTGAGAACACACCATCAGTGGCAATAAGCTTAAAGCGTGCACCATCTTCGGTTGCTTGTTTTAGCTGCGCTTCTAATGCAACCATGTCGTTATTTGCATAACGATAGCGTTTGGCTTTACTTAAACGTACACCGTCAATAATGCTGGCGTGATTTAAGGCATCAGAAATAATGGCATCTTCTGGCCCAAGAATAGTTTCAAATAAACCGCCATTCGCATCAAAACACGATGGGTAAAGTATGGTGTCTTCAGTGCCAAGGAAATCACTAATTTCAGCTTCAAGCTGCTTGTGAATATCTTGTGTTCCACAAATAAAACGTACAGACGCTACGCCAAAGCCGTGGGACTCTAAGCCTTCTTTAGCTGCATCGATTAACGCACTATTGTTCGCTAAACCAAGGTAGTTATTCGCGCAGAAGTTAATGACATGTTCGCCACCTGTTACGTTAATATCTGCTTGTTGCTGCGATGTGATAACGCGTTCTTTTTTGTATAAGCCATCTTGTTTAGTAGCTTCGATTTGCGCTTGCAAGTGCGAGATAAATGCCGCTGACATGCCATTCTCCGAATAGGATTTAAAAGGGTATTTTAAAGAAAGCTATTTTAACCGTACACACCAAGAGGGTGGTTTTTCTCGGTTCGTTGGTAATGCGTGTAAATAATTACGCACACTTGTGTCGTTTTACGTATCAATACGCTGTTCGGCGCAGTCCCACAAGCCATTTTTTACTTTATCGTTGAGCGTCGACCATAGGTCGGTTTCTGGAATTGGACGGCTTATCAAATAGCCCTGTGCAATATGACACTCAAAATGTTTAAGAAGGTCGTACTGCTCAATGGTTTCTATACCTTCAGCAATCACCGTAAGACCCATGTTAGTTACCATTGTGATGGTAGAGTAAACAATGTTTTTATCATCTGCACTGTGCACAATGTTACCGACAAAAGAACGGTCAATCTTAATGAAGTCGACAGGCAATGACTTTAAGTAACTTAACGAAGAATAACCGGTGCCAAAATCATCGATAGCTATCATACAACCCATATCCTGTATGATTTTCATGATAGACGTTGCTCGTATTATGTCAGACACCAACACCGTCTCGGTAAGCTCTAAGCACAACTGTGATGGCGATAAATTATTATCTTTTATTTGTTTAGACAGGAACTCTGGTAAGTTAGGGTCGAGAAACTGTGCAGCAGAGAGGTTAATGGCAATCTTACACTGCGGGTAACCATTAATACTAAGCTCACTGGCAAGCTGAGCAGATTTAGAAATAACCCAATAGTCTAGTTCTAGCATAAACGCCGTGTTTTCTAGATGTGGTATAAACTCACCGGGCGAAATAAAGCCTTTTGTTGGATGATACCAGCGCAGCAGTGCTTCAAACCCAATCAGCTGGTTTGAGCTCATATCTACCTGAGGCTGCAATGACAAGCTGAATTGATTTTCTCTTAGTGCTATACGGGCCTCGGCTTCAAGCTCTACCTTCTCCATAACCTTCAGGTTCATGGTGGCGTCGTAAATTCTAAAGCCGGCCCCTTTCTTGGCTTTTGCTTCATACATGGCAATATCGGCATGACGCAGCAAATCTATTGGTGTAGCGCGGGCATGCTGCGTAATCGCCACACCGATACTAATTGATATATAAAACTGGTAACCATCTATATCAAAGGGCTGCACAAACTCATCAACTAACTTTTGCGCAACAAGTTCCACCTGCGATTTACTCTCAATATCAGACAGTAACACCACAAATTCATCACCACCAAACCGCGACGCAATGTCAGTCTCACGAATAGGTTTGGATATACGCATAGCGGCTGCTTTTAATAGCTTGTCTCCCACATTATGACCGTGACTGTCATTCACTTTCTTGAAGTCATCTAAATCCATGAACATCAGGGCAACAAGCCGGTCATCTCTCGCTGAATGTGCTAATTGCTTTTCAATTTGGAACGTAAGCATATTGCGGTTGGGTAGGCCGGTGAGCACATCAAACATCGCCATTTTTTCGAGCTTTGCGGTATTGATGGCCATTTGCCCATCGAAATCCTCAAGCTGTTTTGCAAGATGATTTGCCGCCTCTTCTACCACATCAAGCTCGTCAGTAAGCCTAAACAGTGGAACCTTACTTTTTTTCAAGGCTGCTGTGTAATACTCTTTAAACTTATGCTCGGCAAGCATAGGTAAGCGCTCGCTTACACCAATTAGCCTTACGCGATACTGGTTCAGAAACAAATGAAGCAGCAATGCAAAAATTAAAAACAAGGCCGCTGCGGTAGCAACAACCAGGGTTTCATACTGTTCTTTTTGCGTAATTGACGCCGAAATGTCCTGCACAATAAGTAAATACGGCTGGTCTCCGCCTGTGTGCGAGAATGGCAGCAAGCTAACCAATAGCTTTTGGCCTTCTAAGGTAATCTGTTCTCCACGTGAAATGAGCAGTTCAACACTAGACGCAGCAGGTAACGCCGCAATTACGCTGTTTAGATAAAGTCTATTCGCGGGCGAGAGCTGACTTGCTAGGGATAACGATAACCCTTCGTCGGCTTGCGCTTGCTTCACCATGGCAACGTTGCGCGCATCGCTCGAACGATTGAACAAATACAATAGCTCACGCATTGAGGTAGAAAGTACGACGACTGGAATAACCTCGTCATTTGTCATTATTGGTATAGATATGTAATGCGTACACACAACATCGCAGGTAAGAAGAGAACGGCTTTCTAATGATGTCTGCGTATTTTTTACCAGTTTAGTGACGATACTGTTTGCTGGTTTAACACTGGAGCCCACTAATCCACCATCGTCAAATACCCATATAGATTCAACTTGAAAATTAAGTGCGAGGTATTCTTGTGTTCGTCTTAACGCTTGATAAAACGAGCTCACATCTTGATTTGCTTTCACTTCTGATTGACTGAATACATCAATCCACATCACCATGCGATTGTGTAAAATCTCTTCAAAAAGTTGCACTCTACGCTGATTAGTCACTTGGCTTTCTTGCTGTTGCAATACCAAATTAGCTTCTGACTCGTTAATCAATACAGTAGAAATAACCACAGTCACTGTCAGCATCATAGCTAACAAGATAACAATCATTTTTGTGGTTACTGACATTTGAACGTGCATGCTGCTTCCCTAGAACCAATACATGAGTTGTAGTGACCACATTCGCCAATACTTTTCGGTATGCGACTGAATATCTGGGTTTAACAAGCTTACAGCACGCGTGCCCCCTTCAACCCAATGATGTTCTGCTTGTAATCTTAAGGTTGGCGCAATATCCCATCTCCCCCCTATAGCTACAGTATCCATATAGCCAAAGTACGCGGGAATAGCCCCATTAGACTCAAGCTCTAACTGCGTACCATCACGGTCATCCTTATCATAATCGTAAGTGTCATAGCTAATTAGGCCACTCACTTTATGATTAAATAGGTAGCGAAACTGTACAAATCCACCTTGCCCAACCCGCGAATCTTTAAATGTAGGGGTAAATAAGCCTTCATTACGTTGCTCTTCACGAAGCAATTCGCTAGACAGCTCCCAATGCTCACTAAAATACTGTAACGACAACATAAGTCGCCTTACATTTGCGCCCCCTTTGAAGCGACTGTCTACCTGAGCAGGCGTATACGTGAAGTCTGAATCTAACCAACTTATCCCGACTTTCCACTGCATGGAAGCGGGTTGCCAAAACACACTCGCTTGATGAACAAAATCTTGTTTTATATCACCTTGAGCATCGTCGCCTAACAAAAAGGCACGCTGGCTATCGTTAATATTCGAACGCCCGTAGCTCCAGTTAACTTCCCATATATCATCGGCACCATAATGCTTAAAGCTTGTCTGAATTCCATTACTGCCAAGGGCTACATCTCTGAAACCGTCGAAATAAACAGACTGAGGCAATACTGCAACATCGCGGGTTTGAGGTACATCTCGGGTAACCGAGTAAAGCCAGTGACGGTTTTTAAACCGGCCAACGTGAATTTGGCCCTGCCAACCGGCTAGATCAGGAATAGTCCAGTCGACAAACAGATAGTCAATACGCGTACCTCGCTCAAACCTATTGCCACCATCAAGGTAGTTAATTTGGCCAGCCACTGAGAGGTTGTTAGACAACTGATAGTGTCCGTTTACGCCTATTTCGGTGAGTTCTGCGGTAATCGCGTTATCAGACGTAATAAAGTTACTGTCGATAGATTGTGTTATGCCTTGCGCAACGTAGCCGTGCCAAGAGAAGTCTTTAGACTCCTGTGCATAACTCAACCCTGAAATTAAAAACGCACACACACTAGCTATGTTGATATAACGTGTTGTTATGCTCATTGTTCTTTTACCTCAATCCGTTTGAACTTGCCCATCATCCCTTTTTGGATATAGCCAATGGCCCCTTCGGTGTTCTCAAGTGCGTCAATCAACATATCTTGCGAGGCGACGCGCGTTGGTGTTACTCCCTGGCCCGAATAGGTAATGCGAGTCCAAAGTCTGGATAATTGATAGGGAAACATTTGTAACTGCTCTCGACAAAAAGCAGTGTGCAGTTCGGCGTCATCTTCTAATACGAAAACGTTGATTTTTTTACCGTTGTCCCAGTATTGACGATGACCGGTAAAGATTTTGCGCAATTCTGCTTGTGAAAGACTCGCGATATAAACACTATCATTTACCACTACGTCGGTCTGCTGAGCATACACGCAACCGGCATAAGTTGAGAGTGAAACGATAGTGATACACAAGTAAACGGCTAACGAATGTGCCGACTTCCTTAACAGCCTCACCATTGAGGGCGTTGTCATATAAAAAACTCTCCCTGCTTAGCATTCTTACTTGCTTTGTTTAGTGTAGATAACTCCCGTCATTTACCCAAACTTTCAGTATTAAGTTAGCCTCGCACTTCCTTTATTTTTGGTGATTATCGCGTCTTCGGTAATTTTCCATAAGTGAAGCCCTTTTTGCTCATATGCATCAAGGGAGGTCTTTCCATGACTTTCACGTTGTTACATAGCCGGTATGGTATTCGGCCAACCGGTGGCGTGCTTAATGAAGATAATGTCGGTAGTCTCACACTCTGTTTTGAACCCGCTGCAAAGTATCACAGTTTTTTCTTTAACATATAGATACTTAGCGATACCTGCGTATTGTTCTAGCAACAAACGTCGGTTTGCATTATCCAGGGCAGGCAATATCACGACGCCGTTTAAGAGGCAGGTTCGCCAAGCGTATCGGCATCATTTATAAAACCTTCACGTTAATCTGCATATTTAACGAGTGCGACATGTTAATAAGCATATAACTACCGCTGTTTTAATGTTTTTTTCCACAGATGCCCTCTCGTTGCTGAAAAACTAAAATAAATCGTTAGAATGGCCTATTTAGCATAAGTTGTGGGCAGCATGACGGCAATAAGACGAGACATCGGTGCGGGACACCACTTTCTATTCGATGACACGCGTGTTAGCGAACCGACAACGGATTTGTTTAGTCATGAGTACTGGCAATATCAGAACAAAATAACAGGTAAGGCAAAGGGACGTGGTACAACCATCTTCATTGGACATGAAATGAACCAATGGGTACTTCGTCACTTTCGGCGGGGCGGCTTAGTAGGGAAACTGCTTGAAGATCAGTATGTGTTTACTGGCGTCGATAACTCTCGCCCCTTTGAAGAGTTTTCATTGCTGTGCTTTATGCGCGAACAAGGTTTACGCGTTCCTGTGCCGGTAGCGGCCTATATACACCGCAGAGGGTTTATTTATCGAGGAGACTTGATAACGCAAGCCATACCCGATAGCCAAGATTTGCATCATGTGCTTACACGAGAGGCATTGACACCGCAAGACTGGCAAAACGTTGGAAAAGCACTTGCCGACATGCATCGTTGCCAGGTGTATCATCATGATGCGAACATAAGAAATATTATGATGGATGATGCCCGTAATATTTGGCTTATTGATTTTGACAGATGCTATAAACGTCAAGGAGATGGCTGGAAAGCAGGTAACCTTGACAGGCTTTTACGTTCCTTGCATAAAGAAAAAGCCAAGAATAAACAGTTTTATTGGCAGGAAAATGATTGGCAATACTGTATGAAAGGCTATAACGGAAATTAATTTGGCAGCATTTTGCCTGTCGCGACAGTTCAACTAACGAAGAAGATATAGACACTATGCATACTAGAGCGCTTTACCCAGGTACTTTCGACCCTATTACTAACGGTCACGCAGACCTTATAGAACGCGCATCGAAATTATTCTCACATGTTGTAGTAGCAATCGCTTCAAACCCTAGCAAAAAGCCGCTTTTTTCGTTGGAAGAACGGGTTGAAATGATTAAAAAAGTTACCGAGCATTTATCAAATGTTGACGTAGTTGGGTTTACTGGCCTACTTGCTGATTTTGCTGATCAGCAAAATGCGACCATTTTGATACGCGGGCTACGCGCCGTGTCAGACTTTGAATACGAGTTTCAACTTGCCAACATGAATCGCCGTTTAAATGGAAAATTAGAAAGCGTGTTTTTAACGCCCGCAGAAGAAAACTCATTTATTTCTTCAACATTAGTAAAAGAGGTGGCCCTGCATCGAGGTAAAGTGGGTGAGTTTTGTCACCCTTTTGTAGAGCAAGCCCTCAAAGATAGACTTCACGCTACCCAGTAGTGCATGTGGTGGGCTTATTATGCTCACCCGCTTGTCCCTCGCTGAAGTGCTATTTTTGCGCTATCGCTGACACTGTTTACAAAAAAACGTATTACGCTGACCAATAACTTTACTTTGAATTTCGGTGTCACATACTTCACACGGCTCGCCTTTTCTTCCGTACACGTTAAGGTGCTGTGCAAAGTAACCTGGATTACCGTCGGTTTGTGCGAAGTCTTTTAGTGTCGTGCCCCCTTGCTCTATGGCTTTGGCCAGCACCTGCTTTATGGTGCCAGTGAGGGCTTTATAACGGGCCTTGCTGATTTTTCCGGCCTGACGCCGAGGGTCTATACCAGCTAAAAAGAGCGCTTCGTTCGCATAGATATTCCCAACGCCGACTACGACGGCATTATCCATAATGAAGTTTTTAACCGCACTTTGCTTACCTCGCGAGAGAGAGTACAAGCGCTCATCGTCAAATGCGTCTGTAAGAGGCTCAGGGCCTAAATGAGACATCATCTTCAACGTATCACCCGTTTCTTGCCAAAGAACAGCACCAAAGCGCCTAGGGTCATTAAAACGCAAGCATTTACCGGTATCCATAACAATGTCGACATGATCATGCTTAAAAACAGGCGTATTTGCATCAATCACCCGTAACTTGCCAGACATTCCTAAATGCAAAATAATAGTTCCTACGTCAGTATCGAGCATTAAATATTTTGCCCGACGTCTTATCGCAGTAATTATCTGACCTTCAGCCTGCAGCACCTCTTCGGGAATGGGCCATCGCATGCGTCGTTCTCGAATAATGATACGGCTAATTTTATTGTTTAGCAGGTGAGGGGTAACCCCCAAACGACTGACTTCAACTTCTGGCAATTCAGGCATGTTGTACTCCAAAGCCTAGACGCGCACCTATCAATATACGCGTCATGGTAGCTGTTCACCTTTAACCGACGGCTCACGCAACCAAGGGAGCAGCGTTGTGATGGACGCGTTATTCAGCGTATACCATGTATTATTGGTTTTTACGGTAATAGGGTTAGTTTGGGGGTAAAACGCAAAAACAAGACCATTAGGCTCCCCCGCCAACCATGCCACGACAATATAGGGTTCGGTATGCTGTAGCGCGTTATCGGGTAACGTTGTTTGCTGTAAGCTAGCGTGTTGCCATGCGTCGAACTGCGCTTTAGGTGATATAGCAAGTGGCGACACCGAAGACACTTGCCGCCATTGTTGACCGCTGCGTTCAAGCTTGTTTTTGTCGTGCTCAATTTTAAGCACATAGGCAGATGTGGGCAATAAAGGCCGACTATCAGGTTGCTTTGGCTTAGGAAGAAAGCTGTCTATATTAAAAAGCGCTATCATAATGAGCATGGCGATAATAACGACGTTATTCATTGCTCGTTGAGAAAGTCTAGCCACCTGCACACCCTATTGTTTTTTAGCTATAGTACCTTCAACTGTAGTACCTGCAACCATCCTTAACGCAAAAAACCCGGCATGGGCCGGGTTTTCGTGGAGACAAAAGCAAGTGCTCTTTCTAAAAGGGCTTTACTTGATTTTTGCCTCTTTGAACATAACGTGCTTACGCACAACAGGATCAAACTTTTTGATCTCCATTTTGCCAGGCATGTTACGTTTGTTCTTATCAGTGGTGTAGAAAAAACCTGTGCCAGCTGAAGAAACTAATTTAATTTTATCACGCATTGTCGGCTTCCTTAGATTTTCTCACCACGGGCACGGACGTCAGCTAATACTGAATCAATACCTTTCTTATCGATGATACGCATGCCTTTTGCAGACAAACGTAGTTTAACAAAACGGTTTTCGCTCTCAACCCAAAAACGGTGAGTTTGAAGGTTTGGCAAAAAGCGACGACGAGTCGCATTTCTTGCGTGTGAACGGTTATTACCAACCGTTGGACGCTTACCTGTTACTTGACATACTCTTGACATTGTATTTGTCTCCAGAACAACGATAACTGTCGCGTCAGTCAATCCCAGCGCTCAAACTGTCGTTGGGTCAAATGACGTATTACTATAAATTAGAGGGCGCATTTTATACAGCAAACACAGACTTATTTCAATAAGAAAGTAAAAAAAGCGCAATATTTATCGCCTAATCGGTGCATATTACTGTATATCCACATTTAAACCATAAAAAAATGCACTTTTATTGAAAACACTTCTCAACCGCCATTTTCAAATTTACATTACTGCGCGATGTGTTCTTTTTTTAGCAAAACACAAATTTTGCCCTAAAATTTCGGGTCATCAACATCATTTACATCTCGTTTTGACCTTTTTAGTTAAGGGTAACGGGTGGCGTGAAAAATCGCGTTTTGCCGTAAAATACGTCACTATTATTTGCTTAATCATGCGCGTGATTCATTCAAATTCGCAAGATAACACGTTCGGTTTACGCCACAGTGTAAGCCATTACTTTGTGCGCTAGGTAATATTGCATTGATTCTAACACAGGGTGAAACGTGCTAATAATGTAGGCGGCTTAAAAGCCCTTGGCAGTAATTTGCGCTTATGAAAACACGCTGTCGACCGTTAACGATAGAGTTGTACTGTGAAAACGGTAAACGCATTACCACATATTTAACTGAACACAATGAGGTGAAAATTTGCGCAGAATTATTACTTTCGGCACGTTTGATGTACTTCATATTGGGCATATACGCATTCTTAAACGTGCGCGTGCACTTGGCTCCCATCTCATTGTGGGTATATCTTCTGATGAACTTAATTTCAGTAAAAAAGGGCGCAATCCCATTTACCCCTATTCCAGTCGAGAAGAGTTACTTACTTCTATGCGTTTTGTTGACGAAGCATTTATGGAAGAGTCACTCGAGAAAAAGCGTGACTATATCAAACAGCATAACGCTGACGTGCTAGTGATGGGAGATGACTGGAAAGGTAAATTTGACGAATTTAAAGATTGTTGTGAAGTTGTTTATTTACCTCGTACGCCCTCTATCTCTACCACTGAAATTATCGAGATTATAAAAGAAACAAATTAATGCGGCTCTTGCGTTAATGCCCTAATACGAACAAAAGCGCGTTCCCACTCTCCTTCGCCTGATAACAATACCATTACACGTTTTATTGATACGTCATCGGCCGTTATGGCATTGCAGCGTCTAGGAAGGCCTGTGGAAACCTTTGATATCTCGCTCCGTGATGTGTGTACTTAATAACATAACATAGCCTAGCGCGTTACAGGGCGCCCTTAATGCAGCGCAAAACGGCTCACTAAGCGTGTAAAGTATTAACCCGACACCTTAAAAAACAAAAAAGGAGCTTTCGCTCCTTTTTCTAATCGTAAAACGGTGATCGTATTTCAGTAACGTCAATTAAACGTACTGGCCGTCTAAGAAGCTGCCCCCCATCACGGGAAATAGGTACCCAAGGGAATAACCCTCGCCCTTTTGAAGGAGTCAGTAAAAACAGATCGGTAGGGATAGAAATATAGAAGCCCTTAGTAAAGCTGCCTTCACCATATTCTTCAGCAGATACATCGGTAAAGGCTGCATAAGCCCCGACGACAATGCCGCTATCAAAACGTTTAGCAAAGTCGATGTTTACCCCTTTGTCTTTTGCTAAGAACTGCCCTACTCCTACAGTAACTTGAGTACCTTTTAAGAATTCAGGTTTCCAATAAACGCTAGCGTGTCCCGTGATAGCTTCATAATCAATAGTGGCCAATTGGCTATTCGGATCGCGCTGTTTAACGTAGTTTATATCTATTCCGTATGCCACGTTGCTATCAACTGGGCGATACAATAGTTCACCACCTACACCAGCAAACATCGTTTCTAAATAGCCACCATATACTTGCCCAAAGACATTTTCACTGATGCTATCTTTGTAGTGAAGAAACGCCGTATCTAGGCCTACAGGATTGTCAGACACATATTCACGAACACGGGTTCGCACACGTGGCAATGTCGTTTCTTCACCATCGACTAAAAAGTTAAATTTATCGAAGTTTTCAAATAAGGTAACACGAGCACTGCCCATTAAAGCAAGCTTACGATTAAACGCATACCCACTGCTTAATACCAAACCTGTTTGGAACAAATAAAAGTCTTCAGGGTTACCAAACGACTGAGACCAGAAAAGATCGGCACTATAAAAAAGGCCCGAATCGTTTTCAGGATCATAGGCATTGATAACTTCTTCAGATGGCGCCGTACGTTCATACGTATCGGTAATATCAGTATCAATACCCTCGTATCTGGCAGCAGCAATAAACGCTTCAGCATCAACTTCAGTATCAACCATCGGCAACCCACCACGGTTATCGATAATGTGATAGGTTTTCACCGAGTCCGGTAGTTCAGACGCCACTTCCCTGCCAATGCGCTCTATGGCTTCTTCTTGGTCGCGATAAGACACTTGCGTGCCATAGAACGTTGCTTCATCTTCTGTAATTTCAGCGTCTGATAACAAAAAGCCCGATGTGGTGTACAAGTTATTGTATAAGCGTGACTTATTAACGTCGTCAATCGTATCTGGCGCTTGACGTGCCATGATAGAACGCGGCTCGTTATCCACTTTTATTTGGCTTATCGTGTTCATATTAAAACGATAGCTCACGCCAAATCCTATGGTGTTTCCACGCTGGTAATTAAGGCTAAAGTCAAGGTCATTCCAGCGGTACACAGCCCCCACATTCCAGCGAGAATCTTGTTGCAGTTCACCGGCCCGGTCTCTTGAATAGTCATTGCCTTCAAGTTCTAATTTAAGCGTTAACGGTTCCCATGGCGTTTGATACTCAATACCACCAAAAACGGCCATTGTGCCTTTAAAAAACTGGTCATAGTCGACCTTCCCGCCACGCCCAGAAAACCCAGTAGGACGACTACAAAAGCTCTCCCTTACTTCACATAATGGACTGGTAATATCATCGGCAGTACCTAAATACCCCCAACCAAGGCCTAGATGTATATCAAAAGGGCCAACTGATTTACTGGCATTGATATATTCGCTTTCAAAAAAACCCGTACCGCCGAAATCTCTAAACCCTACAGAGATATCAGGCATGTAATAACTTTCTTTCCATAGCCTGAATTTTACATCTAACCCTTTGTCTTTTAACGTCTGATCGCCACTAAATGAAGGGAACTGACTATAGAGGCGTGTTCTTACGTCGGTATAACGCGCGGTTGCTTGCATCCAATCAAACAGCTGTAAGTTAACAGAGAAAAAACGGTATTCCCCGTTATCGGTATAGTTAATTGAAAAATCACCTTCTTCGCCCATGCGAGCGGTAGGCGTTTGGATAAGCCCGCTGCCCCCTTGCACCATTTGTGATGACTTTACTTTTAATTCGGTATCGGCAAAAGCTGATGATGTAAATACGCTACCAACAGCGATGGCAATAGCGGCTTTGTTAAAGAGTGATTGAGCGCTCATTGAGGGAGGATCCTATGTACTGCTAGCGCGGCAATGCGCGCGTTCAACGTATCCAATGTTGAATCGAATAACCCGGTAGATAACGGGGCAACAATGTGGCTACCTGGCATAAGCTGAGTAAAATCGATATTCCAATATGCTATGCCACGCTTAGATATCGTGCCGCCTGGCGCGACGACATATACAAAACTGTTGTCTGCATTAGGCGTCGATTTCACACCGCTATGTAACGTAAATAAAGAGGTATTACTTTTATGCTCGTATGCGCCAGGTTTTGCTACCACACCAGAGAAATGAACCACGTTTGGCCGGCCACTTAAACGTATTAAATAACGACCTTCTTTGAACATAGGGTTGTCAGCGAAAATTAACCGTGCGCGATTATATGATACTGGCATAACCTTGCGAGTAGCCACCGTCCAATCGCTTATTTGGGTGTAAAGCGACTCAAGCGTGTTGCGCATATCGACATTATCACTATATGCCCCTAGTAATTTACGCAAATGAGATAACACCGCTTCTTTTTCTCTTTCTGCGGTACTGTCGGTCAAATCATAGACCGCAGACGTCGGCCAGTACCATTCACCATTGTTTTCAACAATTGATAATACGTTACTTAATCTAATTGGCTGTTCAAACTCATACGCCGTCGTATTAATAATGACTGTTACTTTTGCACTAACAGAAAGGCTGAAAATAAAACTCAACAATAAAAGTGATGTGGTTAAGTATTTCATTGTGCGCCCTCTTGCTTATTCATAAGACGAACAATACGGCTTAGATACACCATGTCGTATACATCACCTTTCGGGTTAAACTTTTGCGATGTGGCTAGCAGCTGTTTTGTAGAGGCATGCAGATAATATGTATTTTCCCAAGATAAGCCAATTTCAATATAGGGTGTAGTACTGGGAAACGTAACCTGTTCTTTTACTGCCAGCATAGGGATAGCGTACCCCATGTACTCGCGTGTTTCCTCGCCGGTAATGCGCCATGTAGACTTTACGCCAAGGCCATAACCAACATTCTCGACATCCACCTTGCGCCCCCATTGAAACGCCAGTGTATCGTCGCTGCCAAGGGGGTTATTCTGAAGGTTGCCGGTGTAATGCAAGTCGCTATCAAGGCCTTCAGTCTGCACGATAACCCCATGTTGCATGGTGAAAACAATATTGTCTCCTGATATCCAGCGGTATTTTTCACCGTCGATAAAGGCGAGGGCAAGCACAGCAAGATCGCGCTCACCGGCCTTAATTTGCATTACGTCGGCCTTGCTAGCTGCAACTTCTGCTTCTGACAATTCGACTGAACGCCCTTTAAAAGCAATATTTATAGTATTGAAATAGGCTTGCGTGGTTGTAGAGCAACCAGATATTAAAAGGCTAAGCGAGCAAACTAAAGCCAGTAAAAAATGTAGTTTCATGTGAATGCATCGATGGTTGAAGCGTTATTGAAAAATAGGAGATAAAAATAAAAAAGCCGCTAATAAAAGCGGCTTTTTTGAATAAGCTTTAACTTACTGAACAGTAGGCGTATACGTGAACGTTACTGGAACAGTAATAGTTTGTGTAACTGTTTGCGTGCCCGATACCGTAACAGTGTTAGTTAGTGTATTGGTTGTACCAACACAAACACCGTCTACTAATGGGTCATCGCCTTCACACGTTGGCTCTGGATCTGGGCCTGGACCTGGACCTGGCTCTTGGCCTGGAGCATCAGCAGAGTTGTTATTGCTAATACCAACCGCAACACCCAACACAACCGCACCAGTAAGAATACCACCAACGCCTACACCACCTAAACCAGTAGTGCCTGTACCACCTGCGTTATCTTGCGCATTTACGCCAGCAACCATAGTTGCTGCTGCAAACAATGCAATAATTGACTTTTTCATAATAGTCCTTTCAAGAAATTTACCCATTAGATCCTATGCTAAATCATTTTCAACTATTTGACTAGAATATAATCGACAAATGACATAGAAAGTTTAGTTTATCAGCCCGCGCTGTGCAAATGAAACCGTTTCCGTGTCTCCCACAACAAAATGATCCAACACGGAGACATCGATCATGTCCATTGCCGTTTTGATCTCATTGGTTAAACGAATATCGGCATGGCTTGGTTCAGCAATGCCTGACGGATGGTTATGAACAAGAATAATGGCTGCTGCATTATCTTTCATTACCTGTTTTACCAGTTCTCTTGGATACACCGCGGCGCTGTTTATTGTGCCAGTGAACATTTCTCGAAAAGCAATAAGTTGGTGCTGGCTATCAAGCATTAACATGGCAAATTTTTCTTGCTGACAGTCTCGCAACTTGGCTCTCAAGTAGTATTTTGTATCTTCAACATTATGAAAGGCATTTTGTCGCGTAAGCGGAATCTCCAAATTGCGTTTAAACACTTCAAATGACGCTTGAAACTGCACGTACTTGCATGTTCCTAAGCCTTTTATTGATGTAAACTCATCTTCACTGGCTAATACTACTTCTCGCAACGACCCCAAGCGCATCAGTAGGTCGTGAGACAGCTGCAAGGCCGACTTTCCTTTTACGCCTTTCCCTAACATGACGGCGAGCAACTCAGCATCACTTAGCCGTTCAGCGCCTAGGTGCAAAAGCTTCTCTCGTGGCCTCTCTTGTATCGGCCATACTTTTATTGTCATTGCTCTTAACCTTTGTCCATATCTATCGTTATTACACACTAAGCGGTTAAGTGTGCGCGACTGAACATAAGTCGAGTTCGCCGTATTGTTATGTATTCACATACATAGAACCCACATGTTCAGCTACCTAACAAAAAGCCTTCATGATAGGCTTAACGCATAAAAAGACGGTTTGAACTATTTATGTCATTAGCTAATAAAAACATATTGCTTGGAGTATGCGGAGGGATTGCCGCCTACAAAACGCCAGATCTTGTTCGTAAACTAAAAGCACTGAATGCCAATGTACGTGTGGTAGTAACAGACTCTGCTACCGAATTCGTGAGTACACTCTCTTTACAAGCCGTATCCGGCAACCCAGTTCATCAACATCTTTTAGATCCCGCAGCGGAAGCCGCAATGGGGCATATAGAATTAGCTAAGTGGGCTGATATCTTATTGATAGCGCCTGCAACGGCAAATACCATGGCTAAACTTGCGCATGGTATGGCAGATGACTTGTTAACAACGTTATATCTTGCAACGACTGCGCGTATTTTTATTGCTCCAGCCATGAATCAGCAAATGTGGAAAGCGTCAGCTACTCAGGTTAACAGCTCAATATTATTGCAGCATGGCGTTACATTTATTGGCCCAGATAGTGGCGAGCAAGCATGTGGAGATGTTGGCGCAGGCAGAATGGTTGAACCGCAAGATATTGCCGATAAAGTATCACACGCATTCGATAGCGATACGCCAAAGCCCCTTGCCAATAGACACGTTGTTGTTACCGCGGGTCCAACCCGCGAACCCCTTGACCCTGTGCGTTATATCTCAAATCATAGCTCAGGAAAAATGGGCTTTGCTATTGCTGAAGCTGCAAAGCGCGCTGGTGCGTCGGTAACATTAATAGCCGGGCCTGTTAGCCTAGCGACTCCCGAAGGGTGTGAACGCGTTGACGTGCTCAGTGCCGATGATATGTTGGACGCCTGTAAAAATACGCTCGATACGTGCGATATTTTTATCGCCACCGCAGCGGTAGCTGATTACAAAGCAACACAGGTTGCTGATAATAAAATAAAAAAAACTGGCGATGAGTTAACACTTACTTTTACAAAAAACCCTGATATTCTAGCAACGGTTGCTCAGCAAGAGAAAAAACCATTTTGTGTCGGTTTTGCGGCAGAGAGCCAGAATGTTGAAACGTATGCACGCGGCAAACTCGCTAATAAAAACCTTGATATGATTGCAGCTAATGATATTACTGCCGAAGGGTTGGGGTTTAACAGCGACAGTAACGCCCTGCATGTGATTTGGCCTGATGGTGATGAAAAATTACCCGCCACCAGCAAGTCGGCATTAGCAATACAGCTCGTGGCGCTTATCAGTGAGCAATATAATAAAAATAACTAAAACGCTATCGTAGAACTAGAGCATGCTGCTCTAAACAACTTAACATGGAACACGGACACATGCTGTTCGGTTGTGGAGGAATACTCTCGTCATGCCTGCTGTGAAAAAAACAAATCGCCGAGCGCAAATTTTGCAAGCCCTTGCGGGAATGTTAGAAACAAGCCCTGGCCAGCGCATTACTACCGCTAAACTTGCTGAAAAAGTAGGTGTGTCGGAAGCAGCGCTGTATAGACACTTCCCAAGTAAAGCAAGAATGTTCGAAGGCCTCATTGAGTTTATCGAAGAAACATTGTTTACCCGGATTAACAAAATTATTGATGAAGAAAAAGACTCTTTGGCTCGTTGCCAACTTATTCTTCACCTTATTTTAGGTTTTGCAGAAAAGAACCCTGGCATTACACGTATTTTAAATGGTGATGCACTTATGGGTGAACAAGAGCGGTTGCGAACCCGTATTGCAAAGCTGTATGAACGTTTAGAAACACAGCTAAAGCAGGTATTACGAGAAAGAAAGCTACGCGAAGGCAAAACGCTTACCGCTGATGAATCTGTCATTGCCAATATGCTTATTTGTTATACCGATGGCCGTATTAATCTTTTCATTCGCAGTGGGTTTACACGCAAACCTACTGAACAATTTAATGATCAGTGGGCAACGTTTAAACAACTGTTTGTTTAATTTTTACTGCTAATTCAAAACAAAAGGGCCAGCACAATGTGCTGGCCCTTTTTATTTAATGCTACATAAACCGTCGATACAAACTACTTCGATTTAGAAAACGTATTTCCAAAGAAGTCGCCTTCATTCCACATTGGTTTTTCTTCTTGATTTGCCAACGTCAAACCAATTTGGGCATTTACCTTGGTAAAGGTTTCAGCCGCTTTCCAATTGAAAGGCTGGTTAACATCATCGCTTGGCTTGTGATAGTGCGTAGATAAGAACTGACCAAACACCTTGCTGCCATCAACGTTAGGATCTTTCGATTTAAGGCCTGGCACCATGAATACTGCCGGCACACCTTGCTTTACAAATGCATAGTGGTCAGAGCGAGTGAATAACGCTTGGTCTGGCCACGGGTCTGGGCTTAATTCGATGTCAGCGTTGGCGGCTGCTTTTTCAACTGATGCTTGTAGATCGCTATGGTTAGCGCCAAAAGCAATAACATCGGCAAACTCATAAGTAAGAATTGGCATGTCTAAATTGACGTTAGCAACCATTGAAGTAACCGGCACCGTCGGGTTGCGCGCAAAATAATCTGCGCCCAATAAGCCTTTTTCTTCGCCGGTAACCGATACAAACAAAATGGAACGCTTAGGCTTTTCTTTCATTTCACTGAACAAACGTGCCGTTTCCAACATAACCGACGTACCAGAAGCATTGTCCATCGCGCCGTTATTTATATTGTCTTTCTTCACGGTTTTCGCAAAGCCAATATGGTCAGAGTGTGCTGAAAATACAACGTACTCATTTTTTAATTCAGGGTCTGAGCCTTCAAGCACGCCCACTACATTAGGGCTTGTTATCACGTCATGCGTGCTAGTTTTACTTATATTGACGGTGCCAGGCAATGCAAACCCAGCAGGAACCTTGTCGGCTTCAAGTTCAGCATAAACGTCATCTAAGCTACGCGCAGCGCCTTCAAATAACTTACGTGCGGCCGCTTCACTCATGTAAGCGCCACCCTTAATTTGTGGGAAGCTGTTTGCTGGTTCGCCGTTTTCATTCAACCATGCCATACGAGGAGTATGGATATAGCTTAAACGACTTTGATAAGGGCGTACTTTTTCATTTTTAGGTGTCGTAATGGTGATCATGCCAACAGCGCCACGGTCAGCAGCATACTTTTGTTTTTGATAACCCGAGGCAAAATGTGCCCCTTCTTCAGAAGGAAAATCACTAGGCTTACCCGCCAACGTAACCACTATTTTGCCTTCGACATCAATATCGCTGTAGTCGTTATGGGAAAGCTCATCAGCTACGATACCGTAACCTACGAATACCATTTCGCCCGACACTGTCGCTTCCGTATTTAAAAGGCTAGGCCCTGCTAAGTACTCTTTAGGATAAGCAAAATCGATAGTGTCATCACCACGACGTAGCGTAAAAGAAGGCGACTCTTGCACTAAGTTCGCTTTACGGAATGTCACATTTTGAATGTAGCCATCGGTGCCCGCTGGTTTTAAGCCATATTTTGCAAATTCTGTCGCAATATAGAGAGCGGCAATTTCGTGTCCTCTAGAACCGGTATCTCTGCCCTCTAATAAATCATCAGCCAGAAAAAACAGGTGTGATTTTATACGCTGAGTATCAGGGTTAAAGGCTTGTTCTGTCGCATTGTGATTGTGCGCGCATGCCGTAAATGACATTGCGGTAAACGCACTACCTAGGAGAAGTTTTTTTATCATTGTATTTCACCATTGCTTGTTGTGAGAATATAGTAACGCAGTGGGTTACTATATCAATGCGTAGCGCTTGGATTTTCGACCATTGCCCGTATATATAGACCACTGTAAAATCGACAGGCCGTTTTAGCCCTCTATCTTCTATTAAAGAGCAGTTTATGACCGAAGAACTCACCCTTTATCGCGTTCAATTTATTAACGACGGTGAACGTTACGAACTTTATGTAAAAGCCTTGTCGCAAGGTGCTTTATTTGGTTTTGTTGAAATTGGCGACTTTGTTTGGGACACCCACACCAGCGTGGTTGTCGATCCGTCTCATGAAAGGTTGAAAGCTGAGTTTGCAGAAGTGAATAAAACCTATATTCCGATGCACAATATTTTACGAATTGATTCAGTAACGAAAAAAGGTTTAGCCAAAATTACTAAATTAGAAAATAAATCTGATAAAGTAACAAGGTTTCCAAGTCCCATATATACACCAAAAGAGTAACCAGCCGGGCGATACCGGTATACAGGTTGCCGGAGGCCCTTATGTTTCGCTACGCATTACTCGTGATTTTAGCCGCCAGTAGTTTCATGCTGTCAGCACAACAAAATAAAGATACTACCTTCTATTCACTGCTTGATGATATCTGGCAGTATGAATTATCTATTTCTCCGCTGCTTGCTTCTCGACACGGTGTTGAAGCGCAAAATAGCAAGCTTCCTGATATCTCTTTGAAAGCGTTAGGTGAACAGCACGCTAAGTGGGTGGACTATCGCACGGCGCTTAACGCCTACTCAGATAAAAATTTATCTCAAGATGCGTACATTGCGCTATTAATGCAAAAGTACCGTATCGATAATTACATTGATGATTACCGTTTTCGTTCGTATCTGGTTCCTATTAATTCCGAATATGGATTTCATAGTGCAATGGGCGGCCTACCTAATGTCGCGTCTTTTAAAACCCAAAAGGATTATGACGATTACTTAGCGCGACTAGATGCACTACTCCCTTACTTCATGCAACAAATTGATTATATGAGAGCAGGTATTGCTGAAGGTTATACCCAGCCTCGTGTGGTTCTTGAAGGGTTTGAAGATTCTATCTCGACTTATCTGGTTGAGAGCGCAGAGGAAAGCGGCTTTTTTGCCCCCTTTACTTCATTTCCTGAATTCATCGATGAAACACAACAACAGGCATTGAAACAGCGCGCTATTGAAACCATTACTACTCGTGTGTTACCTGCTTATCAGGCGTTTTATGACTTTATGGTAGAAACGTATATTCCAAGCTCTCGAGAGGACATTGCCGCGAAAAGTTGGCCCGACGGTGAGCAATATTATGCCAATAGAGCAAAACACTACACCACAACAGACATGAGCCCAGAAGCAATCCACGCTTTAGGTCTTAAAGAAGTAAAACGTATTCGTGCTGAAATGCAGGCTGTTGTGGATAAGGTGAACTTTGACGGCTCAATTAATGATTTCATTGCTTTCTTACGAGAAGATCCTCAGTTTTATGCTGAAAGTGCAGAAGCGCTTTTAAAAGAAGCGTCGTTTATTGCTAAGAAGATGGACGCTAAGCTTCCACAGTTGTTTGAATACTTACCGCGCACTCCTTATGGTGTTGCTCCCGTACCCGATAGCATTGCCCCTAAATATACGACTGGCCGATATATTCACCCTAGCAGAGATGACCAACCAGGTTATTATTGGGTTAATACCTACGCCTTAGATAAACGTCCTTTATATGCCTTACCCGCACTAACATTGCACGAGGCCGTGCCAGGTCACCACCTGCAAATATCGCTTGCGGCTGAGTTAGAAGATTTACCTATGGTGCGTCGCAACACGTATATTTCAGCCTTTGGTGAAGGCTGGGGACTATATTCTGAATTCTTAGGTATAGAAGTAGGTATTTATGAAGACCCTTATGATGACTTCGGGCGTCTTAGCTATGAAATGTGGCGAGCGTGCCGTCTGGTTGTAGATACAGGCATGCACATGATGGGCTGGAGCAGACAACAAGCCGTTGACTTTATGATGGAAAATACCGCGCTTTCTGAGCACAACGTCAATACTGAAATAGACCGTTATATTTCATGGCCAGCGCAAGCACTCTCTTACAAGATTGGTGAAATAAAAATAAAAGCCCTTCGAAAAAAAGCAGAGCAGGCATTAGGGGCTAATTTTGACGTTCGTAAATTTCATCGCGCTGTGTTAGAAAACGGTTCTGTTCCTCTATTTATCCTAGAGCAGCATATCAATTCATTTATAGAAGAAGAAAAGGCAAAAATATGATTCTTGTCGCGTTTGGTATCATAGGGCTACTTACCCTGTTTTTGATTTACTTTGTCTTACGCATTCAAAACTTACAAAGAGAGTTAGCGTTAACTCGCCATTCGGTAAAACAGAGTAACAGCAAGGTGAATTATGCTTACCACAACCTTGTATTAGTTACCGATGCGCTGGAGAAGGCTTATACATCTCGTATTGAAAGTGCATTTAAGAGTAAGCTTATCGAGCAAAATCAGTACAATGCATTGCTTCCGTTAATGCGTAACTTCTCTACTGTCGTCATGCTGTGTAACGAGAAAGGGGCAACACTAGAGGAAGCATTGAAAAAAGCATTGGCGTCTGAGAGCACCTCGTTTGAAGATGTCATTGAAGTTGTCAAAGCATTACCAAGTAATGTCAGAATGGCATGGTCTAAAAATACTGCCGACGGCTTTATTAACTTTTGCCAGTTGGTTACGAATACAGTAAACGGTAATAATCCTAAAGCAACGCCAGCACCGTCTCACCCGGCTCAAGCCTAACTAAAGATCTTCATATATATCAAATAACTAGCGATGTGTGTGCTGCCAAGCAGCGCACATTGCTTGAAAAGGTATTGCGCTTCACTATAATACTGTACATACATACAGTATTTTGGTGCTATGAAAACGTCTCTTACCGCTTTATATGACAACCCCAATATCTGGCGTGCTAGCCAGCGTACCTCCTGTGAGCAAAAATATGCATTAGGTCATCAGCCCTTAGATAATGCATTGAATGGCGGTATCGCCCCCTCTGGCGTGGTTCGTATATCGTCTCATACCGGTATTGGTGAACTGTCGTTGTTCAAGGCCGTATTGACTGAACCTCAAAAACATAAGCTTCGGGTATTCATCAATTGTCCCGCCATTATCCAAGCACCATGGTTAAATGCATTTGGTATAGATTTAAAGCAAACGTTAGCGATTAATGCGCAATCTGATGACGACGCTTTGTGGGCAGCAGAACAATGCTTGAAAAGCACTGCGTGCCATTGCGTTGTATTGTGGAACAACAAGTTAACTGCAAAAACGGCTCGCCGTTTACAGGTGGCTTCCACACATAACGATGCGCTGTGTTTAATTTTCTGTGATAACCCGCGTGACACATCACTGCCTATCAGTTTAGACCTCTCACTGCATCGACATGAGAAGAATGTCACTGTTGATGTACTTAAACAACGCCATGGCTGGCCCGTAAAAGGCATAAGTATTTCACTACCATGGACGCCCGATAATACCGCTATTCAATCTGCTATGTGCAAAAGCACATCGCAGCAACAGGCCTTTAACTCGGTTATTTAACCATGATTTGGGCGTACTTTTACTGTTATCAATTAACGCTGGATGCACACGCGCAATGTTGTGATGCGCAAGAATATGCTGAGCCTATCATCACATACAGTGATAAAGACAATTGCGTTATACAGTTAAATCAGGCAGCAACAAATGCCGGTATTGAAAGCGGCCATGGGCTTGCTCAAACAGCTGCATTATGTCCGCATGTAAACATACTAACGTTTGATGCAGATGCAGAAAAACGTACGCTTACCGCGTTAGCCCATCGGCTCTATCCGTTAGCCTCAGACATTATGCTCGATAGCATCAGCGGTATGGCGATAAGGCTAGACAACTTGCTACAGTATTATGGTAGCTACGATATTTTGTGGAATGTATTAACGCAAGAGTTCAATCATGAGGGTATTCACTATCATTACGCTACCGCGTGGGGTATAGAAGCTGCAAAGCTACTTGCGCATCAAGCTATAAATAAATGCGGCTATACGCAGCAAGACATTACTCGCTTGTTATCGACCTGCCTACTTAAGCATAGTGAATTAGATAATAAAACGCTGTCTACCTTATCTAAAGTAGGCATTCACAATGTCGGGCAGTTATTACGTTTGCCTGTTCACGAACTAGGCCGTCGATTTTCCAACACGGTAATTCAATATTTAACCGCATTACGCGGTGAAACTTTTCCACAAGTAACGCTATTTAGACCCTCAGAACATTTTGAGTCGTTTATTCTATTACCTTACGAAGTGGAAAATACCGCACACCTCATGCGCTACGTTACACAATGTATTACCGCACTAGAGCATTATCTTCGAGCAAGAAACTTACTTACCAGCCTATTAACCTTTACGATATCCTATCGAGAAGGCCAGCCCCTTGTGTTTTCGGTGAGCGCAGCAACACCGCAATCATCACTATCAAGCTGGCTGTCATTGGTAAGTTTAAAGATAGAGACCATCACGCTCTTAGCGCCGGCGATTTCTATTGCATTACACTGTGAACAATTTGAGCTGATTGAGGAAGGAACAACAGACTTCTTCTCAAACCGATTTACCACAATTGCGCAGAAGCAACTTATTGGTCGGCTAAAGGCAAAGTTAGGCGACACTAGTACCTACACGCCTGCGCTTGGTGACAGTCATATGTTCGAACAACAAACCTGTACTAATGTCGTCACTGAAAAAGCCGTTCAATATACTGCCGTTAGCCCTACCTTCTTACTAGAGACCCCTACACCACTCACCACATCAACAAAAATATGTTTCGGTCCAGTAAGACTAGAAAGCGGTTGGTGGGAACAACTCAATTACAAACGCGACTACTTTATTGCCCAAACAAACGCTGGCGTGCGCTTATTGGTATTTAAAGATCAAGATCAGTCTTGGTGGGTACAAGGGGTATATAGCTAGTGTATAGCGAGCTTTTTTGTCAAAGCCATTTTAGCTTCCTTTGTGGTGCCTCGTCTCCTGCAGAACTGGTTACTACCGCGTCGTTTTTAGGGTACGACGCTATTGCAATTACTGATGAATGCTCTGTCGCCGGTGTGGTAAAAGCGTATGACGAAATAATCCATCAACGCTTACCGATAAAACTGATAGTGGGAAGCTACTTTACTTTTAATGATGAATTGTCATTTGTTTTGCTGTGCCCTGATAAAAAAGCCTACACCGAACTATGCCGAATTATCACTAACGCAAGACGACGTTCTGAAAAAGGGGAATATCAACTGGCAGAGTGGGACTTAAAAACTATTAAATCCTGTGAGCTTATTTGGCTACCGTCGGGTAACGAAACGCAAGATGACTATTGGGCTAGCTGGTTTATAAAACACCCTGCGATTAACGTTTATATTGGTGGACAACGCTTACTTGATGGGTGCGATCATACCCGCTTTGAAACCTATATGCGGTTGAGTGACACCTACCACTTTCCTATTATCGCTTGCACGGGTGCACTTATGCACCATAGCGATAGGCTAAGTTTGCAACATGTTCTGCATGCGACACGCATACACAAACCGGTCAGCCAGATAGGAGCGGCGTTACTCAGTAATGCAGAACGAAGCCTACGAACAATAAACAAACTTAATAAGCTCTATCCAAAAGCATGGATAACTAACACTAATGCACTTACTGGCCATTGTCATTTTTCGTTAGGGGAGCTGTGTTATCAATATCCAGCCGAACTGGTTCCTAGCGGTTACACACCCACTCGCTATCTTAGGGAGCGTGTGGAAGCCGGCATAAAAATACGCTTCCCTGAAGGGCTTTCTAAAGATATTAGGGCCATTATTGAAAAAGAGTTAACGCTCATACAGGCACAGCAATACGAATATTTCTTTCTTACCATTTATGACATTGTGCAGTTTGCTAAGCGCCAAGGTATTCTTTATCAAGGTAGAGGGTCGGCGGCGAATTCCGTCGTGTGTTATTGCCTTGAAATCACCGCAGTAGACCCTCGCCAAATTAATGTGTTGTTCGAGCGCTTCATTTCAAAAGAACGTAATGAGCCCCCTGATATCGATGTCGACTTTGAACATCAACGGCGAGAAGAGGTAATCCAATATATTTACGGTAAATATGGACGAGAGCGCACTGCTTTAGCATCTACCGTTATTACCTATCGCTTTAAGTCTGCTTTTAAGGATGTCGGGAAGGCTCTTGGATTTAGTGAGTCACAACTTACCTTCGTTATGAAACAAATTAATCGCAGAGACAGTGTTATTCCTTGGCAGTCTCAAATACACGCGTTAGGGCTAAACCCTACTGACAAACGTGTAGAGCAACTCATTAACTTAACTGAACAATTGTTAGGTACACCGCGCCATTTATCTCAACATGTAGGCGGATTTGTTATCAGCGCAGGCCCCTTATACGAATTAGTTCCGGTAGAAAATGCGTCGATGCCCGATCGTACGATCATTCAGTGGGATAAAGACGATATTGAAACGTTGGGCTTATTAAAAGTCGATGTATTAGCACTAGGTATGCTTAGCGCTATACGGCGTACATTTGACATGATCAATAAGCATTACGAGACCGAAGTAAGCATTCCGTTTATTACTAAACTCGGTGATGATAGACAGGTTTACGACATGATATGCAGCGCTGACACCGTAGGCGTATTCCAAATAGAGTCGCGAGCTCAAATGTCTATGTTGCCACGCTTAAAACCTCGTCGTTACTATGATTTGGTTGTCCAAATCGCCATTGTGCGGCCAGGCCCGATACAAGGGGATATGGTACACCCTTACCTTTTACGCCGTCATGGTAATGAAACTATCAGTTACCCATCAAAAGACGTTGAGAAAGTACTGTCTCGCACTATGGGCGTACCTATATTTCAAGAGCAAGTTATTCAGCTTGCAATGGTTGCAGCAGGTTTTAGCGGCGGAGAAGCCGATCAGTTACGACGCGCAATGGCAAGCTGGAAGAAAGATGGCCGTATTTATGAGTTTAGGGATAAGCTAATTAAAGGGATGATAGATAGAGGGTACGATGAGCAGTTTTCTAAAAACCTTTTTGAGCAAATAAAAGGGTTTGCAGGATACGGCTTTCCAGAGTCACATTCTGCGTCTTTTGCCGTACTCGCGTACGTGTCATGTTGGTTAAAATTCTATTTCCCGGTGGAATTTTATGTGGCGCTACTCAATAGTTATCCTATGGGCTTCTACACCCCCTCTCAATTAATGCAAGATGCTAAGCGCCACAACATTGCGATTAAGGCACCTTGTATCAACGCATCTCAATACGAAAGCGAGGCAAAAGTCGAACGCCAAACAAAATACATTCAACTTGGCCTTCGGTTAGTAAAAGGGTTAAGTGAAGACGGTGCAAAAAAAATAGTAAACGCGCGCCCATCAACGGGCTTTATACGTATTTCTGATCTTCAGCTATTGTCTCTTAGGCAAGACGAACTTGAAGCACTTGCTAGCGCAAACGCATTTTCATCTATTGCCGGAGATCGCTATGAAGCGCGTTGGCGGATGATGGATACGCAAGCCTCCTTACCACTCTTTGACGATATTGATGAGAAAAGCGACTTTGTGCATAAGCCAAATGCGGTACAAAACCTCATTGAAGACTACGCCTCTATAGGGCTATCTTTAGGCGACCATCCGATATCACTCATTCATAGAGAAAGAAAACCTACTCGCATTATTCGTGCTAACGTCTTGGCGACTAAGCCACATAAATCTATCGTTAGCGTGTTGGGTTGTGTTACTGGGCGTCAAGCTCCCGGAACGGCAGCTGGGGTGACATTTCTTACTTTAGAAGATGACACTGGGAATATTAATGTTGTTGTATGGCAATCCACGGCACGCGCTCAACAACTTCCCTTCTTAAAAGCAAAGCTGTTGCAGGTAAGTGGAATTTTAGAGCGCTCTAAGGAAGGTGTAATACATATCATTGCTGGGAAATTAATTGACCGTACGCCATGGCTTGATGCGCTGAATGTGCCCTCTCGAGATTTTCATTAGCATAATGGAACCTAAACAAATAACGCATTTACATACACCGTAACCTGACGTAGCTTTAACATATCTCAATATTGGAGTTTACTGTGAAGCTACGCTTTCTTTTTCTACTACTCTTGATCAGCACTGAATTTGCATCTGCTGATACCTATATTGTTGGCGCTCAAAACATCGAATACTATCCTCACTATGATTTTGCCGCCTCGAACGATAAAGGCCTTGGCTGGGCAGTTTTACAAGCTTTTTCCGAACATTCTGGTCATACGTTTGTTTATCTTAGTATGCCGGTACGTCGCCTACAGATGGAAATGCAGAAGGGTAATGTCGATTTCGTATACCCTGATAGCCCACGATGGTACAACCAAATTACAAAAGCAGAAGAGAAGATATTTTCTGAAACAATCGCCGAAACGCTCTCTGTAACCTTCGTTAAGCCACCGTCAGTAGGCAAAGGGTTTGATTCAGTAAAGCGTCTTGCGGTTCCATTTGGCTTTACTCCTGTAGAATGGCAGCAGCGTATTGATGATAACCTTACTGAAATAACCTCAGTAGAAGATGTATATACTGGGTTTTCATTACTTAATACCGGTCGCATTGACGCCATCGATATTGAATACCATGTGGGTCAAGCAGTACTAGAACGAAACCCAGCTCTCGGTGAGTTTGTTATAGACGTAACCTTGCCTCACAATATTGTGAACTTCCGACTGTCTACTATTCACCACAACACCCTTATCAACGAATTAAACATCTTCCTTTCGGAAAGCACTGCACTCATCGACGCGCTAAAAAAGCAATATAGAATCGATGATGGAACACAAATTATTGAGTCATACCGCTCGCAACAAGGCGTGCGTAAAGAAGATATCTGGTCCTCCCTGTAAATATTTCTCTGTACACGTTATATATTTCCATCACTTCCTCGCCTCATCGAAATAAAAAAGATAACTTACTGATATAAAACAAATTTAAAAATTGGAAAGTAATTTGCTTCTAATAATGCATAAAGGGAGCAAATTAATGAACAAGAAGTTATTAGCAGCTGCAATGCTGTCATCAGGGTTATATGTATTACCATCAACCGCAGGTCAACAAGTCAGTGTCGACTATATGATAGGCTTTGATGATGTAGATGGAATTCGATTCGCGTATCAACCTTTAGAGCAGTCGTTAAGCACCAGTTGGTTTGGCGAGATAACATTGTCATGGGAGGTAAGCGCGGTGGTATGGGAATACGGCGATGGTAATACGCGAAGCTCTAGTTACGCGGCGTCACTTACCCCCGTTTTCAAAAAGCAAATAGCATCATGGAACGATGACTATCCTGTCTATATCGAGGCGGGTATAGGCGTAAGCTATATCGGTGATCAAGAGATTGCGGGTAAAGATATCGGCTCTAACTACCAGTTCGAAGATAGACTTGGAATATTAGTTGAGTTAGATGAATCACATGACATTGCAATGCGTTATATGCACTTTTCTAATGGTGGTTTTAATAATAATAACCCTGGGTTAGATTTCTTAAGTTTGTCTTACGCCTACCGGTTCTAAATTAAAAACTAAAGAGAAATGGGGAACGCCTTAGTATTTATATTATCCACGCAGTCCGACAGCATCGATACGTAAAGCGCACAACATTTTTCATAATAAAAAGCCCCTGTCGTTAGACAGGGGCTTTTTTTTGCTTGTTTTATGCTTAAGCCGTGTGCTCATACCGGCAAACAGTAGACATTTATGATGATCTCATGCCCACTTTTCTTTACCGCCTAAAAGCAAAAAACCCGCCGTTAG